>CAVHFC010000011.1:0-10190 GCA_963635025.1 Eubacterium sp. CAG:786
GGCCTTCGGATTGGCTCGTAAGCGTTTGCGACGGCAAGCCATCGGACGCCTCTTCCTGTTGCGCATAGGCAAGCGGACCAGGAACGGTCAACAGCAGCGACAGCGCGCACGAAAGCGCAACGCTGCCTCCTTTTTGCCAGGTGAATTCAGCCATTTATCCCTCCATCTTCTCGGATGGCACCGCAGGCGCATCCATTGGTTCCGAACTCTTCACGGGTAAGCAAGCAAAGCCGAACGCCACAACGAGCGGGGCCATGAACACCAGGTTGAACGCATAGCGCGGCTGCGACGCCGGAACCAAGAACAACACCGCAAGCGACAACGCCACCGGAACGAACATCACCATATTGCCCTGTCGGCGACGCAGCGTAAGCGCAAGCACGAACGCAAACAGCGGCACCCACAGCACATACACCGCTTCATCGAACAGCAATTCCGTTACGGGATTGCCCGCCCATAAGGTGTCGTGCACAACGCTTGCCAAAAACGCTTGGCCCTCCGACTGCTCGAACATCTGCCATTGCGGGAAAAGATCGGCGCCGTCATATTCGGGCCACCCCCACCATATGCAAGGGTTGTCGTTGTCGTAGGTGCCCACAAGCCAATAGGCTCTCATGTACTGGCAGGCGTCCCAGTAATCCCCAGGATAGCGAATGCCCAGTTCAATCCATGTCCTCAAAAACGCGATCGTGTCGCTTTTGGCAGACGATCGGTTCCAAGCGTCCTTCACGTTGTCGGCAATGGCCGGCGTATACAGTTCTGCAAGCTTGCCGTAGGGCAAGACCGCTGAAACGGCTTCGCGCTGCGCTTCCGTCAGTTCATCGCCGTGCTTCGCGACAACGCAAGAAACCTGTTGAATGGGAACGGCGAGCGCTTCTTGCGTCCCACCCGGTGCCGCATCCAAGGCAGGCAGCAGCACGCGCGGCACCAGCACCATCACCATGAGCGCCGGAACGAACAGCGCAACCGCAAGCGGGGCGAACGTGCTCCGCACCGTCAACTGAACGCGCTCATTCGCGCTGCAGCCGCCCGCCAATGCGCGCCGGCGGCGCACATACAGCGCGAACAGCAGCAACACCAGCAACGACGGCGCGACGATGTACAGCAACGTCTTGCGCATAAGCGAGCACAACGTGCCCAACACCACCAGCGCCGCCGTCCGCGCAGGCGTGATGCGCTCACCCGCGCGCACCATCAAAGCGCAGTCCGCAAAGCACAACACCCAAGCCACGAAAAACGGCATGGACGTGACGTCTTTCACCAACTGCATAAGCAGCATCGGGAAAACCGGGTTCAACGCCCAGAACGCAAAAGCAAGCACGCAGAGCAGCAAAGGAACACCGCGCTCCGCCATCCAGCAGCATGCGTACGAAAACGTAAGCGCCATCAAGGCGACCTGCACAAAGCACAGCAGCGTTATGCCCCATGCGGCACTGCCCAGCGCCTCTCCGATATCGTAGAACAGTCCGTAAAGCAACGTGGTCGTTACCGGATGATGGTCGCTTAGGGCATAGCCTTCGAGCGGCTGACGCGACGAAGGATCGAACGCCTGATAACCTTGCGACCAGAGCAGCTGAGCAACGGTGTCCGGCCCTATATGAAACGGCATCATAAGGGCAATAACCGGAACCCAAATCACCGCCATGACAGCCGCGACCACAACCACGTTCACGGGCCGCAGGCGAAACACCTTTTGCGCCCAACCTGCATACGATGCGAAGCGCGACGTGGGCAGCACGCGTAAAAGCGCGTAGCACACCACACCGATGACGGCCACGCCAACCACCACCGCGCCCCACGCAAACATCCTGCCGCTTTCCGCCGCATAAGCCGCCAGCAACGCGCGCCCAAACAGGGAAAGCGACAGGGCAGCGCCCACCAACGCGGATACGCACAGCGTGCGACGATCTATCTTGGCGGCGCGCCCTTCGTGCATGCCTACACCAATTCGCTATGAGCGGCGTCAAGCGCCGACATCAAGTCCGACATCTTCCACGACTCCCACCAGTATTCGGTGCTCATCACGACCATCACGTAGGGATGGTCACCATCCATGACCAGACACCCCTCGTTATGCGACGTGGGACCGCCGGTGATCCAACCCGATTTCGCATAGATGGTGCAGTCCTTCCACGCCAGCGTGGAGCGCGACGTGATGGCGATGTTGCTGCTGTAAACGTCGCGGCACCAATCGGCATTTTCCCTGTCGCTCATGAAGTAATCCGCCATGCCCAGCCACAGTTTGCACAGCTGACGCGGCGTGTAATCGACGTACCAGCTTGACCAGTCGAAGCCCCAAGCATGCGTATGATCGACGAACTCCCCGATCGACCAGGCGCCATTGCCGGAACGAACCTCGGCATACGCCTCGTTGCTCGACACGTTGATGGTGTTGTACATGATGTCGCCCCAGGAATCCAGCAACCACGGAGCGTAGTAATTCAGCGAAGCGATGTAGGGGCCCTTGATGGTGCTGGCGCTGTAGAAGTACGAATCGATGTTGTAGGAAACGCCGGCGCCCGTGTTCAGGTCGATCATCGCGAAGCCCACATCGGAGCCATCGTCATAGTAGTTGCTGATAGCGCTGTAGATCCAATCGATGGTGCCTTGGGAAATGCCGTTCATGCTACGGAACACCTGCAGCCCGCCGCCATCGACGGTGTCCATGACGGCGATACGCTCGTCGAAGCCGATCGACGCAAACGACGTGAACGAAAGGCGGAAGCCCTGCCTTGCATCATCGACGTTCATGTTGGCAAGATGCACGTTGCTGCCCGCGAACGCGCCATCGGACGCCAGCGCGAAACCGCCTGCCAGCGACTGGAACACGAAGCCGCCTTTGCCGTCCCACACCGCACGCCAGCGCTGCGCATCGCTGCCGTTCCAGCGGTATTGCCACACATCTTGCCCGTCGAATCCCACGCCGCTGACCACGTCAAGGCTGTTCAACGACCAGATGTTCACAATGGAATACACGTTGTCGCCCAAATTGGTGACGATGAACTTTTGAGCATTGCTGCCGTTATCGTCCCAGAGCTGCACGTTGGCGCACGAAGCGAGGCTCCCAGCATCCACGTCAAGCACGAAATGCTCGTTCTCGGAAGACCCGATGGTGTACAGCCCGTTGGTTATCAAGGCGGCGATGTAGAGGTTCCAGCTGGCAGACCTGTTCGCGCCGGCAGCGTTCACCATCGACAAGCCGTTTCCGGACCACACGCCGTTAAGCCCCAAAAGCCGCGTCCCGTCAGCCGAACCAAGCGTGAAATGCCCATCGTTCGTCGGAAGGACGGTCCAGTGCTGCAGGCCCGCCTCGCCTGTGCCGGCCTGCACAACCGACCCGTTGTCAAGGCCGGTGATCAGCAAGCCGGATACCAGAGCGGCGATGGAATAGGTGCCGTCATCGTTGCGGGTAAGCTTGAACTTCTGGGAAATGGTGTTGTTGGAGTCGTAACCCTGAATGCATGCGCCCGCGTCGCGCGATCCACCCTGCACGTCAGCCACCAGGTAATTCGCATCGCCATTGGCGATGGAGACCACGTCGCCCCAGAAGGTGGGAGTGGTTTCGCGCAGGAAGAAACGCTGCGCTGCCGTGCCATTGAGATTCCACTGCTGCAAACGCGTGCCGTTGTCCGCGCAGGCACCGGTAACATCCAGCACGAACCCGCAGATAGCGGACGCAATGGAGTACGACCCGTCGTCGTTGGGGATAATCGACCAACGCTGAGCGAACGTGCCGTTCGGCGTGTACTGCTGAATATGCGCACCCGTGTAGCGCGCGGCACCCTCAACGTCCAAGCATTTGCCCGACGCGTAGCTGGTGATGCGGTAATACCCGCTGTATTCGTCGTAGTTGAACGCGAAAGCCTGGGCAAGCGAGCCGTTGCCTTCATAGATTTGGACAGCCGCACCATTGTCGCCAACGGCACCAGCGATATCCACCACGCGATTGCCGCCCAAGCCCGACTCGATCACGTATGCGCCGTCGGCGATAGACGCCTCGCATCGGCGCAAAAACCAGTGTTGCGCGGCGGTGTTGTTCGCCGTGTATACCTGCAGATTCGCGCCGTCGGCGCTGCTGGCGCCGGCAACGTCAAGCGCCAACCCGCTTGCGCGGCTCACAATCTGATAGCAAGAGGACCCATCGGCAAGCACGGTCTTGCGCAGGTACCACTGCTGCGCAGCGGAACCGTTCGACTCGTACTGCCACACGTCGGTCCCCGGTTCGCAACCGCCGGCAACGCAATCGAGCACCTTATCCGAATTCACGTTTTGAATTTGGTAGTACCATTCACCGTTCGGATCTTGGCCGACGGCGGAAATGTGAAAGCGCTGCGCGGATGAACCGTTGTCGGCATACACCTGCGCGTTCGCCATGTTGTCCGACGATGCGCCATCGATGTCCACAACCGTGCCCAGTTCGGACATGATGATGTACGCGCCAACGGCGACGGGGTCGTTTGCTTCCGCTTCGTTTTCACGATCTGACGAAGGGGTGGCTGCACCGTCAAGCTCGCCGTCGCTCTCTTCAATCGACAGCTCGGATGCGGAAACGTCGCTCGAAGCGTCAGTCGCCTCGGAGGCAGGCGCCGTCTGCGCAGACGAAGCGGCCCCCTGAGCGGCTTCGGAGCCGTTGGATGCGGCTGCCGTAGACCCCGCATCGGCGAATTGCGCGCCGGCCTTTTGAGCATCGGCCTTTTCCGCGTCCGCCTTCTGGGTAGTCGTCGCAGAATCGCAAGCCGCCGGCGCGTTCACCTCGGCAACGCTTTGCGCCTCGAGAGCGGAAGACCCTTCAACAGCTTGAGCGTGCGCAGGGGCGAACCCCACGAACACGGCCAGCAAGCAGCCAAGCAAAACCATCCGCACGCCAGCGTTTTGCTTCAAGCGAACAGCAGCCACGAACCTACACCAACCTTCCCAAACATTCACACGCGAAACCCGAGCGTTCGACGTAGATCAAGTTGCCGAACGCTCGTTCACCTTGCGTTGCAAGGCGTCCATTTTCCCTAGTCGATGCCGAGGTAGCCCTTCCAAAACTCCTCGGAGGTAAGCCACTCGCGAGCGGCGGCGTAATCCTTTTCCAGCTGTACGCGATTCTTGTGGTATGTCGACAGATCCTCGTAGTAACGATTCATGATTTCGTTGAACTTCTTCAGGTCGCGATGGCGCACGATGCCCTTGCGGCGATGCGTGTCGATGGCGACGATGGTGTCCTTGCCGCGAATCTTGCCCGGCGGGTAGATCCAGCCTTCGGACGGGATGACCGCAGCGCCCTTGCCGGTGGTGGTCATGACGCGCTGGCGGTTGAACGTGAGGAAGTCCACGAACGCCTCGGAGCGCGTGCGCGGCTCGTCGCGGTAGATGCTCAGGCAATCCTCGTCGTCCAGATCGAAGCCTTCGATGTCCTTCGTCGCCTCGCGCAGCTCATCGAAGGAAAGATGCTTCTCCGCGTTGCGGTTGGCGCGCAGGAAGCACTCCTCGGCAACAGGCTGACCGATGAACTCGGGGCCCTTCAAGAAGTCCTCGAAACCGTCGAGCAGAAGCGAGGCGTCGGTGTAGTTGAACTTCTTCAGCTCGATCTGCAGGTTGCCGTGCAGCTCTTTGAGGAAGTCGGAGTTCTTCGCCATGCCGGTGGTGGCCTGGGCGATCAGCGTGTTGCGCGTCGTCTGGTAGCGCTCGACGGCGGCGTTGTAGCGCGAATGGAACGCCAGATGCCAGATGCAGATGCCGTTCATGGAGATGACCTTCGGCTTGCAGCGGATGCCGTACTCGGCGTCGTCGCAGCGAACGAACACCGGCAGCGGGTAGCCGTTCTTGCGGATGACCGCGGTCGGGATGACGCAGTACCACCAGGCGGCGTACATGTTCTCGCGCTGCTCCTTGGTAGGGACGTACTGCTCGTTCATGACGATGTCGTGCAGCAGGCTCATGCGCAGGCCCGGCTTGCAGCCGCAGAAGCGACCTTCCTTCGTCATGAAGCCGAAGTCCTCCCACTGGTCCTCGCCCACCTCGTAGTTGAGCATGGCGCCGCTGATGAAGGCCTCCTTGTAGGCGGGCTTCAGGATGCGCAGCAGCTGATAGGTGCGCTTGATGGATTCGGGGGAAACCGCCACGTCGTCGTCCATGAGCAGCACGTGCGTGGCCGGGACCGGCAGGCGCTGCGCCTCGATCATGCCGCGCGTGAAGCCGCCCGCACCGCCGGCGTTGGGGTTCGGGAAGACGATGATGCCGTCGCCAGTGAGGCCCTCGGCATCTAAGGTGCGGCCGTTGTCGATGACGAGCATCTTGAAGTGCTCGGCCATTTCCGGCTCGCCCTTCATGATGGACTCGCGCACCAGCTCGATGTTCGGGACGATGAAGTCCTCTTTCTTGAACGTGGTGGTGGCAAGCGCCAGCTCCACGTCGACGATGTCGTCATCCTCAACATCGAGGGTGTAGTAGCTGTCCTTGATGAAGACGCTGCCCTCGGTCTCGATCTTAAAGCCGATCACGACGGCCGTGGGGTCGACGGCAAGGTCGATGTCGAGCACCTGCCAGTCGGTCGACGCGGCCAGCTTCTGCTCGGTGCCATCGACTTCTTCTGCCTCGGTGACGAACGCGTCGGCCATGGTCTCGACGACACGGCAAGCGTCGCCGCGCAGCTCCAGGTGCAGGTGGAAACCCTGGGCCTGCGTGTACTCCTGCAGCTTCTTGATGGACAGGGAATTGAAGTACGTGGTGAAGTCGAACGCTCCGGGCCCGTAGAGCTCCCACACCTTTTCGTTGCGCTCGAACACCACAGGACCGGTGGAGCGGCAGTACAGGGAGGGGTAGCTGAGCGAGCGGGGGTTGCTTTCCAGCAGCACGTTCGCGAATTTGATCTGTTGCATAGCCATCCTTCGCAGGTAAACGCCATAATATGCGCCGTTTTGTCAGATTGTTCGATTTTACCGTACCGAACAGGTGAGGAAGGGAAGTTTTCACGATATCAATGAAGGAAGGAAACACGGCCGCAACCTGGTGCTCCCGAAAAGTTTGCCGCAGGCGCAAAAGCTGCGCCCAAAGCCCTCCGCAAAAGAAAAACGGGTCCGATCGGAAACCCCGATCGGACCCGTGAAGGGCAATCGCTCAACGGCTTTCGCCGTTTTCGCTACATACCTTACCTGAGCGGTTCAGCGCGAACCTACAGCGAGTAGGGCTGCAGGTTGGTGACCATGGCCGCCATCTCCGCACGGGTGATGTTGCCGCGCGGGTTGATGAAGCCGCCGTTGCCCATGATGTGGTTGTTCACGGCCCAGGCCACAGCCTCGCGCGCCCAATCGTCAACGTCGCCGCCGTCGGGGAAGGCCGCCAGAGCGCCATCGATATCGGTGACCGTGGTGTCCTGACCCAAGATGACGCGTGCGTAGTTGAACAGCGTGCAGGCAACCTGCTCGCGCGTCAGGCTGTCGTTCGGGCCGAACGTGCCTTCCTGATAGCCGTTCATGACGCCGGTGTTCTTCGCCCATGCGGTGTTGTTGGCGAAGTACTCGTCACCTGCGATGTCGGGATACTGACCGGAGTAAGACACGGAATTGTCGGCGTTGGCCATGTTCGCCGCGAAGCACGCCGCCTGGCCGCGCGTCAGCGTGTCGTAGGGGCCGAAGCGACCGTCATCGTAGCCGTTGATGAAGCCGAGGCTGGCCGCCAGCTCGATGCACTCGTAATACCAACCGCGCTCGTAAACGTCGGAGAACCTGCCAGGCTGCATTTGGTTCGTGCACGGATAGATCACGGTCGACCAGGCCAGCGGGAACCAGCTGTCGTAGTTGATGCCGTAGTAGTCGTTGAGCCAAGCGGTGTCGTCGCCCGAAAGGATGGAGTTGCGGATGCTCTCATAGGTCGGATCCGTGCCGGAGGGAACCAGCCACGGGGCATCGCCCGGCACCTCGACGATCCCTCCCTTCACAGCACCGCTAGAGGCGTAAACGGTGACGGAGGTATGCTGCACGAACGCGGACAGCATGTCGATCATGTCGTCGGAGTTGTAGTCGGTGTCGATCAGGCCCAGGTCGACCAGGGGCCCCACAAGGTTGACGATGTTGGAATCGGTCAGCGCGCGGTTGATGAGATTCACCATCTGACGGCGGTTGACGTTCTGACGGGTGGCGTCCTGCTCAAGGCCGTAGGAGCTGTACTCCAAGCCGCCGATGTTCGACGTGCGGGCGCGGGAGAGGGCCATGGAGGCGAACCCGTCGAGCACCTGGTCGCCGGCGTTGATGCGAATCGGCGAGAACGGGGACTCGTAGGCGCCCGTCGAGAGGTTCTTCATGCTGTAGAAGTCGTAGTCGATGGTGTAGGGCACGTTCATGCCGAGGCCGCCGACGCGGTTGACCAGCTCGACGTAGTCGTCGAGGTTGGTGACCAGATAGTGATCGACCGACACGCCGAACAGGTTGCTCATCATGTCAGCGGTAGCGCGAGCGGCAATCTTCTGGCAATCCTTGTTGCTGTAACCTTGCGCCTGAGCATCATAGAAAGCGAAGTGGTACACGTAGTTCGACTTGTACTTGCCGCGGCCGGTGTCGTAGTACGCATCGCGCGGGACGCTGACGAGCCACATCTTGCCGGAAACGGCATCGGTGGCCAGGAGCATCTGCAGGTCGGAGCCCTCCATGTGGAACGAGTAGCCGTCAGGCTGCCACTGGTCGGAACCGATGATGGCGGTGAAGCGGATGGAGCCGTCCACGATGCGGCTGATGTAGCTGTATGCGTCTTCGGAAACGGCATCGTCATTGCCGACGACGTAGGCGGCGCTCGTGCTGTCCTGAGCGGACACCAGGTAGTTGTTCACCGTAGTGGACGTGCCGGCAGCGTTTGTCACGATCATCGGCGCGTCATGCTTAGCGCACAGCGCGGCAGCTGCCACGGCATCGGTGCCGTAAGAGAACGATTCGCCCGAGGTGACGCCCACGACTTCCTGCGTCAAGCTGCCCTCGGAAACCAGCGTCTCGGCAACAGCACGGGACGTGGCGTAGGCATCGTCGCCGGCCATGCGCAGGGTCTTATCGGACCATGCGTCGCTGTGGCCTTCCACCGAATCGCTCGGAACGGCGGCATCGGAGCCGATGACCAGGATGCGATTTGCAGCGTCGGCGAAGGCGTCGGCGGCCGCAGGCAGGCTGAAGTCCTGCTCGTAGATCACGGGAACCTGATACTTGTACGCATAGGATGCGATGGAGGATACGTCGGTGACGCCGTCGGCGGAGGCGACGATCACCTCACCGCGCGGATTGCCGCCGAGCTCAACGATCTTATTGGCGATGGCGACGGAGGTGTCGGCAACGTTGGCACCGGCGATGCGCTCGACCGTAAGGCCGAGGGACTTCAGCTCGCTCTCAACACCTTCGGAGATGTCGTCCGTGCCGCCCACGACGTACACGCGGTCGATGCCGAGGTCGCCGATAGCCCTCTTCGTTGCATCAGGCAGGCTGTCGCCCCAGGTGAGCAGCGAAGGAGCATCAAGCACACCGGCAAGACCCGAAGCCGCCAGGCCCGCCCTGGCGTCGGTGGCCGAGGAGATAACGGCGCATTTCGTGCCGTCGGGGAACGCTTCGCGTGCGGCGTTCGCCGCCGTGTCGGGAGCCGAGCTGCCGGCAATGCGCTCGCTCGTCACCTCGGAGTTGTCCGCCGCGAACGCAGCAGCACCGTCAACGTTCAGGCCAACGAGCCCGACGACGCCGACGGCAACGCCGAGCGTCGTGGCGCAGATCATGGATGCTACGCTTCGTCTTCTTCTCATGCAGTTTCCTTTCCTTCCTTTGTTGCTTTTTCTCATTGTACGGCAGAGGGGCGCCGAAGCGGCACCCGGCGACCCAAGAGGAGCCAAAACGGCACACCGATACAGCGAACGAATCCTCAAACGGCACGTTCGCTACCATCCATTCACACCTTGCACATATCGAACCGAAAAGACGGCGGCGCGACCTGCCCGGGGCGCAGCGCTATCGACGCAAGCGATCCTTCAGCGCGCAGGGAATTCCCATCACGGCGCGACCGATCCGATAGGTGGTTGACCCTTCCAGTTCGGCGATTCGTCCGCGCAGATCGCCTTCAACGCGACGGGTGTCGCGCAGCATTGCCGCATGGGTTCCTTCCAGGCGGCGCAGAACCTCCAGCGCGTCCTGCCAGTTCACGTACATGAGATCCATGGGGGTCTCAACACCCTTGAAGCG
>CAVHFC010000011.1:10590-12694 GCA_963635025.1 Eubacterium sp. CAG:786
CCCTCGATGAACGAACGGCGGAACAGCTTCGTGCAGGCATTCGGGGAACCCGCGAACAGCAGGCGGCCTCCCAGCTCCCCCGGGGCAAACGATGCGGGCGCCTGCGGATGGACCGGGTAAAGGTAGACATCCTGCTCTTGGTAGTAATGATCGTGACCGAAGCAGACGATGTCGGCCTGCGTGCACCGCGCCTGCGCGACCGCCTTCTCAAGCAAGGTTGGATCGACGAAGTCGTCGGCATCGACGAACGCTAAGAACTCGCCCGTCGCAGCATCGAGCGCGCGGTTGCGCGCCGCAGCCGCGCCCGGACGAGGCTCATCGAGCAACACCACACGCACATCGCCCTGCGCGAGGCGCTGCGCCACCGCGCGGGACCCGTCGACAGACGCGTTATCCACGACGATAAGTTCCAAATCAGCAAGCGTCTGCGCCAAAATCGACTCGATAGCTTGCTCAACGAACGCTTCCTTGTTGTATAGCGGCATGATCACGCTTACAACCGGCATCCCATTTCCCCCGTTCTCACTCATCTGTTCCGTTACCCGTTTCCGATACGTTTTCAACCGCGCCTAGCGCGCAGGGCATCGCGAATCGCGCAGGGCAGCGACATGATGGCTCGACCGACGCGATAGGTCGTGGATCCCTCAATCTCACGAACGCGCAGACTCTCCTGCTGCTCGGCGGCGATCGCGCGGTCGCGCGCTTCCCAGGCATCGCGCAGCTCGCCCTCTTTCGCGTCGATCGCGTGCAGGTTCGCTTGCAGCATAATGTCCCACATCACGTCGGCCTCGGGTTTGCGCGCTGGTAAACACTCGTTTTCGATCTGCTTGAAAACGCCGCCCCAGAATTCCTTGAAGTCGAATTCGGCCACGGCACTTATGGTGGCGAAGGCTTCGGCGCCCAGCCGTTGACGCTCCGCCTCGTCCTTGAGCAGGCGCACCACAGCGGCCGCGGCACCCGCACGGTCGTTCTGGGGAACCTGCACGCATCCGCACGCGCCCTCAAGCAGCGTCAGATACGGAAGCTCGTAAGCCACGGACGGCAAGCCTCGCGCCATGCTCTCCGCAAGCGTCAGGTACCAACCTTCCAAACACGACGTGCTCAAATACACGCTCGCATGCTCCAAATACGGGGAAACGTCCTTTTTCGGGCCGACGAAGGTCACGTTGGCAGCGATGCCCAAGCGCTGCGCCGTCGATTCCAAATCGTCCATGACGCCCCGATCGGGAGCAGGGCCGACGACCACCAGGTTCGCATCGGGAAGCTCGCGAACGACCAGGGCCATCACCTCAAGCGCTTCAGCAGGCTGTTTCTGCATGGGGTCGAGCCGCCCCACCCACACAACGGTTTCGCTGTCCAAGGGCGACGCCTTGCCGGCATTGGGTGCAAGGGTGATGGGATTCGCCGTCTGCCACACGCGCGGGCAGTGCTCGCCCCAGAAGCGCGCGTCGGCGGCGTCAAGCGTCACCACCCCGTCGGCGTAGCCCACGACCGTCGGAAGCTGAATCTCCCAACGATTGTCCCAGCGATACATGCAACCGAACATCCCATGCGTGTACAGGATAAACGGCACGTCTAACAGCTTGCACAGCAGCATATCCCAGGGCAGGGCGTGGCTGAGCCACTGATGGTAGACCATGACGTCGACCTCGTTGTCGCGCAGGGCGGCTGCCAGCAGCTCGGCACGGCTTCCGTAGTTTTCGGCGTTCGCGTCAAGGAACAGCGGAAGCTGCACGCGGCCGACGCTTTCGGGAACCTCGTAGTCTTCCTCAGTCGGCTCCTCGTCGCAGAACAGCACCACGCGGTAGCCCATGGCCGTCCACAGGTTCGCCAGGAAAGCCACCACGCGCTCGGCCCCGCCGATCCCTAAGCGGAAATAGCACAGGCCGATGGTTTTCACCTGCCGCATGGGAACGTGAAGATCCTGGGCGTTTCCCAGAAGTCGCCAGAATCGCGCCGGAGCGTCCCAGGCGCACGCCGCCACGGCCGTGGCGGTCGCGACCGGCCCGCACGTGCCGGCAATATGCTCGAACGCTGCTGGAGCATCAGCGGCCGAGCCCTCAAGCAGGTCTTTCATCAACGGCAAAGCCGCATCGCCGTTTCC
>CAVHFC010000011.1:12854-21954 GCA_963635025.1 Eubacterium sp. CAG:786
TCGAACTCGCGCTGCAACTCACCAAG
Source organism: Eubacterium sp. CAG:786 (assembly GCA_963635025.1). Taxonomy (GTDB): domain Bacteria; phylum Actinomycetota; class Coriobacteriia; order Coriobacteriales; family Eggerthellaceae; genus Senegalimassilia. The sequence goes on from CAVHFC010000011.1 coordinate 12,881, forward strand.
AGCCGCATGCGCCTCCTCAAGCTGCGCGCGCAGCTCGTCGCGTTCGCGCTCGGCCGCCTCGGTGCGCGCGTTCGCCTCGTCAACGCGGCGTTGCTGATCCTCGTTGGCGTAGTATTCCACCGCCAGGCGGTTACCGCGCTCGTCGCGCTCCTCGCGCGCGGTGACATAGAGCTGATACAGGTAGTCGACCGGCTGCTGGGCAACGTCGCGCAAAAACTCGGCAAAACGCGGCTCCTGCAGCTCGGCTTCCGGCACGTTGGCCAGCCCCAGCTCCTCCAACGCACCGGTAGGCCCGCAAAGCGCGCCCATCACCTCGGCAAACCCCTGGTAGGTGTTCAAGGTGTGCACGTTGTAGATGAAGCCGTCGATCGCCCAGTTCTCATAGGCGATGCGCAGCTGGTCGTAAACGCCCTCGGCTTCCAGGAAACGCTTCAGATCCCAAAACGCGCGCAGGAAATCGAGCGGGTGCTTGTCCTTTGCCGACATGGTGTTGGTGCCCGTGCCTTCGCGATGGTAGATGAGCATGTCGGGCAGAAACGCCAGGCGCTCGGCACGTACCAGCGCGGGCGCCGAGAACATCAAATCCTCGGTCAGGCGCACGTTCTCGGCGAAGCGCAGGTTGTTCTCGCGCACGAACGCCATGCGCAGAAACTTGTTCCACGGCAGATTCTGGAAGGCACGGAAGATCCAGTCGGGGTTATCGCGCCAGCTGCTTACCTCGGGGTACTTGTCGGGCAAAAGCGCCCAGAACGCGGGAATGGGCACGCCTACGCGCTGATCGAACAGGCAATGCGGCAAAGCGACGATATCGGCCTGCGTCTGCTGGGCGCGGGCAAGCGCGCGCTCGATGAGCTCGGGCTCGCACCAATCGTCGCAGTCGAAGAAGTACAGGTACTCGCCCTTCGCGGCGTCCATGCCTGCGTTACGCGCGGCGGCGGGACCGGCGTTTTCCTGCGTGATGACGCGCATGCGGGAATCGGCCGAGGCAAGCTTTTCCATGATGGCGACGGCGCCGTCGGTCGAGCCATCATCGACGCAGATGAGCTCGATGTTGCGATACGTCTGCGCAAGAAGGCTCTCCAAACATTGGCCCACATGCTCCTCGCAGTTGTACACGGGCACGACGATGGACACCAGCGGACGGGCGGCCACCGAATCGGCCCCCGTCGTCTCCTTTGCCGCGACAATCGGCTCCTGATCAGCCACGTCCCTGTTCCTTCCTCGCCGCCAGCGCGTCCTTGCACGCGGCGGGCACCTTCAAAAGCGCGCTTCCCAATTTAAACGACGTCGACTGCTCCAGCTCTTCCACGCGCTCTGCCAAAGCGCGCTTTTCGGCTTCCAGCTCCTCGATGCGCGCGCGCAGCGTTGCTGCCTCGTCCGCGGCGGCGACACGCTCCTGCCAGCGAAGGTCGCAATCCGAAACATCCCGCAGGTAGAAGTCGCGCCGGACGAAACCGGCCTTACCCCGACCCTGCCTTCGCAGCGCACGAGAGAGCACCTCTTCGCCAACCTTCGCGCGTTCGACCATCGATTCGCGCCCGGCCTGCACCCGCTCGCGTAGCTCGTCGTAGCCCTCGCTCACGCGCTGCATGGCGGCGTACAAATCGTCGGCCGTGGCATCCAGCTCAAGCAACACCTCGCCTGCGCCCATCTCGTTGAACAGCGATTCCACCTTCGGCAGATAACCGATGCCCACGCACGGCTTGCCCAGCGACATCAAAAGCAGCGAGGCGTGATAGCGCATCGAAACGCCCGACCAGCACAGCGACAGCATTCCCGCCATGGCGCCCACGTCGTCGCCCGCATCGTACACCAGCGCAACGTCGGCGCGGCGCATGTTCGCGATAACGGCATCTGACAAGGCTTTATCGGTGGCATCAAGCAAGCAGAAAATGTAACGAACGCGATCGTCGCGGTCAGCGGCTATGTCGAGCGCCACCGCCACGCGCCGCGCGAAGTCGGCCGGCTGACCCTCGTAGTCGCGCAGCGACACAGCCACCAGGCGCTGCCCTTCCGCATCCAAACCATGTTCGGACAAAAACGCCTTCGCGGCAGCGTCATCGGGCGGCGCGGCCAGAAACGCCGTATCGGCCGCGAGCACAACCTGCTCCTCGGCAACGCCGCATGCGCGCACAAGATCGACCGTCGCCTCGTCGCGCGCGGAGAACACCGCGCCCGCCAAGCCCATGAAGCCGACCAAGCGGCGGGAGTCCAAAACGTCCAGCGGACCGGCGCCGATGCCGTAAAGCAGCGGCTGCGCGTCGTTCATGGCGGCCAGCGAAAGGTAACCGGCGATGCCGGGGATATCGGGGCGAGGGGTGTCGGAAAGCATCTCGGCCTTGCCCATGGTCCAACGAATCCCCTGGTCGAACAGCAGCCCTGCCGTCACCAAAGCGGCAGCCGAATGCGCCAGGACGTCATCTAGGGTTGCCTTATTCTGCAGGGTGACGGCGTACACGCCGCGATGGGCAAGCGTATGCTCGGGACGTTCGCTGATCGCCACCACCGACGCACCGGGGTCAAGCTCACGCACGCGCGCATCCACCGTTTCCAGGATATATTCGTCGCCGAAGTTCCCCATGCCGTAGTAGCCGAGCGCAGCCACCACCGCGCGCGGACGGTCACACCCGGCGTCGGGCGCATGACCGGCAATCGCACGGGCCAGCGCCGCGTCGATCACGTCTTCCAGCATATCGCGCTCGTCGATATCGTTTGGCGCACAAGGCTCTTCCTCGTTTGAAAGCGCCTCCATGCACGCGTCGAGCGCCGCCACATCGTCGTCGAACGCGCGCACGCAGTCGTGATGGTGCAATGTGGGAACCTGGCCAACCGCAACAACGGTCGCGCCGTCTTCAAGCGCCAGGGCGACAAGCCCGTCAAGCTCCACCAACTCGCCGCGCGCATGCTTGCCCGCTTCGCCGAACAGCACCACCGCTCGACTCGAGCGCAGGGCATACACGAGCGACGAGCGCTGCGAACCCACGCGCTCATAGCCTTCCCAACCTTCGCCCGCATGCCTGATGGGAACGGGAGCCTTCTCCTTCGCGCAACGGGAACGCAGCTTGTCGACAAACGCACGGCGGTCGGGCGTTTCGTCCTGCAGCACCAAAACACCCGGCGCGTACGCGATGGCGTTGGCAAGGGGCGTGCACGCATAGGCGCGATCGGCCAGAGGCGGCACCTCGATAACCTTGGCCTGGGAAAGGCTCGCGAGCTGCTTTTTCGCGCACACGCTGAAGGACAGGGCGAAGTCCAGCGGGCGCGTCTTCTTGTCAAGATCGCATGCCGCGCGCGCCTGTGCTTCCGTCAGGCACGCAACGCCGAAGGCCGCCTCCTTCGGAAGCGCCTCGGCAACGTTGACCGCACGCACGCCATCGGCAACCAGCAGGCAGTCCAGGCGCTGCACGGCGAAGAAGCGCTTCAGTTTCGCAGCGTCAACGCAGCCTTCGCCATCGACCAAAAACGGATGAAGCTGCGGCGTGAACAGCATGACCGTATGCCCGCACGCCTCCAGCGCCTCCTTGATGCGCCAGGAAAACGAGCAGAACCCCTGATGCGGATCGGCCATAAGCGCGATCCGGTAATAACGAGCCTTCCCACTCACGCGGTGACCACTCCCCTTATTTGCAAAGCGAACAAACCATGGACGCCATCGATGCGCGCCAAGCGGTGTCCTGCGGCTTGAGGTAATCGACGCCGTCGATGCTCACGCCCGAGATAAGGCCCGCATCGACAGCCCATCCCATCACCTCGCGGGCCCACGGCGACACCGCGGCTACGTCCACCTTTTCGTCCAGGAGCGCGCAATCGCTTTCGGTGTCCATCCCCAAAACCAGCGCCGCATAACGCTCGAGCATTTTCGCCAACTCCTCGCGCGTCACCGAATTTTCGGGCTTGAACAGGCGATATTCACCGTCGGCGTCCTGGTAGCCGTCCACCACGCCCACCGTGCGCGCCCAGCGGATGGCGGCGGCATAATATTCGCCAGGATCAACATCCTCAAAGTCCTCGGCCTCAACGTAAGGCTCGCCCGCAAGGCGCCACAAAACGGTGGCAACCTGGCCGCGCGTGATGTCGTTGTAAGGCCCGAACAGGTTGGTTCCCGAATAGTTGCCCATGATGCCGTGGTAGTTCACGTATTGGTACACGCCCGAGGTGACGTACCAGTCGGACAGCAACACGTCGCCGGCGGCCACCTCGAAGTTCACGTCCACCAGGCCGACCACGCCGTCAACGGTACCGTCGCTGGCGGCCTGCCACACGTTGTACTGGCCGTTATACCAACAGGAATCGTTGTACTGCGCAACCCAACGGTCCCATTTGCTGAACGCACCGTCGGTGAGGTAGTTGTTCCACCAGGTAAGGTTCGCGTACACACCCGGGGTGTAGCCGGCATCCTTCATCGCGTTGCAGAAGATGGTGGCGATGCTTGCCAGCTGACCGGCATTGTCGGCGCTTGCCATGGAAGATTCTTCAAGGTCAAGATACACCGGGTACGACGGATGATGGCCCGCAAGCAAACGCAGCGCATGCGCCGCCTCGCTGCGCGCCATGTCGTCGTTTTCCGCGTAGGAATACAGGTACACGCCGTAGGGAATGCCCAGGCGCTCGCACTCCGCCACGTTGTAGAGCCAGCACTTGTCGTCCTGGTTATAGTAGTCGTCTCCGTAGCCGCAGCGGATGATGGCGAAATCGATGCCGCTGTTCTTCACGGCCTGCCAGTTGATGACCTGGTTGTGCTCGCTGACGTCGATGCTCTTGCGCACGGCGTTCGGGATGACGCCGCCGCTTTCGTTCAAAAAGCCGTCCTCGCTGCGCGACCAGGCGCCGTCGAACGACAGGTCAGCCGCAATCTGGGAATCGCCGTCGGTGGCCGCGACCAAATCAGCGGGGTCAAGCAACTGGCCGTCGCGATAACGCCAGCTGTTCTCCGTGCGCGCCTCGCCGCTGGGATCGTCCTGCGCAAACGCAAGCGCAGGCAAGGCCGAAAGCGCGATGCAGGCCGCGGCAAGCGCGGCCACCAGAGCCCCCGTCGCGCGGGTCATCGTGGTGTTCATGCTCATGAAGAAACCTCCTTGGTCGCAGACGCACCCGGTGTCTGGGCGTCGAAGCTGAACGTATTTCCTTGAATCTTATCAAGCGCATCGAAGCGAACCGCCGCGCCGGCGATGAGCGGCAGGGCCGCAGCGATGGGCATGATGTAGCGCAGATGACCGTTGAGCGGGCCTAAAAGCACCGTTGCCAGCAACACGGCAAAGGGAACCGCGCACACCAGCGCGCGCCAACGTCGCCGCGCCGTCGCACACGCGCACAGCGCAAGCAAGGCCAGCACGTAGAGCGCCGGCGAGAACATCACGCGCACGACCGGCATCGACAGCATGTCCACCAACACGTCGCCTGCCGCTTCGCGCACCGGTTCGGGCGAAACGTAGTGCACATCGAACGTTTGGTTGATAGGTAGTCCCTGAATATACAGAGGGAACACCGGCCTGTCCATATCCTGACCGATAATGGCGAACGGGTAGAAATACGCGTAGGTGTTCGCCACCGTGGCGCGCACGTACACGCCGGGATGCGCCGCGCCCATCTGCGCCCACGCCGCGAAATAGGCGTTGCGCTGGTCGGACGTCATGTTGCCCTTCGGCACGCGCATGGCCTCCTTCACCGGATCGGAAAGATCGGGGTTGTACAGGCTGGCCAGCTGGTCGGCGGGAAGCACCGCATCGATGGCCGCGTATTGCTCGTCGGTCACCTCATTGGGGCATTCCGCGAAGTAGCGCGCGGTCTGCTGCAGCGGAACCGACAGCATCTCCTTGTCTTCCCGCACGTCGATGCCAAGCGCCGGCCACGCGACGCGCGTGGCGCCTGCCCATGCGACCACCACCACGCAAAGCACCGCGAGCGCCGGGGCAGCTGCGCGGGCGCGGGTTCGCACGCCTGAACCTGACGCGCAGGCAGTACCAATAGCGTCACGCCTTGCCGAAGAAGCGCCCTTCCTAACACCGCGACCCGTCGATCGCCCGCGCACCGCCGCGAACACGGCAAGCACCACCGTCGCGGCCGCCACAAGGTAGACCCCGTTGTTCCGAGCGAAGGCGAGCACGAGAGACGCGGCCGCAAACAGCACCCAATCTCGCGTACGAGGGGCACCTTCGCCGGCACCATCGCGCCCGCAACCACAAACATTCACCAACGAGAGCACGAACAGGCAGAACAAGCCGTTGAACAGGGTGTCCTTGAACGCCGCCTGCGCGAACGCCCCCCACATGGGGCACAGGCAGAAGAACAGCAACGCCGCCCAAACGATCCAACGCGGGACGCGCCAAACGACCAGCTTGCGCACCACCAGCGCGAACGCGATCACGCACACGACATACTGGAACGCGACGATCAAAAACAGGCCGAAATTGTCCGACCACACGCTGCGCCCAACCGTCATCAGCCCCGCGTACAGGGCGTTCATCATGACGGGATGGTGGTTCTCCAGCGGCGCTTCCGTGGTGAACTGATTCATGGATCGCACGCCGTCCCAGGGAAGCGAACCGGGGAAGAAGGCGAGCCAGTAAGGCAACCAGGCAAGCGCGATCGCCGTTGCGCAGATGGCGAACGGATGGCGTTCAAGCGCACCGCCAACGGGCTTTCCGCCCCTATCCATCAGGCGAAACAGTGCCAAAAGGCAGCAGAGAAGCACGACGAACAGACCCGCGAAGGCCACCACGCCAACCGCCGGCGAAGGGAACAGCGGATCGATGCCGCCCGCTTCCCGCCCGCGGTAAAACGACCATCCCACCAGCCAGGCAAGCGAAATGAAGGCGGCGAGAACAGCCGCGGCGGCGCGCAACGGAACGTCGCCGGCAACCAGCCGACCGAACATCCTCGCCACCTTATGCGCCTGCACCTGCTTCACCTCCGTAAACGATATCCTTTCATTATCCTCCGGCAAGGCGGCGCGCCCAGGCGCGGCCACCCGCTTCCGGCAAACCCCCATAGGGCAAGGCGGCCCCGCAAGTTGGGCGCGGGCCTCTTCCGCCCGCCGCGCCTCCCCCTCCCCCATTCTGCGCTTTTCGTGCGGTCGAGGGCCGCGCATCCGGATGCGGTAAAATGAGGTTTCGCTTCTTTAACGGTAACCCGCCCGCGCGGCGCAACAGACACGAGGAGCTTATGGCGCAAACGTCAACGTTCAAAAGCAACTTGAAGCGCAACTGGTTCACCATCACGTCGCTGGTGACGAAGGACTTCAAGCTCAAATATCGCCGCAGCCTGCTCGGCGTGCTGTGGTCGGTGCTCAACCCCCTGCTCATGATGTGCGTTCTGGCCGCCGTCTTCACCAACGTGCTGAAATTCGGCGACGTCGAGAACTTCCCCATGTACCTGATCTTAGGCAACGTGCTGTTCTCCCTGATGGCCGACTCCACCGGCAGCGCCATGACGTCCATTCTGGAATCGGCCCCACTCATCAAGAAGATCCGTGTGTCGAAGATGATCTTCCCCTTGGAAAAGGTGCTGTTCCAGCTGGTCAACTTCGCCATATCGCTCGTAGCGGTCGTCATCGTCATGGTGTTCTTCCGCATCGCCCCCACCGTCTACCTGCTGGCCATGCCCATCCTGCTCATCTACATGCTGCTGTTCTGCGCGGGCCTGGGCATGCTGCTGTCGGCGCTGGCGGTGTTCTTCCGCGACGTGTGCCATCTGTGGGGCGTCGTCATCACCGCCTGGACCTACGCAACGCCGCTGTTCTACCCCATGAGCCTTTTGCCCGACTGGATGCAGAAGGCCGAGGCGTTCAACCCGATGTACCACTACGTCACCTACTTCCGCGACATCGCCATGTACGGGCAGTGGCCCGGCATGCGCGAGAACCTGGTGTGCCTCGTCATCGCGCTCATCACGTTCGCCGTCGGACTCTTCGTGTTCAAACGCACGGAGAAGAAGTTCATCCTCTACGTATAGGCGGTTCGCATGCCTGAAAACGTCAACACCACGCCGCTTGAGATGCAGGCTTCCGAAGAGGAGGTCGCACCGGACACGCGCGCGCCCATGGTCGAGATCGACCACGTCTCCATGATCTTCAACATGGCGAACCAGCAGCTCAACAGCCTGAAGGAATACGCCATCGCGTTGGCGCGCCGCGAGCTGATGTTCAAGGAGTTCCGCGCGCTCGACGACGTTTCGTTCACCGTGCGCAAAGGCGACGTGTTCGGCATCCTGGGCACCAACGGCTCGGGCAAGTCCACCATGCTCAAGATCATCGCGGGCGTGCTGGAGCCTTCGAAGGGCAGCTGCTCCATCCACGGCAACATCGCGCCGCTCATCGAGCTGGGCGCGGGCTTCGACATGGAGCTGACCGCGCGCGAGAACATCTACCTCAACGGCGCGCTTCTGGGCTACTCGCGTAAGTTCATCGACCAGCACTTCGACGAGATCGTCGACTTCGCCGAGATCGCGAAGTTTTTGGACATGCCCATGAAGAACTACTCGTCGGGCATGGTGGCGCGCATCGCCTTCGCCATCGCAACCATCATCGTGCCGGAAATCCTCATCGTCGATGAGGTGCTTTCCGTCGGCGACTTCATGTTCCAGCAGAAGTGCGAGCGACGCATCACGAAACTCATCAAGGAATATGGCGTCACGGTGCTCATCGTGTCGCACAACAACGACCAGATCGAACGTCTGTGCAACAAGGCCATCTGGATTGAAAAGGGCCACACCCGCATGATCGGTGATGCGGCGGAAGTATGCCGCACCTATCGCGTGCTGGGCGGGCACATCGGCAGCGCCGAGGCCGAGCAGCGTGTGTTCGACATGCTGAACAGCAAGACGCGCGTGCCTTCGAGCCTCATCGACTCCATCAGCGGCGAGACGCGTTACGGCACCGCGGCCAAGCTGGTCGAGGAATGCGAGTTCGAGCCGGGCGGAGTTGCCATCGTGGCCCCGGGCGAGCATGCGTCGCCGTGCCTGGCAACGGCGGGACTGTCGGGCATTCTGGACGCCGCCGTGCTTTTGGCGAAACCGGAAACCTTAGGCGATGTGACGGCGCAGGAGCTCAAGCAGCTCAAGCCGAGCCGCGTGCTGAT
>CAVHFC010000011.1:22858-26542 GCA_963635025.1 Eubacterium sp. CAG:786
GCGGCGAGCAAGAAAGCTTAGTGGGGGCGCCCGAAAGTTCGCGGATCAATCCGGGTTCTCATTCCGGGAAGGCTGCACACCCCCGGGGAATGCAGGGTGCGCCGGTTCTTCGCAACCAACTACAACTTGCGAAGAGCGAGCCAGCTCGCAAGGCGGAAACGGTTCGCGATATCGACGCATCCCGCAGTTTTACATTTTGTGTCGCGCCTGACGGCGCTCATAAGTGCGGGTCGAGCCATGGCTCGACCCCACGATTTTTTGTCGTAAGGAATTGCCCCCAGTAGTCAATTCTCCGTCGGCTCAACACTTCCAACTGGTTTTATGTAGGTGCGAGGCATGACTCGCACCCAAATAGGCCAGCGCCGAAGGCGCGTCAGACTTTTCATGAACCGCAGCGGTGCGCCGATTGCACGCTTTTGAATTATCTGTCGCGCCTGACAATCAACCTCACTGTCGGCTTAACGCTCCCACCTGGAATTTCGTAGGCGCGAGGCACGACTCGCGCCTCATTCGGTCAGCGCCCGAAGGGCGCGTCACACTTATTGGCGAAGCCAACATAACGAACCCGCAGGTGGAGCCAAAGTCAGCGAGGAGACCCTGTGATGCGGCGACTGTCAGGCCACCGCACACTCCTACAGATGCAGCCCGCGCAGCGGGCGCCAGTTTTTGGTTGCGGACGCTTAGGCTTGGTCCGGGAGGCTGACCCGTCCCAATGCCCGGCTTCGCCGTAGGTTTGAGTCATGCCTCAAACCTACGAGTTTCTTGCAGGCGGGCGTCGACCCGCCTTGTTGGTGGCGTAAGCGACTACTGCTCAAGGAACCCTTCCGGGTCTATGAGCACGTGATATTCCTGCGTCACGGATTGGTCGTAGGACATCACCATGTTCGACGACGTGGCACAGAAACCGTCTTCAAGCTCAAGTCCCGCCGGCTGCACGCGCAGAAGCTTTCGCGCCTGATCGTCGGTCAGTTCGCGCGCAAATCCCTCAAGCGCCGACACCCCATGCGTGCGCGGCACGGCGAACGGCTCGACAAGCGGGCCCTTATCCACCGGTTCGCTCCAGGGGGACGTTGCGCTGCCAAGCGAGTCCGCAATCTCTTGCGGGGTGCGCGGCGAAGGCGAAAGGCTCTTCGCAAAATCCAGGAAACGCCGTTTCGCCGCGGTGTCTTCGAACGAGATTTGCTTGCACAGATGCACGCCGGCCGGCAGCGAGCAGGCAGTCACGCCCGCAGGAAGGCGAACGCCGAGCGGCATGCGGCACGGAACCGCACAGGAAGCGCTATCGGACGCCTCTCCGCGCGGCCCGTACGCAACCGAATCCCCCAGCTTCTTCGCCGCATCGGCACGACTGTCCTGCGCAAGCACCGAGCGCTTGAAAGCTTCCCACGTGTCGCCCTTCGCAATAGGTTCCGCTATGTCCTCGATGCGCAGAACGCGATCGAACAGCTCGGGGTTCCTCGACGCTTCACCCCAACGGTATTCGTCTTCCTTCGAAGGCACCGACCCGAAACGCGAGCACGACAGGCAGTTCGACCCATCGCAGGTATCGGCATTGAACGAAGGTTCGAACACGCGGTAGCACCCTCCGTCGATCACCTTCAAACCGGTGGTTTCAGGCATAGGCGGGCTCGCCAGCTCAACATAGGCGTAGCGCGAGGCTCTCGTGCCGTCGGCGGATACGCTGACAAGTGTGCCGAACGTCATGGTGGGGCACCAGCCAACCGCCGCCACAACCTTCACCAAGTTTTGGAATGTGCGCATGAACTGGCGATTTTCCGAAAATTGGGGCTTATGCGGAAGCAGCGGGGCTATGGCAAGCCAACGCAGCGGGAGATAGCGCAGATACCCCCCCCCGAAGTCAGATACCCGTTGCAGATCGGCGTAGCGATTGCGGGTGTGCACGATCGCCTTCATGGTTCGACGGTCGCGGCGAAGTTTCGCAGCCTGGCAATCGTAAGCGTGTTTGAGGAGCGCTTCCTTGCCGAGCAGCTGCGTCTGCGCGATATCGGAAACGGAAGCGCCGCCCGATCGCATGGTGTCGATCAGCTCGATGAGCGGCACCTGGTCCAGGGTCCAGTATTTGTACCCGTCCGCCTCGCTGCGATAGGCGGCCTCGATCAGGTTGTTGTTCTCGTAGGTGCGCAGCGTCATCGACGTCACGCCGGAAATGTCGTAAAAGTCACTCGTGGACAGATAAGGGTCGATGTCTTTGGCTTTTCTTCTTCCCCGTGCCATGTGAAAGCTCGCCCTCGCCTTTCGCGCTGCTTGAACCGGCGTGAAAGAACCGGGTGGAGCCCTGTCCTTTCGCGCAGCAGGTATCAAGCTAGATCACCCCGCCGTTTATTCCGAGGGGGGATTATAGCACTCAGGGATTATTCCGCTTTACGACGAAATGGTAAGGGGACGACGCGGGGCCGGGGTTCGCACGCGTTGCGGAAGAGCGTGTCGCACCCACAAATTTTTGCTGCGGGGGATAAACTTACCGCAAGATTTTCGTGGGTGCGAGCGATAGCTCGCACCGTACTAGGAAGCACCCGAAGGGTGCGCCAGTGTTTTCAACGCGGTGGGGATACAGTCCGGGAGGCGGTGGTATCCCCACCGCGTTGAATTATGCGTCGCGCCTAAAGGCGCTCTCGAATACGGGTCGAGCTATCGCTCGACCCCATGAATTTAGCAGCCGGTTTAACCCGTCTACCAGGCATTTCGTGGGTGCGAGCGATAGCTCGCACCTTACTAGTTCAGCGCATTTATGCGCGTCACTCTTTTCCCGGCGCGGCGCCGGGCCCGGCAACGAACCGACACGGCAGCGGCTTCCAACAAGCCGGCGAGGCTTCAGCCGCTGCCGGCTCGCAATCTGCCTGTAAACCCGACTTATTCGTAGCGCGACAGGTCGATGTCGTAGGACAGGCCGCTCGGCATGTCGTAGCGCTCCACGTTCACGCCCTTCTCGAAATCGGCCATCCAGTCGCTGAGCGCCTTGGACTGCTTCGAACGGTCGCAGATGTCGCGATAGCGCTTCACCACGTCGCTGGGAATGTCGGAAAGCGACGTGGCCTTCTTGTAGTCGATCGTGTACGTGGTGATGTACTCGAGCACCTCGACATCGGAAGCCGACACCTGCCCGATCACCTTGTCGATCAGGGCACTCTCGCGCAGGCCCGACTCCACGTTGGAGCGATACATTTCCTCGGTCATGCCGGCGTCCGCGAGCGACTGCCGCCACTCTTCGTCGCTTTCGGCGGCCTCGCGCGATTCGGCGACCTGCGCGTCCACCGCGGCGGCGTCCACCGTCACGCCCTGCTGAGCGGCGGCTTGACGCAAAAGCTCCTGGTAGATGTAGGTGGAAAGCGTGGAGTCGCGGAACGACTCAGGAGTTTCGCCAAGCTCGACCAGGTAGTTGCCCCATGCCTCGTCGGTCGTGAGCCCCGCACCTTCGCGGAACTGCTCGATGTTCGACGTGATGGCCTTCTCACCGATCTGCGTGTCGCCCACCACGGCCGCGACACCGCCGGTGGTGTCCTCGATCTTCAGCGCCGGATCGCTCACGGCGGCAGTTGTGGTCGCGGGCGCCAGCAGGGAATAACCACCGATGCCCACGGCGGCCACCACTGCAACAACGGCAACGCCCAGAGCGATATTGCTCGCCTTGCTCTTCTTGACAGGCTTTTTCGCGCCGCCCTCGGC
>CAVHFC010000011.1:26821-40531 GCA_963635025.1 Eubacterium sp. CAG:786
CCACTTCGGCCACATGGTGGCTTTGAACGCGTTCTTGTAGAACGCCCGGTAGTAGCCGCGCACGCGCTCGAGCTCCTCGTCGCTCGGCTCGCGCCCGCCGAACACGGCCTCCTGGTACAGGTTCGTCACCTCGATGAAGTCGACCCCGTTCGTGCCGCGCGTGTAGGGGTGCATCGTCCGCGCGAAACCCTCCGCGAACTCCACCGGCGTCAGGTATGCGGGCTTGCGGATGCGCATACGCCTGAAACGCTCCAGCAAAAACTCGTACAGGTAGTACACCTGGTAGGCGTTCGACCGCTTCGCGATGCGCTTCAATCGCAACGTGCGGCGGTAGCGCCAAAATGCCAAAAACGCCACGACGGCGGCCACGGCCAGCACAACGTAGATGATCCACAGCAGCTGCATGGCGAAATGCATCGCCGCATTGTCGCTGGAGGAGTCGACCTCGTCGGGGTCGACGCCCGCGATGCTCGACACCAGCTTGCCCAAGACCGAATCAGGCAGCGTCGCCGTTCCCGATTCGACGTTCGACTCGTCACCGGGACCGATCTCGCCGGTGTCGTCGGTCTCGTCGCCCGTGTTGTCGCTCGTCTCGTTGCCGCGGATCTCCATCTTCTCGTAGTCGCGCGCCTCGTCGGTCACCGGGGGCGACACGTATTCCTCGAAGAGCTTGATCTCGGGAGTCTCCAAGTCGGTGGCGGCCACCACGCCGTAGAACACGCCCGCGCCCACCAGCACGCACACCGCGCCGATCAGCGCGCTGAACGCGAAGGCGCCCGCGAACGACGTGCGCTTCACGCGGTTCGCCGAATACACCGACTGCTTGTAGCATTCGTACACGAACATCATGCCGATGCCGAACAGCATCACGACCGCCGCGGGAATGCCGGGGCCGGCCGCCGCCCATTCGCGGTAGAGGAACTGCACCAAACCGGCCGCGATAGTGGCCGCGAGCAGCAGAAACACCAGGCCGACCGGCCTGCGCGACAGCAAAAACACCACCACCGGCACCACGAAGCACACGATGGCGAAAATGCCGTAGCAACCCTCAGTGTCCGAAAGCGAGCCGTCCACGATGAACGGATCGGGCGAGACGCCGACGGCGATGGCCACCATGACGACGCCCACCACCGCGCACGCGATGCCCGCCGGCAGCACGGCGCGCTTGTTCCAGCTGCCCGCGTACAGGCACAGAAGCGTCGGCAGCATGAGTCCCGCGACCATCGCCACGTTGCCGCGATAATCCCAGGCGCTATGGAAAGCGTAGCTCACGGTGAAGGAAAGCGACGCCGACACCAGCAGCACCAGCAGGAAATCGAGCACGGAAGATTCGAGGAACAGCCGCGTGCGGGTCTTCTTCGCCATGCGCTCGGAAAGCCCCGACCGGTCCTTCACGCGGGTCGACCCGATGGCGGACTTCACGCGCGGCTTCGCGCCGGCCCGCTTGCCGCCACCCGAGCCGGCCCGCTTGCCGCCGGCACCGCCCTTGGCGGCCGACTTCGACTTCGCAGACTGCGCCGTGCCAGGCTTGCCGCCGGCAGCGCCCGAACGCCTCGCGCCCGGTTCCCCGCCAGCGCGCTTCCCGCCGGCCGCACCCGCGCCCGCCTGCCCGCTCGCCGCGGCGCGCTTCTTCTCGTTAGTCGCCATTGCCCGTCACCGCCTTGCCAGAAAGCTCGTCCGCCTCGCAAATCACTTTGTAGGGAACGCCCTCGGAATCGAGCCTGGCCAGCGGCGCCAGCCACTCGTCGCGCTCGCGTCCCTCAAGCCCGCGCGGCACCACCGCGATGAGCAGCGGGTCGCGCCGGCGAAGGCGCGCCTGCACCAGCACGTCGACCATGCGAGCCGATATGTCCGCGGTGCACACCACCACGTTCGACTGGCCGTAGATGGAGTTGATCTGCTCCTCGATGAGCTTGATGGCGTCCTCGGCATGGCGCGGGTCGGCCGAAAAACGCGGCATCTCCGCCACGATGTCGGGCAGGTCGCTCTGCCGCCACGAGGTGCGCCGCACATGCCCGCCCGACCGGTCGCAGTAGTGCACCTCGGAATCCATGCCGCGCCACTGCGCGTAGCGCGCGATGGAGAAGCCGCTTTCCACCACGGCGTCGAACATGCGCATCAGCGCCGTCGCGCTCTGGCCGGGCCCGTAAAAGTCCAGCAGCACGGCCACGCCAGGGTTCGTGTAGGTTTCGAACAGCTTGGTCATCAGGCCCTCGCTGCGCGCGGAAAGCTTCCAGTGCACGTTCTTCATCGGGTCGCCGTAGGCGTAGTCGCGCACGGCGGCGTAGTCCATCGAGTCGGACAGCACGCTGCGCACGGCCTTCGTGGTCTCCACCACCGCGTCGTTGGAAAACTGCAGGTTCGAGATGGGCACCAGCCGCGGGATGACCTGGATGCGCTGGCGCTTGGGCCCTTCGATGGAGAAGCTGAACAGGCGCAGGAAGTCGTAAACCACCACGCGGTCAAGTCCGGCCTGGTAGATGCCGATATGCTCGAAGCGCGTCGTGAAGGGCATGTCGTACTTCTCGAACGGCGCGAGCGACATGGTGGTGGCGCGATGGCTCACGGGGTTGCCGTACAGGTCGGCCGTGAAGAAGTGCGCCTCCATGCGGAAGAAGAACAGCGGGCAGCGGTTGGCGAAGCGCACCTTGAAGGCGACCGCCTCGTCGCGCTCGCAGTCGGCCACGTTGCTGCGCTCGAGCAGCTTGATGGAGCGCTTCAGGATCTGCAGGTACACGAAGGCCAGCACGATGGCCGTCACCGCGCCGATAAAGGGGATCCAACCCACCGCCGTCGGCTGGTATTCGTCGTTGCCCACCAAAAGCGCGAGCGCAAGCGTCACCAGAAGCACGCATACGCAGGCAACCGAGCGCAGCACCACGCCGCGGCGGGCGGCCTTGCGCTCGTCGGAGGACATGGCGAAGCGATGCCGCGGCCGCTTATGCCGCTTGCCCGCGCCCGCAGCCACGCGCCCGCCGGCCGACACCTCCTGCCCGCCTTGCGCGCCGCCGGCTTTTCGCCGACCGCGTTTCTTTTCGTCGTTGCTTGCCATCGGCTACAAGCTCCTTGCCTCTTCGCCGGTGAGCGCCGGCGTGGCGATGGTGTCCAGAAGCGACGCCACCACGCTCTGCTGCGTGCGACCGTCCATCTTTGCCTCGTGGGTCAGCGCGATGCGGTGGCACAGCACGAACGGTGCCAGGTACTTGATGTCATCGGGGGTGACGTAGCTGCGCCCGCGCATCAGCGCCCAGGCGCGCGCCAGGCTCACAAGCGACTTCGAACCGCGCGGCGAGGCGCCGAACATGAGTTCCTTCGCCTCGCGGGTCGCCATGGTGATCTGCACCGCGTAGCGCGCGATGGGCGTCGCCACGCGAACCTGCTTGGCGGCCGCGCGCAGCGCCATGATGTCGGCGGACGCGCACATGGGGCGCAGCGCCTCCTTCGCGTCGTCGGCCTCCATGATGGCGCGCACCTCGTCGTCCATCTTCAGATACCCCATGGAAAGCTTGATGAGGAAGCGGTCGAGCTGCGCCTCGGGCAGCGGGTAGGTGCCGTACTGCTCGATGGGGTTTTGCGTGGCCAGAACCATGAACGGCTCGGGCAGCTTGTGCGTCTGGCCGTCGACGGTCACCTGGCGCTCCTCCATAGCCTCGAGCAGGGCCGACTGCGTCTTGGCGCTGGCGCGGTTGATTTCGTCAGCCAGCACCAGGTTCGCCATGATGGAGCCGTTGCGGAACTCGAAGTCGCGCTCCTTCTGGTTGAAGATGGAGAAGCCCGTCACGTCGGAGGGCATGACGTCGGGCGTGAACTGGATGCGGCGGAAGCTGCAGTCGATCGACTTCGCCAGCGCGCTCACCAGGCTCGTCTTGCCCGTGCCGGGCATGTCCTCCAGAAGCACATGTCCGCCCGCCACCAGCGAGCACACCACCAGTTCCACCGCCTCGCGCTTGCCCACGATCACCGTCTCGACGTTGCTGACGATAGCGTCGAGTTTCTGCTGGGCCTGCGCCCCGGTCATGTTTTCCATGCTGTTCAAACCTTTCGAATTAATGCTTGCATTGCCGTTGAATGATTCAGATTGCGCCCCGGCGAGCGGCCTTTGTTGGCAGGCGGCCCGCCTCGGCCGACCGTCCCCGCCGCCGCACGCCTCACCCGTCGCGCGCCCGCGCAATCAGCCCCATGGTTACTCCTCGTCCTCGAACTCGGGAGCGCACATGCGCATGGTGAAGTTGTTGTCGTGCGTGAACTCCACCAGCTTCACGCCGATGCCGTAAGCGTCCTTGATGTTGCTGCGCGTGATAATCTGGCTCGCCGTGCCGAACTTCATGGGCTGCGCCTTGGTGAACAACGCCACGTTCGCCCCGGTCATGAACGCATGGTCGGGATTGTGCGTGATCATCACCACGGCGTACCCCATGCGCGCAAGCTTGCGCACCTTGCTGATCACACGCACCGCGTTGCCGTAATCGAGCGCCGCGGTGGGTTCGTCCAGGATGAGCATCTCGGGCTCCTGCGCAAGGGCGCGGGCGAACATCACCATCTGCAACTCGCCGCCGGATATGTCGCTGTAGGGCGCGTCCCGCAAGTGCCAGATGCCCATGTCGTTCATCGCGTTTTCCACGATGCTCCAGTCCTCGGCGGTGGGCTGCCCGCCCAAGCCGTCGACCTTGTTCACGCGCCCGAGCATCACCACGTCTTTCACCTGGAAGGGGAAAGGCTGGTCGTGCCGCTGAGCCACGTAGGCCATCGAATCGGCCAGCCGGCGCGCGGACCAGCGGGTCACGTCGTCGCCGTTCAAGGAAATGCGCCCGCTGATCAGGGGCACCATGCCCAGGATGGTTTTCACCAGCGTGGTCTTCCCGCAGCCGTTCGGCCCGAGCACGCAGCACACTTCCCCACTTTCAACGGTGAAATTCACCAAACGCTGAATAGGCTTGTCGCGGTCATACCCAACAGCCACATCTTTCAACTCAAGTCTCATCTATCTATTCCCAGCCTTTCATGTATCTGGCTACTATCAGGAGGAACAGCGGCAGGGCCACTGCGCTTACTGCACAGCCGATGCCAATGCCGTCGCCCACGAACGGGATCGCGTCCACGATGCAGCGGCACACCACCAAAAGCACCGTGCCGATGCAAATGCTTCCGATAAGCTGCTTGCGAAATTCGCAGCCAAACCATGCGCGCGCCAGAAACGGCACGATAAGCGACACCATGGCGACGGCGCCGATGTGGATTTGCGCGGCCAAGATCATGATGGCGCCGCAGATAAGCGCCACCGCGCGGATGGCGGTGAGGTTCACGCCCAGAAGGCGCACCTCCTGCTCGTTGAAGGACAGCACGTTCAAGCGGAAGCGCAGAAACCACACGGGCAGAAGCGACACAGCCGCCGCGGTCCCCAGGCAGATGTAGGAGACAAGCGAAGTGTCGACGTTGAGCATCTCCGAGAGCGTCATGTACACGGCAAGCTTGTCGGGGTCCATGACGAACATGGTCAGGTAGGTGGAGATGAAGCCGATGAGCTGCGAGAGGATGGAGCCGATAAGCAGCATGGTGACGATGTCGAACGGCCGCCCCTTGCCCGACAGCTTGCGCCCGGCCAGGATGACGAACGCGAGCACCGCCGCGCCCAAGCTGTAGCACAGCGCGTAACGCTCGGTGGTAAGCCCGAGCGCCTCGGCTCCGCACAGATACACCAGAAGCGTGTTGCCCAGCGTAACGCCGCTCGACACGCCGAGCATGCCCGGGCCGGCGATGGGGTTTTTGAACACGCTTTGGTACAGCATGCCCGAAACCGCCAACAGGATAGCGCACAGGACGGTGATGGCAATCACACCGGCGCGGTCGCCGATGGCCGAGTACAAAGCAGCGATGTCGTCGCTGTACGAAACATCGTGCGCAGGCAGGATGCCGAAGCCGGCGAAGAAGCGGTAGATGTGCTCGCCTGTGACCGCGAACACGTCCGCAGGGCTGAACACCTGGTAGTGGATGCCCCAGCCAGGGTTCGCACCGTAAATGCACAGGCCGGCGAGCACCGCCACGGCCAAGGCTACCATGCTGATAGCAACCTTCACGCGCAGCTTGCGCGCGTCGGCGGCAAGCAGGGCGTCGGTCGTGTCGATGTCGATGGCGCGCGAGGTGGCCGAGGCCCGCGCCATGCGTGCCGCGCTAGTTGAACGCTCCATTGCGCACCCCCTTCCCACGCAGGGCGGTTACCAGGAACACCGCCGCGCCGGCGATGGAAATGAACATGCCCACCATCTGCGCGTAGTCGACCCCCACCGTGGCTTCCAGCAGCACGTAGGCACCCAGCACGAAGATGGCGCCCAGCACAGTCGAGGCGGGAAGCAGGTATTCGAAGTTCGGGCCCACCAGACGGCGCGCCAGGTGCGGGACCAGAAAGCCCACGAAGCCGACCGTCCCGCAGAACGAGATGATAATGGCCGTGAGCAGCGTGCACAGCGTCACCACGGCGAAGTTCATGGCCTTCGTGTTCACGCCCAGCGTGCGCTGCTCGGTCTTGTCGAGCGCCAGGGTCATCATCCGCTGGCGCAGGTGCATGACCACCAGGAAGGTGAGCACCAGCGGCACGCCGACGGCCACGATGTCGATCCAGGTGAATTCGCGGATGAACGTGGCAACGGCGACCTCCTGCAGAAACTGCGCCGCGTCGCCGAACGGATCCGTCGTCGCGTAGTAGTAGCGCACAAGCGTGCAGAACACGCCCACGATGCCGCCGACCACCTGGCCGGTGATGATCATCATGATGCCCGAGGTGCCGCCCGTCATGCGCAGCGCCAGCAGCACCAGCGCCACCACGGCGAAGCACCCCAGAAACGAGCACGCCGCCAGACCGTAGGAGGACGACAGGTAGTCCATCCACGAGGTTCCCTCGCCCATATGCACGGCGGCAAGGGAAAGCGTGCCGCCCGTCTCGGTGATGACGAGCACCCACAGCGCCATGCCGAACTGCCCGCCCGTCATGACCCCCAGCGTGGAGGGGCTCACCAGCGCGTTGCGGAACGCGCCCTGGTACACCGCGCCCGAAAGCGCCAAGCCCGCGCCCGCCAGCGCGATGACCAGGTAGTGGATGAACCGGCTTGCCGAATGGGCGTCGCCGGCGAACAGCAGCACCAGCGTCTGCATGTTCTCGGAGAACTGCGTGGCGAACCACGACGGCGTCCACCAGCTGGCGCCCACAGCGGAGTTCTGCAGCAAAAGGCTGGGGCTGAACATGTTCTTGGGGACGAGCATCGCCACCAGAAGCAGCACCAACAGCACCACGACCAAGATGAACACCTTTTGCGCGCGCCAGTCGCGAGCATGGCCCGCGTCGACGGCGTCGGCCCAAAGGTTCTCGCCCTCGTCAAGAAACCCGATGCCCGCCGAAGTGGGGTCGGCCAAGCGCCGCTCCTCCTCCTGCCGCCTTCTCTCTTCCAGAAATCTCATTCCTCGTTTCCTTCTTCTCCTGTTTCCTGCGTCTCGCAGAGGCGGGCGCTTCCAGATTTTTCGCCGGAAGCGCCCGGCCCTAGGAGACGCCCGGGCGGCCCCGCCGCTGGGGGCGAGGCCATGCCCGATGCGTCAATCTAGGCGCGGGTGGGACGTCCCGCTATTCGTTTCCCTTTACCTGCCCTTCCGCGTCTCCCCAGAAGTCGTCATCGTCGTCGGAGTTCTGGTTGCGGCGGCGCAGAAGCCACCATGCCAGAAGCGATCCGGCTGCGATGAGCAGCAGCAGAAGCACGATGAGCAGGACCAGATGATCCTTGGCCCACTGCACGATGCCGCCGTTTTCCTGGCCCTCGCCCGACTGATCGGCTTCGTCGGACACGCTGTTGGTGTTGTTGTTGGTGCCGCTCAGCCCGTTGGTTCCGTTGGCGCCGTTGTTGCTACCCGAGTTGGACCCGGAATTGCTCGACAGTCCCGATCCGTTGGAGCCGGAAGAGGACAGGCCCGAACCGGACGTGGAAGACAGGCCGGTGCCGTTCGACTTGTTGCCCGACGTGGTGGTTGTCGTGGTCGTCGTCGTGGTGGTAGTGGTGCCACCGTTCGAACCGCCGTTGTTGTCCGTTCCGTTGTTCGACCCTCCGTTGGAACCGCCGTTGTTGTCGGTTCCGCCGTTCGAGCCGCCGTTATCGGACCCGCCGTTCGACCCGCCGTTGTCATTCGAGCCGCCGCCGTTGTCGGAGCTGCCCCCATCGGCGGTGATGGCCGCCATGGCAAGCAAGCCGTTGGAAGCCGCACTGCTCGCGTCAGCAACCTTGGAAGCGCTGGTCACGTTGCTCACAGCATCCTGATAGGCCTTCTGCAGCGCATTCCAATTGGTCTCGGAATAGCTGTTCGGGTCGTAGCCGGCGTAGGCGTTCGCCAGCTTGTACAGGGCGTCGGCCTTGGCCTTCGCCAGGGCGGTCTTGCCCTCGACATTGGCCATGGCGTCGGCAGCCGTCTGCGCAGCGTTCTGCACGCCGGCGACACTCGTAGCGGCCTTCACCTTGGCAACGCCGTCGTTGTAGGCAGCAACCAGCTCACCGTAGGTGCCGGTGTCCTCGTCGCCTTCGTACTCGCCCTGGTCGTAGAGCACCTGATAGGCCTTCATAAGGTTGTTCAGCTGCTCAAGCGCCTGAGCCTTCGCCGTCTCCAAGGTCTTGTCCTCGGCGGCAGCCTTGTACACCAGCGCGATGTTGCCGGTGGTGGTGGCACCCAGCGAAGAGATGCTGAACGTCACCTTCGCGTTGGCGCCGGAACCCTCGACGTTGCACTTGAGGGTCTTCGTGGTGCCGTCGTCGGCAAGCGCGTAAACCCACAGCTCGTGGTCGGTATAGCCCTCGGGCACGGGCAGCGTCACCTTCACGGTGCCGAAGCCGCTGTACAGCTGGCTTTCGGAGCTGCCGCGCTGGATGGCGAAGTTGACCGCGTACGTGCCGATAGCCGGGTAGTTGCTCGAAAGCTTCACGGCCGAATCGACCGCATCGGTCTTCTTCACCGAAACGGTGGCGCCGGTGGCGCCCAGACCCGCATCGCTTGCCACGCTCGCGGCGGTTGCGTCGATGGCGCAGCCTTCAGCGGCATCGGTGGCAATTGCCACATAGGTGGCGTACAGGTCCAAATTCGCGTTGGGCACGCTGTCGCTTGCGATGTTGAACATAGTGCCCGTTCCATCGGCCGAAGTGTTCCAGCCGGTGAACACGCTGCCCGCCTTGGCGGGAGCGCTGTAACCCTTCAGCGTATCGGAGCTGATGGGCGCAAACGGCTTGACGCCGGAGATCACCTTGTTCTCGGTCCAGCTGCCGCCGTTGGCATGCAGCGTCACCTTCACCGGGTCGGGGTCGACAAACGATGCGTAGTAGGTGACCGAGACCTCGGTGCCCTCGCCCTTGGCAGGCTCGGTCAGCGACGGTGCGGCTGAAAGCTTGGCCATAGCCTCGCTGGTGATGACCGTACCGGCATCGGCGTTTTCCTGGGAGGTTGCCCAGCCCTTGAACACCTTGCCCGCAGGGGCTTCGACGTTCATGTCGCCGGCCGCGCTCAGCGCGTCGGCGAGCGATTTGTCGCTGGAAACCGTGACGGTTTTCAGCGTCTGGCCCTGCGACTGGAAGGCGACCTTGGCGTCGGCGGTCTTCAAGTCGTAGATGGCATAGTAGTCGGTCACGCCGTGACCGGCCGTGGGCAGGCCGTCGCCGAAGGCCTGCTTGTCGTTGTAGCGCACCGACCAACCCAGGAACGTGCCCGACTGGTAGGTGGTCACGCCGTTGACGGACGTCTTGTTCGTGAAGTTGAACGGCTTGCCGTCCTTCAAGTAGTTGCCGTTGGACACGGTGTTCACGTCGGTGCCGAAGGGCACGTTCACGCGGCAGGTCATGTCGTTGGAGGTAACGTCCTTGTTGTAGCTCCACGTGGAGTTGTCCCAGAAGTTCCAGTAGTGCAGAACGATGGTGACGTCCTTGAGCGTGGGGTTGGCGTACACGGCGGTGTAGATTGCCGCCTCATCGCCGGCCTTGGCTTCCGCCACCGGCTGCCCGGGCGTGTAGTTGGCGCTGGGGTACTTGCCGTTCGAAACGTCGGTGTAGCCCTCAGCCCAGCCGCCGAACGTCCAGCGGTTGCCGTCGTCGGTCAGCTTCGCACCCGGCGTGGTCCAAGTCACGTCGGCCTGGGAATCGACCGTCGCCTTGTAAGCGTCCACGTAGTTCGGGTACTCGCCGCCGTCCACCGCGTAGGCGTACAGGAAGTTCTCGACCTTGAACTCGACCAACTGCTGGCCTTCGTTCACCAGCACGTAGTAGGCCGAAAGCGTGTTCTCCGCCGAAAGCGGCTCGTAGGAGGACACGCACTTCGGATCGTACACGCGGGTCACGCGGACCGCGCTTCCCGAGACGGTGGTGTCGGTCTCGCTCTTCACCGAAGCCTTCCAACCCACGAAATGGAAGGTGCCGGCGCTCGTCGTGTAATCGGAAGGCATCGGCGCCTGGTTGGCCGCCTCGCCCAAAGCAATGCCCTGGGTGGCCTCGACCGCCACGTCGGCCGCATCGGTGCCGTCGGCGTTCTTCGCGCCGGTGAAGGTCACCGCGGCCTCTTCAGCGTAGGAGCCGTAGTTCCAGCTGATAGCCGTGCCGTCGGCGTCAAGCTCGGGCACGAACTGGCCCGTGGCGTCGGCGAACATGGCAGCCTGGGCGCTGGTAAGGGCGGTGGTGGCGGCAGGCACGGCGAACTTCTGGCCATAGGCCGCGGTCCCGTTGTGGTCGCTCACCGTCACGCTGCCCTTGGCCGCCGTGAAGCTGCTGTCCAGTTTCACCTGGTCGCACATGATGCCGGACGCGAAGCCGGCACCGGCCTGGGCCGTGATGGCGGTCTTGCCCGCCAGGTTGAACTCGGGCTCGCCGTTCTGCTTCACCGTATCCTCGGCGCCGCAGATGGCCGCGGCCTGGAACTTCGCCTGCTCGATGCCCTTGATGGTGCTTGAGCCGTAGAAGTTGAAGCCGTTCGCGCCCATGGCGACGGTGATGCCGAGCGCCTCCTTCAGGTCGGGCGCATGCCCGATGTTGCGGTAATAGGTGCCGCTGCCGTTGGTGGTGGCCGAAAGCGTGGCGCCATCGACGTTCCACACCGAACCGGCGGTGGCCTTCAGGGCGTAGGCGTTGCCCATGGCGGCCGTGGCGCTCACCGCGCCGGAAACGTTCACGGAGTTCGCCTTGCCGGTGGAGGGCGAAAGGATGCCCACGGCGTCGGCGCTCACCTGGTAGTCGCCCGTGGTGTAGATGACCTCGGGGACGATGTTGGCGTCCTTGCCCGCCTCTTCAGCAGTAAGAACCTTGGAGAACGCCCAGATCTTCGTGCCGTCGTCAAGCGTCATGGGAGCCACATAGTAGATCATGGCCGCGTAACCCGACGTGGAGCTCATGGAAGAGCCCGCCTTCTCGTCGAACTTGGCGTTCAGCTTGAACTTGGCAAGGATCTCCTTGTACAGATCGGAGCTCTTGTCGGGGTCGATCTGCTTCAGATACATCTGACCGCTCGCCATGGTGGACGAGTCGGTGTCGGACTTCACCGTGCGAAGCGTGGTCGTGGGGTTGTTCGCCTCAACCGAGCAGCCGCTCTGCACGTCGATGGACAGGTTGTTGCTGCCAAGCGATATGCCGGCAACGTTTTCGATGGCGGCCAGCTTCGACGTGGAAAGCGAAGTTCCCACGGCAAGCTTGGCGCCGTTGGTCATGGTCACCAGCCTGGTGCCCGCATCACTCACCGAGCATGTAGCCTTGACGCCCACCAGCTCGCTGAGCGAGCCGGTGCCGGCGTAGTCCGCGCGCACCGTGGCGCCGTCTATCACCAGCTGACCGTCGTTGACGAACACGCCGCTTGCCACGCTGCCCGTCGTGGCGAAGCTCACGTCAAGCGATCCCTTTTCGGATGCGGTGTCCTTCACGGTGAACTTCTTGGTAACGATGATGCCGAACTGGTCGACAGCGTTGACCGTCACCTGCTTGCCGTTCAGGTCGAGCTTCAGCTCCTTGTCGACGGCGAACGCAGGCGTGATGTCGTCGGCAACCATCTTGATGGTGTCGTCAGCCTTGGCCGCAGCAACGGCATCGGCCAGCGACAGGTACTTCCCGACGATATCGCCATCGCGCGTGATCTGAGCAACCACGTCGTGGCTCCACGCGATCTTGCCGTCGTCGGAAGCAAGCGGCTCCCAACCAAGGTAGGTATTGCCGGGAGTGTTCGCGGGTGCGAACATGCCAGCCTTGTCGGCGATGGACGCGGTGCCCTCGGCGGGCGCGGCGAACACGTTGCCTTCAAGGTTGGCGCTGTGCACGAACAGCTGGGCGTCGGCGGAAGCCAGCGAGAAATCGCCGGCGATGGTGAGCGCCTTGCCGTCGTGGTAGATACTCGCCTGGCGCGGGGTTTCGATCGAGCTTGCGCCCGAAAGCGTCACCGAAGAGCCCTCGGCGTAGATGCCCCACGCGTCAAGCGCGGAAAGCTCATCGGCGGAAACCGAATCGCTCGCCGCAACGGAAACGCTCGCGGCGGAAAGCGCCACCGTGGCGTTCTCTGCAAGGACGCCACGCGCCGCGACCTGCGCACCCATGCCCGAAACCTCCAGCGACGATGCGTCGACGGAAAGCTTCGCGGCGTTGTTGGCAACCGCGCCACGCAGCGCGGACGCGTTGCCGGAAACGGAAACCTTGCAGCCCTCGGACACGGTAGCTGCGCTTCTCGTCCCCGAGGCTTCAATGCCCGTGGCCGAGTCGGTCTTGGCCTGCACCGAAACGGTGCCGCCCGCAACGCGCAGCATGCCATTCTCGGCCTTCGCGCCGGTGGCGCTTGCGCTGGAGGCGACATTCACGGTAGCTCCCGAAAGCACCAGGGTGCCCTTGGGGCTGTCAACCTTCGCGCCAACGGCGTTCACGCTGGCGTTCTGGATGTCGATAGTGATGCCACCCAGGGTGAGCACGCCGGTGCCCTGCTGCACGGCGGCGGTAACGCTGCCACCGTCGAGGGCGCCGGTCAGGGTGGACCCTCCCGTCGAATCAACGACGGTGACGTTGGCGGAAGATTCGCTCACCAGGCGACCGACGGACTTGCCGTTCAGGTCGACGGTGTAGCTCACGGCCGCCTTGTCGGTGCCGGCATCAGAAGCCTTGATGGTGGCCGTCGTGCCAATGCTCTTGTCCAGCACCACGGTCTCGCCGTCCTTGGCCGCCGCAGTGGCATCCTCCAACGACTCGAACGGAACGGTCTCGCCATCGCGCACGATGTGCGCGACCACGTTCATCTCGCGCTGGAACACGATGCCGTCGCCAGACTCGGACAAAGCCAGCTCGGACTTGGACGTTGCCACGCCGTTAGCCAGCTTCGCCAAAAGCGCTTCCCTGTTGGTCACACCATCAGCGAATGAAGCCGCATACGTGCCGTTGGAGTTCGCCTTGGCGGAAACGCCGGTGGGAACGAGAGGGTTCTTATCGAATTCAGAGTCGCCGCTCGTGGCGCCGGAAACCTTGATATCCAAACCGGATACGCAGCTCAACGCGCCGGAAGAGGCCACGAAGCCCTCGCCCAGCGCGAAGGGAGCGCTTGCCTTATCGGATGAGCAGCTGTCGGAAGCCAAGGCGTAGGCATTACCTTCCGCACCAGACGTAAACGAAAGGGCACCATTAAGGGCAACCGCCGCACCGGCAGTGCCGTAGATGCCATATTTGCCCATCACATTGAAGATGCCGA
>CAVHFC010000012.1:0-1401 GCA_963635025.1 Eubacterium sp. CAG:786
GGCTTTCGCGTTGATGAGATTCTCGCTTTCCCTCTGTGTCATTTTGAGTACAATTGCCAGTCGGCAAGCGTCAATTCTGCTGGCATTGCCGCTTTCTGCAAGGGGTTATGTCCCTGACGTCCCCTTGACATCGTTCTCCCGCAATCGCGGGCTTTCTGCATTGCTTCCATTTTCAACCGCGCTTTGGTGCGGCGTTCTCGTGCGCTTTGCTTCGGCAGGGCATGACATTGCGGGAACTGCCTCTGTGCGCACGCTCGGCAGGAGCAATGCGGGCAGTGCAAGTTCTCAAAGGAAAGGAACACCATTGGATTTTCTCAACAGTAAGAAGGGGCTTGCCCTGGTCGGCGTCGTGGTCGGCGTCGGCATGGCGCTGCTGGCTTATTTCGGCAACCCCGGCAACATGGCGATGTGCGCGGCGTGCTTCATTCGCGACATGGCCGGCTCCCTGAAGCTGCAAACCACCGAAACGGTGCAGTACTTCCGTCCCGAGATCGTCGGTCTGGTGGTCGGTTCGTTCCTGATCGCCCTGGCCACGCGCGAGTATCGCTCGACCGCCGGGTCGTCGCCGATGACCCGCTTCGTGCTCGGCTTCATCATGATGATCGGCGCGCTCATCTTCCTGGGCTGCCCGCTGCGCATGGTGCTGCGCATGGCCGGCGGCGACCTGAATGCATGGGTCGGCCTTATCGGTTTCGTCCTGGGTGTCGCCACGGGAACCTTCTTCCTGAAGAAGGGCTACTCGCTCGGCCGCGAGCGCGACACGAACAAAACCGCCGGCGCCGTCCTTCCCGTGCTGCTGATCATCGGCCTGTGCGTCAGCGTGTTCGCCGGCGTGTTCGCCGTCAGCCAGTCCGGCCCCGGATCCAAGCATGCGCCCATGCTGATCGCCCTGGTGGTCGCCCTGATCGTCGGCGCTTTGGCCCAGAAGGTGCGCATCTGCTTCGCTGGATCGATCCGCAACATCATCCTTATGCGCGATGTTGACCTGCTTCTGCCCATCCTGGGCCTGTTCGTGGTCATGCTGGTGTTCAACTTCGCCACGGGCGGCTTCAAGCTGAGCTTCGACGGTCAGCCCATCGCCCATTCCCAGCAGCTGTGGAACATCCTCGGTCTGTACGCCGTGGGCTTCGGCGCGACGCTTGCCGGCGGCTGCCCGCTTCGCCAGATGACGCTTGCCGGCCAGGGCTCCTGCGACGCCGCCGTCACTTTTGTGGGCATGCTGGTCGGCGCCGCATTCGCACACAACTTCGGCCTGGCGGGCGCTGCTGCCTCCGCTGCCACCGCCGAGAAGGCCGCCGTCGCGGGCGGTCCGAGCACGGCGGGCCAGATCGTGCTCGTGTGCTGCATCGTGGTGCTGTTCGTCATCGCGTTTGTGAACATTCGCAAGCAGAAGGAAGCGTA
>CAVHFC010000012.1:2099-5209 GCA_963635025.1 Eubacterium sp. CAG:786
CATTTTCGGTATAGTTCGTATTCGCGCTTCGGAAGAAGCCGTGTGCCAACGTGGCTCAGCTGGTAGAGCAGCGCTCTCGTAAAGCGCAGGTCACCGGTTCGAATCCGGTCGTTGGCTCCACGAATTTTCGCAAGCCCCTCGCAGTCGCGAGGGGCTTGCTTGCGTCTGGGGGGGGCGCAACCGGGGCGCATCAGGCGCTTCGGCGCGCGCCTCCGGCCGAAGCCTCAGCCGTTTTCGCACATGCTCGCGGTATACTGGCGAGCATCATCTTCGCGGGTCGTCGCTGCGCATATCGCCGTCGCGCCGCGCATTCTTGCTGCGTTACGTGCCGCTGCGCGCCGCCGCGGCGACCCGCGCATCTTCCCAGCACCGAGGAGGGCGGTTTTCCATGGAGAATTTCGAATTCGTATCGCCGACGCATTTCGTGTTCGGCCAAGGCGCCGAGGAGAAAGTCGGCCCGATGCTTGCCGAACGCGGCGCGAAGAAGGTTCTCGTGCACTTCGGCGGCCAGTCGGCAATCAAAAGCGGCCTGATCGATCGCGTGTGCGCCTCGCTGGGTGCCGCGGGCGTGGAATGCGTGAAGCTCGGCGGCGTGCGCCCAAACCCTGAAATCACCCTGGTGCGCGAAGGCGTGGCGTTGTGCAAGGAAAGCGGCATCGACTGGGTGCTGGCCGTTGGCGGCGGGTCGGTCATCGATTCGGCGAAGGCCATCGCCAACGGCGCCTGCATCGACGAGGACGTCTGGGAGCTGTTCACCACGAAGCGCCCGAATAAAAACGTGCTGCCCATCGCCGTGGTGCTGACCATCCCCGCGGCTGGTAGCGAGGCCTCGAAGAATACCGTGATCAGCAACGACGAGCTTGGCATGAAGACGGGTTACGCGAACAATTTCCATCGCCCGAAGCTGGCGTTCATGAACCCGGAGCTCACCTTCACGCTGCCGCCGTTCCAGACGGCCGCCGGCCTGACCGACATGTTCTGCCACCTGCTGGAGCGCTTCTTCGACGACGTCGGGTCGGTGCCGGTGACGGACAACCTGAACCTGTCGCTCATGAAGACCGTGCGCGCCGAGGCCCCGCGCGTGCTGGCCGAGCCGGACAATTACGACGCCCGCGCGAACGTCATGTGGGCCGGCATGCTGTGTCATCAGGGCCTGGCCGGCTGCGGGCGCCACGAGGACTGGGCCACGCACGGCTTGGAGCACGAGCTTTCCGCTTACGACACGTCCATCACGCACGGCGCGGGCCTGGCCTGCATGTTCCCGGCTTGGATGGAATACGTGTACGTCGAGAACCCGGCTCGCTTCGCGCAGTACGGCTACGAGGTGTTCGGCCTGACGCCCACGGGCGACATCGAGTCCGACGCGCTTTCCGCCATCGACGAGACGCGCATGTTCTTCGCGTCGCTTGGCATGCCCATCAGTCTGGCTGAGCTGGGGATAGACGAGGACACGATCGAAGGCGCCATCGACCAGATGATCCCGACGCTCAAAAAGAACAAGGGCGAGGTGTTCGGCAACTTCAAGAAGCTGACCATGGAAGACGCCGCGGAGATCTATCGCCTGGCGCTGTAGGGCAGCAAAATGGGAAAGGGGCGGTTGGCGGTCGATGATCGGCTGCCAACCGCCCCTTTCTGATGTTGTGGGCCGGCCTCTCGTGAATTCTGCCGGCGCTGGCGGCTGGCCGCTGTCGGCCGCTACTGGATAAAGCAGCTGGCGATAATCACGATTGCGGTGGTGAGCAGGCCCGATACTGCGATGGACACGCCGGACATGGCACCTTCCAGCTCGCCCATTTCAAGCGCTTTCGTGGTGCCGACCGCGTGGCTGCACGTGCCGATGGCCACGCCTTTCGCGATGCGGTTGTTCACGCGGAAGATCTTGGTCATCAGCGGGGCGAAGATTGCGCCCAAAATGCCGGTGATGATGACGGCCGCCACGGTGATCGATGTGATGCCGCCAAGCTCTTGCGACACGGCGATGGCGATGGGCGTCGTCACCGACTTCGGGATGAACGAAACCGCCATGTCGTCCCCCAGCCCCAAAAGCTTGCAAAGCGAATAAGCGCTGATCATCGAAACGATCGACCCCACTAAGCAGCCGCAGAAGATGGGCACGAAGTGCTGCTTGAGAATTTGGCGCTGGCGGTAGACCGAATAGGCGAGCGCCACGGTGGCCGGCCCAAGCAGAAACGAGATGGCTTGCACGCTCGACTCGTAGGATTCCAGCGGAATTTGGAAGATGCACAGCAGCGCGATGATGAAGATCACGGTGACCAGCAGCGGGTTGAGCAGCGGCGAGCGCACCTTCTTGTACAGCGCCACGGCCAGCTTGAACACGACGAACGACGCGACGGTGCCGATGATCAGGGTTGCGATAAGGTGCAGCATTTAGGCCTCCTTGCCGGTTTCGGGCGTCGCCTGCTGCAACGTTTCGGAGGCGGGAGCGAGCGCGGTGTCCTTGCCCGTCTTCGCCATCACCCAGGAAACGAACAGCACCGTGTACGAGGTGGCCAAAAACACGATCACCGTGGTGGTGATGCAGACGAACGCGAACTTCGCCGCCGAGCTTTCCAGCAGGGAAAAGCAACCCATGATGGCCACGCCGGCGGGAATGAAGAAGATGGACATGTTGTCGATGAGGTAGTCGCACGCCTCGCTGATATACTTTGTTTTCAGCACGTGGGTGCCGAGCAGCACGAGCAGCAAAACCATGCCCAGGATATTGCCGGGAAGCGAGATGGGCAGCACCGAGGCGATGGCGCAACCGGCTGCGTACACGCCCATGATCAGGCATAACTGCGCAAGCAGCAGCAACCCATGCTTCACCGATCGCTGCAGGCGCTCAAGCGGCGTGACCGCGCCGTCGAACATCTCGGCGCGAGTTTCCTTGATGTCCGAAATGGCGGAAGAGACGCATTTCCTGATGCGCGCGGCAATCGAGCGCGCAAAGCCCTTGGCGTCGCCTTCGGCGCCTGTATTCGATTTCATGGTGAGTGGTACATCCCCTTGCTCGATGGCGTGCAGTGTCGTTTTGTTCGGGGGTTCATACTAGAACGCTCGGGAATTTCGCCTGACGTGGTGGGTGGATTTTCACGTGACGTGCATACGAC
>CAVHFC010000012.1:5377-30858 GCA_963635025.1 Eubacterium sp. CAG:786
AGTTCATGATGGACGACACGATGCTGATGACGATGGATGCGAAGAACGCGCTGCCGAAGCTGGCAATGGTAAACCCGACGCCGAACAGGCCGTTCGCCAGCCAAGCGGCCAGATACAGCATGGCGGTGTTCACGATCAGGTAGAAGATGCCGAAGGTCAGGCACGTGATGGGCAGGCTGAGCGTTTGCAACAGCGGTTTCACGCTCATGTCGATGAGCGACAGCGCAAGCCCGCAGGCGGCGACGGCCACCCAGCTTTCGGCGGATCCGGCGACATAGATGCCCGGCACCAGCCAGACGGCGGCCGCGACGGCGACAGCGGTGGCAAGCCAGCGAGCGATGAAGTTCATGCGAGTTCCCTTCCGTGCGTGTAAACTGAAAGCTTAGTGTACACGCTTTCGACGTGAATGAACGGGGTCAACATGGCACAGGGGCGCAGCGCGCATCAGGGCGGGCGATCAGATGGGCGCAAGAAGGCGCGCGGCGGTCACGCCGACGGGCGCGGTGCGCGGCGCTCGGCGCGGTCGGCGCGGCGTGCGCACGCAGGCGAACGCCGCGAAACCCGGCGATCGAACCAGCAGGTGAAGCCGGCGAACACGGGCGAACTCGGCGCGCAAGGCGCCGGCGGCGCGGCATGCCCGCATGCCCGTCAGTGCGGAGCGTGCCAGCACATTAGCGAGCTCTATACCGAGCAACTCGCGGCGAAGGACGCGCGCGTGGCCGAACTGTTCGCCGATGTCGCCGCCCCCGAGGCGCTGCGCCCGATCATCGGCATGGACGAGCCCTTCCATTACCGCAATAAAGTGATGTCGCCCTTCGCTCCCGGTCGCAAGGGGGGTCACCCGGCGCGCGCCGCGAAGGGGCGCGGGGGTGCGCGGCCGAGCCGCCCGAACGCGGGTCCGAACTCGGCCGCCGCCCAGCGCGACATCCTGTGCGGCATGTACGCCGCCGGCACGCACCGTATCGTCGACACGCGCGAATGCCTGATCGAAAACGAGCAGGCCAAGCGCGTTATCCAGGCGGTGCGCAGCATCATGCTGAAGTTCGGCATCGAGCCCTACGATGAGGATCGCGGGGTGGGCTTCATGCGCCACGCCGTCGTGCGCGTGGGGCACACGAGCGGGGAAGTGCTGGTCACGCTGGTGACGAACGGGCGGCAGTTCCCGGGCGCGAAATCGTTTTGCCGCGAGCTGGTGCGCCGCTGCCCGTTCATCACCACGGTGGTGCAGAACATCAACGAACGCCAAACGAACGTGGTGCTCGGCCAGCAGGAGCAGGTGCTCTACGGCCCCGGCTTCATCCTCGACAAACTGTGCGGGCTGAGCTTCCGCATTTCCTCGCAGTCGTTTTACCAGGTGAACAGCGTGCAGACGGAAGTGCTGTACCGCAAAGCCGTCGAGCTTGCGCACTTCACGGGCGCCGAGCACGCCATCGACGCCTACTGCGGCACGGGAACCATCGGGTTGGTGGCGGCGTCGATGGGCGCCGCGCGCGTGACCGGTGTCGATTCGGTGGCGTCGGCCATTCGCGATGCGCGGCAGAACGCGCGCCACAACGGGGTGGACAACGCGGAATTCGTCACGGCCGATGCGGGCGCGTTTTTGCGTGAACTGGCGGCGAACGTGCCGGCAAACGAGGCCGCCGCGTCCGGTGAGGCATCGAGCGCGCGCGAGCCGATCGTGCTGCTGATGGACCCGCCTCGCGCCGGTTCGACGGAGGAATTCCTCACCGCAGCCGTGCGCTTGTCGCCCGAACGCATCGTCTACATTTCCTGCAACCCGCAAACGCAGGTCCGTGACCTGGCGTTTCTGCGGAAGAACGGCTACGAGGCGCGCACGGTGCAGCCGGTCGACATGTTCCCGCACACCGACCACGTTGAGACGGTCGTGCTGCTAACCCGGGAGGCGGCGCGATGACGGCGCGCAAGGACGTTCTGGTCGCCGCTCGGTCAACCCTCGCCAAGCGCGCGCTTGCGGCCTCGGAATCACCGGTTTTGCTCATGGTGTCCGGCGGGTCGGATTCCACGGCGCTGGCTTACCTTGCGCGCAGCCTGTCCGACGAGGGGTTCATCGGGTCGCTTGCCATGCTGCATGTGAATCACTGCCTTCGACCGGGGGATGCCGATGACGACGCGGCCTTCGTCGCGCAGCTGGCCGAGCTTCTGGAAATTCCCCTGTTCACCTGCAGGATCGACATCGCGTCCCAGGCCATCGCCGAAGGCGGCAACGTTGAGGCGATAGCCCGTCGCGAACGCTACCTTGCCGCAAACGAGGCGCTTGCGAGCCTGTGCCGCCACGCGGGGGCACCTGTGTCGGAGGGCCGCATCTTCGCGGCGCACACGGCCGATGACCGCGTGGAAACGTTCTACATGCGTTCGATGGTGGGGACGGGGCCGGGCGGTTTCCGCTCCATGAAATACCGCAACGGAGCGGTGGTGCGCCCCCTGCTCGACGTGGGTCGGGAAGATTTGCGTGCCTATCTCGCGCAACGTGGGGAGGCGGGGCTGCCATGCGCGCGCGACGGGGCAGGGGCCCTGTGGCGCGAGGACGCCACGAACGCGCATACCGATCGGTTCCGCGCCTACGTTCGCCACGAGGTGATCCCTTCGGTGAAGGAGCGAAGCCCGCAGCTGCTGGACGTTTTGGGGCGCACGATGAACCTCATCGCCGACGAGGACGACATGCTCGACGGCATGGCGACGGAATTGCTGGATGCTCACATGACGTGGACCGAAGCGCTGCCTGGACGCGATCCCGATTGGCCTGAAGGGGGAGTTCTTGCTCCCGAACTGGGGAAGCAGCCGGCGCCTCTGGTTCGCCGAGTGGTGGTGCGCGTGCTGCAATCGATGCTGGGCCCCGATGCGCGCGTTGAGACCTCGTCGGTGGACGGGGTGCTCGATGCATGGGACAACCTGGGAGGCCCGCAGGCCTCACCGCGCGGCGGGTACGTGACCAATGTGCAGGGGAACATCGCGGTGAGCGCGAACAAACGCGGCGTGCGCCTGGAGCCCATGGCCACCTTTCGCGCGCGCAGGAAGAAATAACCAAGGGAGGAACCTTTGATGACGGATAAGACCGACAAAATGGACAAGGCGGATGGCGAAGAGGTGGCCGAGGGTCAACAGCCCCTCGCGTTCGAGGTCATCCTCGCCAGCGGCAGCCCGCGTCGCCGCGACCTGCTTGCGCGCGAGGGCGTGACGTTCACCGTTCGCACTTCCGACGTGGACGAATCGCTCGAACCCGACCTTGCGGCCAATCCGCCCGAGGCGGTCAAGAAGCTGGCCGAGCGCAAGGCCGGCGCGGTGATGCAGGACGTTCTGAGCGGGGATTTCGTCGGCATGGCGGCCATCATCGGCGCCGATACCATGGTGGTCTGCGACAACGACATCTTCGGCAAGCCCGCGAACCTGTCGGACGCCAAGCACATGCTGCGCCGGCTGCAGGGCCGCACGCACCAGGTGATGACCGCGGTTTCGGTGTGGCTCGTGTCCGCCCCGACCGCTGAGGACGTGTCGCTGGGTTTCCGCACCTTCGTGGACACCGCAAACGTCACCTTCCATCCGCAAACCGACGAGCAGCTGGCCGAGTATCTGGCGGTGGGGGAATCCTTCGACAAGGCGGGCGCGTACGCGGCCCAAGGCGAAGGCGCGCGCCTGATCAAGCACATCGAAGGCGACATCGACACCGTGATCGGCCTGCCCGTGACCCGCTTGCTCAAGGAGTTCCCCGACTTGAAGCAGTAGGGGCGTGCCCTCCAACCTACCTGCGCCGCGCTTGCGGTTAGGCTACCTATATTATGTGGCGTTACGGTATTGTCACGTGGGCTTGATGGGCGAATGGTAAACTTACCAACCACTAGGCGCGTGAGCGCCTTGTGCTGGTTAAACGCAACAAAGAGGTTGGCACCGTGCATAACGACATCGATCGAATCCTGTTCACCGAAGAGCAAATCGCCCAGCGCGTGGCGGAAATCGGCGCAGGCATCACGAAGGATTACCAGGATGCCGAAGACGGCATCATCCTCATCTCCGTGCTTCGCGGCGCGGCCATCTTCATGGCCGACCTGGCGCGGAAGATCGAAATCCCCTGCGAGATGGACTACATGGCCATCTCTTCTTACGGCAACGGCGCGAAAAGCTCCGGCGTCGTGCGCATCTTAAAGGACCTGTCCTCCAAGATCGAGGGGCGCCACGTCGTCATTGCCGAGGACATCCTCGATTCCGGTCTCACGCTGCGCTACCTGCTGAAGAACCTGCAGGCGCGCAATCCGAAGTCCATCGAGGTTGCCACGCTGCTTCGCAAGAAAACCCGCGCGCAGGCGAAAATCGATTGCGCGTACGTCGGTTTCGAATGCCCCGACGAATTCATCGTCGGCTACGGCATGGACTACGCGGAGCGCTATCGCAACCTGCCCTACATCGGCGTTCTGAAATCTGAGCTCTACAATTAAGAAAGCAAGGCTATGCCGCAAAACAACAAATCGCAGCTTCAACAGCCCAATCCTCGTACCACCATCGTCGCGGTAGTCGTGTTTCTGGTGTTCGCGTTCATCGTCGGGCAGCAGTTCATGACCATGCAGCAGGCCAGCAACACCACTACGGACAAGCTGGTCGCCTCCGAATTCATGCAGGCCGTCGACCAAGGGCGCGTGACCGAGGTCACCTACAGCGCTGGCGACTACACCATCACGGGCAAGTACTACCCGGCCGTGACGGCGGGCAGCACCGCGGCCGACGCCTTCAACGACGCGTTCGATGCCATGAACGCGATCACTGCCACGCAGAAGGACTCCGACGGTAAAACGCTCGGCGGCATCGGCACCACCGACTTAGACGAGCAGACCCTCGGCGAGCAGCACAGCTTCACCACCACCTGGGCCGGCAGCTCGCTTTCCGACTTGATGTCCAAGCACCCGGAAATCAAGTACGAGGTGAAAACGCCCAGCCCCTGGGGCGACATCCTGACCACGCTTCTGCCCATCCTGCTGATCGGCGCCATGCTGTTCTTCCTGTTCAACCAAATGCAGAAGGCGAACAACTCGCAGATGAACTTCGGCAAGGCCAAGGCCAAGCAGAACGTCGAGGAGCGCCCGGATGTGAAGTTCGAGGACGTGGCCGGCGTTGACGAGGCCGTCGAGGAGATGCAGGAGATCAAGGACTTCCTGGCCAATCCCGCGAAGTACCAGTCCATGGGCGCGAAAATCCCGCGCGGCTGCTTGCTGGTGGGCCCTCCGGGCACCGGCAAGACGCTGCTCGCGCGCGCCGTGGCCGGCGAGGCGGGCGTGCCGTTCTTCAGCATTTCAGGCTCCGACTTCGTTGAGATGTTCGTCGGCGTGGGCGCCAGCCGCGTGCGCGACCTGTTCAAGCAGGCGAAGGAAGCAAGCCCGTCCATCATCTTCATCGACGAGATCGACGCCGTGGGCCGTCAGCGCGGCACCGGCCTGGGCGGCGGCCATGACGAGCGCGAGCAGACGCTCAACCAGCTGCTGGTGGAAATGGACGGCTTCGAGGCGAACGATTCCGTGGTGCTCATCGCCGCCACGAACCGCTCCGACGTGCTTGACCCGGCGCTTCTGCGCCCCGGTCGTTTCGACCGCCAGATCGTGGTTGACGTGCCCGATGTGAAGGGCCGCGAGCGCATCTTGGGCGTTCATGCGAAGAACAAGCCGCTCGGCAGCGACGTCGACCTGGCTTCCGTGGCGAAGCTCACCGCGGGCTTTTCCGGCGCCGATTTGGCGAACCTGCTCAACGAGGCCGCGCTTCTGACGGCGCGCCGCAACAAGAAGATCATCACGCAGCAGGAAGTCAGCGAATCCATGGAGCGCGTCATCGCGGGTCCGGAGCGCAAGGGCCGCGTGATGGACGAGCAGACCAAGCACACCATTGCCTACCACGAAAGCGGTCATGCCCTGGTGGGGCACTTGCTGCCGAAGGCCGATCCGGTGCATAAGATCAGTATCATCAGCCGCGGGCGCGCGCTGGGCTACACGCTGTCCATCCCGAAGGAGGACAAGGTCCTCAACACGGTGGGCGAGATGCGCGATGAGCTGGCCGTGTTCATGGGCGGTCGCGTGGCGGAGGAAATCTTCTGCGACGATGTGACCACCGGTGCCAGCAACGACCTTGAGCGCGCTACGAAGATGGCCCGCGCCATGGTGACGCAGTACGGCATGTCGGCCGAGCTGGGCACGCAGGTGTTCGGCCAGCCGAACCACGAGGTCTTCCTGGGTCGCGACATGGGCAACACGCAGGATTACTCCGAGGAAACTGCCAAGCGCATCGATGACGAGGTTGCGCGCATCATGAAGGAAGCTCACGATCGCGCCTACGAGATTTTGATCAGCCATCGCGAGCAGATGGACCTGATGGCCAGCGTGCTGCTTGAGCGCGAAACGGTCGAGGGCGAGGCGTGCCAGTCGCTGCTGGACAACAAGTGGTCCGACTACCTGCAGCGTGAAGGCGACATCATCGCCAAGAAGGAGGCCGAGGAAGCGGCCGCCCGGGCTCGCGACGAGCAGCTGGCCGACCCGAACTGGAACGGCGGCGTTCCGCAGGATGGCTCCGTGCAGCCCGCGCCTGCGCTCGGCGCACCGGTGCCCCCGCAGCAGCCGCAGCCCCCGGCAGATGGAGGCCAGCCCCCTGTCCCGCCGGTTGGGCGGTAAGGGACCGGTTGCCCGGTTTACACAGAAGCGCAACACGGCGAAGGCCGGACGAGCGGGAGCTCGCCCGGCCTTCGTTTTAAAAAACGGTGTCGCGCTAAGGCGCTCTCTAATTAGGTGCGAGCCATGGCTCGCACCCACGAATTTTTCTAGAAAGATGTTCTCAATAGGCTTTTCAAATACCGAACGGAACGCCGATCACGCGCTTTTGAATTATGTGTCGCGCTAAGGCGCTTTCCGGCAAGGGTTGGGCTTTCGCTCAACCCCATGAATCTTCGGAAAAGGCAACTTCATCAGGCATTTTTTGTGGGTGCGAGCGAAAGCTCGCACAATAATAGGCAAGCGCCGAAGGCGCGTCAGATTATTCAAATTGCCGTCACCCGCCTTGATGCGGGGGTGCGGCGCTTCCGTAGATGGTTCTCTTGTGCCAATGGGGTGCGGCTGTGGCGGCTTTCCGCTTCTGCGATAAGCTGTGATAAAAACAACGCTCGGGGACCCACGGGGACCCCGATGGTTCCCTTGTCAGAAAGGCTCAACATGCTTTGGAAATGCGGTTCGTTTGAATTCGACACGCGCAAACCGGTGATCATGGGCATTTTGAACGTCACGCCCGACAGTTTCAGCGACGGCGGCGCGCATAATGCGCCCGAAGCGGCACTGGCGTGGGCGCAGCAGATGCTGGACGAAGGCGCTCATATGATCGACGTTGGCGGCGAATCCACGCGACCTGGTTCGGCCGAAGTGACCATCGAGGAAGAAACCGATCGCGTGCTTCCCGTCGTGCGCGCCCTTGCCGAGCAGGGCGTGTGCGTGAGCGTCGATACACGCCATGCGGCGGTTGCCAAGGCGTGCGTGGAGGCGGGTGCGGCCATCATCAACGATGTGTCGGGCTTCCGCGATCCCGCTATGGTGCAGGTTGCTGCCGAATGCGACTGCGGTGTGGTGGTCATGCACATGCAGGGCGAGCCGGGCACCATGCAGGAAAACCCGCAGTACGCCGATGTAGTGGCAGAAGTGCGCGATTACCTGCGCGAGCAGGCGGCGATGCTCGAGGCTGCCGGCGTGGCACGCGAGCGCATCTGCATCGATCCGGGCCCGGGCTTCGGCAAGACGGCGCAGCAAACGCTTGAGCTGGTGCGCAATTTCCACGAGTTCGCCCGCTTGGGCTACCCGGTTATGGTCGCCATCTCGCGCAAAAGCTACCTGGGCTGGGCGTATCACATCGACGAACCCGTCGAGCGCGATCATGTGAGCGCCACCGAGGCGCTGATGGCGTGCGAGCTGGGCGCTTCCGTGGTGCGTACGCACAACGTCGCCGAAACGGTGAAGGTGCTGGCCGACTTGCGCCCCTATGTGATGCTGGGGCTGGGTTGCAACGTGCCGCTGGTGGCCGAGCCGGGCGAGGAGCGCGAGGGCAAGATCGCCATGCTCAACCAGGCAATCACCGAGCTGTGCAGCCTTCCCGATTCGCAGATCATCGACATTTCCAGCTTCTACGAAAGCGAGCCGGCGTATTACGAGGACCAGGACACGTTCGTCAACGCTGTAGTGCTCCTGCGCACGGGCATCGCGCCGAAAGAGCTTTTGGGTTACCTGCACGCCATCGAGAACAGCCTAGGCCGAGTGCGCGAGATCGAGAACGGCCCACGCACGTGTGACGTGGACATTCTCGACTACCAGCTTTACGTCACCGACAACGACGCGCTCACCCTGCCGCATCCGCGCATCCTGGAGCGCGATTTCGTGCTGAAGCCCCTGCTGGAGCTGCGTCCGGGCCACGTGTTGGCGAACGACGTTGTGGTCGCGACGGCGGCGAGGCCCGCTTCGGAGCGCTACGGCAAAGCAACCAAGATAAGCCGTTAGGAATCGGGCATGCAGTTCCGCGTCGAATCGCACGAATCCATCACCTCGACGAACGATCGTATCAAACAGGCGATCGAGGCGGGGGAGCCCGAAGGCCTGGCTGTGCGCTCTCTGCGACAAACGGCAGGGTACGGTCGACAGGGTCGAGCATGGGAAAGCCCGCTTGGCGGCATGTATCAGTCGTTTCTGTTGCGTCCCGACGTGCCGCCTGCGCAGTTGCCGACGCTCAGCCTGCTGGTGGGCTTGGCCGCTCGTCGCGCCGTGGCGGACTTGTTGCCCGACTTAGCCTCGCGCCTACAGGTGAAATGGCCGAACGATCTGGTGGTTGCGCCTTCGGATGAGTCCGAGCCGCACGGTGCCGGTGCTCCCGATTCGCCTGTCGTGAAGGTCACGCGCCCTGCTCCCGCGTCCGCCCAGCCCGTTCCCGCCCCGCATCCCTTCCTCAAGCTCGGCGGCATCTCCACCGAGCTGCACGCGAAGGCCCTGTGCGTCGGCGTCGGCATCAACGTGGCGCGCCCCGGGCATTCCTCCCCGGCGACCGGCAAAAACATCCCGGTATTCCTCGATGAGCTGGGACTGCGCGAAGGTGCGGTCGAGGTGCGCATCGACGCGGTGGCGGACGCTCTGTGCGCCCAGCTGGCCGAGCTGTATCCCCGCTGGTGCACCGAAGGCTTTGCCTCCTTCGCGCCCGAACTCGACGACTGCTCGGCCCTGACCGGCCGCTTTGTGAGCATGGAAGACATCGAGGGCAATGCCATTTCCAGCGGAGAGGTTCTGCGAGTAGCGCCTGACGGGCGCCTGGTGCTGCGAACGGCCGACGGCCAAGAAGTGCTCGTCGCTTCGGGAGAGGCGCACATTCGCGCCTAGCGTGCGGAGATTCCCCGCAGTACACGCCCCCGGGTGTGGCTCATCGCCTATCCCCGGTCTAGAATGAAATCGAAAAAGATATGCAACGGGTCGTTGAAAAACGGCCCGTTTCCTACGTATTTGAAAGGCAACGCAAAGCAATGGCTGCAGAATCCGATCAGCGGCACGACGCCGCATCCCCAAAAACCGAATCTGGCGAACAGACCGCCGCGCAAAGCGGATCGGCGAAAGGTGCGCCCGCGCCGCACAGCAAAGTGGCCCGCATGGGCACCGAGTCCATTCCGCGCCTGATCACCGAGTTCGCCGTGCCATCCATCTTGGGCATGCTGGTAAACGGCGCCTACAACGTCATCGACTCCATCTTCTTGGGGCAGGCCATGGGCGAGATCGGCCTGTCGACGGCGACGGTCGCCATGCCCATCATGACGGTGTTCATGGCGCTGGCCATGCTGGTCGGCAACGGCGGCAACGCGCTGGCCGCCCTGCGCATGGGCGAGGGCAAGGCCGACGAGGCCGAGCGCAGCCTGGGTAACACGGTCTCGCTCGCCATCATCCTCTCGGTCGTGGTCGCGGCCGCCGTTTTGTGCCCGCCCATCATCAACGGCCTGCTCACCGTGTCGGGTGCGACGGCCGAGGACTGGGATTACGCGCGCATGTTCATCCAGATCATCTCGTGCGGCTTCATCTTCCAGTGCATCGGCATGGGTGTGAACAACTTCATCCGCACGGCTGGTGCGCCGAACCGTGCGTTGGGAACCATGGTTATCGGCGCGGTTGCCTGCACGGCGTTCAACGCGCTGTTCGTGCTGGTCATGGGCCTGGGCGTTGCCGGCAGCGCCTTGGCGACGCTGTGCGGCCAGGGTGTTTCGTGCGCGACGGTGCTGTGGTACTTCTGCCTGACGAAGGGCGTTCCCATGCGCCTGCATCTCCACAAGATGCGTCTGCATGCGCCCACGGTGCGCCTGATCCTGTCGCTTGGCCTGGCGAGCTTCGCGGTGCAGGCGGCCATGGCTGTGGTGAATTTCGTGACGAACAACCTGCTGAACGTCTACGGCGCGCAGAGCGCCATCGGTGCTGAGGGTGCGCTGGCGTCCATCGGCGTGGTGCAGCGCGTGGCGGCGTTCGTGGTGCTGCCGCTCATCGGCATGGCCATCGCCATCCAGCCGCTTTTGGGATTCAACTACGGCGCGCACCTGTTCCTGCGCGTGAAGAAGACGCTGGCCTGGGGCATCGCCGGCGCAACGTCCATGGCGGTGGTGCTGTGGGCGCTGGTGCACATCTTCGCGAACGAGGTGGTCGGCTTCTTCGGCATCACCGACCCCAGCCTTCTGTCGTTCACCGTTTTCGCGCTGAATGTGCAGCTCATCATGATTCCGTTCGTCGGTTTCCAGATCGTCGGATCGAACTACTTCCAGGCAACGGGCCAGCCGGCGAAGTCGGTGTTTTTGTCCCTGACGCGCCAGATCGTGTTCCTCATCCCGGCGTTGCTTATCTTGCCGCATGTGCTGCCTGCGCTGTTCCCGCAGTACACGGGGCTCGACGCGCTGTACTTCGCCGCGCCGGTTGGTGACTTCCTCGCCATTTTCACCACGCTCATATTCGTGCTGGTCGAGTTGAAGCGCCTGCGCAAGCTGGAAACGGGCCAGCTGCAGGCGAAGTTCTAGGGAAGCGCGGGCGCCTGCCAACCTCGGGAGCTGTCGAGGTTGGCAGGCGTTTTCTTTTGCGGCACGCCGCAGGGCGTCGATTCCCTAGGAAAACTGTAGCAATCATGCAGAAGGCTCAACGAATCCCTCCGCCGAAATCGATAACGTTATGTTCGCGTGGTACAATGCCCGCGCAATCTATAGGAATAGGGTGATAAGCTCAAGCCGCTGCCCGATCAGAAGGTGCGGCCGCTCGCTGTTTGCCCGACTTGCTCGGCGTTTTGCCGAGCAAGGAAATCCAACTTGGCCGATGTGGCCGAAAGGGGAGGAAATGGAACAGGTACAGAAGAAGGCAACGGCGGGCTCTCGCACGCGCTCGATCGTGTTCGTGGCGCTGACGGTGGCCATCACCGCCGTGTCGGCTTGGGTGACGATCTCGATCGGCCCCGTGCCGTTCACGCTGCAGATCTTCGCCGTATCGTTCATGCTGCTGGTTTTGACGCCGAAGGAGGCCGTCGCT
This sequence comes from Eubacterium sp. CAG:786, assembly GCA_963635025.1. Taxonomy (GTDB): domain Bacteria; phylum Actinomycetota; class Coriobacteriia; order Coriobacteriales; family Eggerthellaceae; genus Senegalimassilia. The sequence goes on from CAVHFC010000012.1 coordinate 16,927, forward strand.
TCCATCACGGCGTACCTGGCGCTCGGTGCCGTGGGCGTTCCGGTGTTCAGTTCCATGCGTGGCGGCATCGGCGTGCTGGCTGGCGCGACCGGCGGCTTTCTGTGGGGCTACCTGCTGGGCGTGGGCCTGGCGCTGGCGGTGCGTTTCGGTCTGAAGGCGGCGCTGGGGCATGGCGAGGCTCTGCACGGTGTGAAAGCTGCCGTCGTCGATTTCGCAACGGTTCTGGTGTTCCTGCTGATCGCTTACGTGTGCGGTTGGGCTCAGCTGATGGCGGTGGCTCATTACTCCGCTGCTCAGGCGTTCGCCGTGGGCGTTGCCCCGTTCATCCTCATCGACCTGTGCAAACTCATCGCCGCCGTGGCATGTGCCCGCGCGGTCAACGCAGCGATCGGCCGCAAGGCGGCATAGGCGCCATAACGCAGCAGCGAGAATTACGGAGGGCTGAGCGAAAGCTCAGCCCGTCCAAAAGTGCCCGAAGGGCATGATGTAAACTTTAAAAGCCCGCCGGCGAGGTTAACCCCCGCCGGCGGGCTTTTTCGTGCACTCTTACGCTTCGTACAGAATGGCGCCGCTGGTGAAACCGCCGCCGAAACCGACGAGCACCACCTTGTCGCCCGGGTGGATGTTGCCCGCTTCGTACGCATCGGAAAGCGTCATGGGGATGCAGGCCGACGACGAGTTGCCGCGATGGGCAATGGAAATCTGGAAGCGCTCGATGGGAAGCCCCATGCGCTTGGCGGCGTAGCGGATGATGCGCTCGTTGGCCTGGTGCGGCACGATGAATTGGACGTCGTCGATGGTCAGGTTCGCGCGGCGCAGCACTTCCTCGATGGCGGCGGGCATGACGCTTGTGGCGAACTTGAACACCTTCTGCCCATGCATATACAGCGCCTGGCGCGGCGCCCCGCCGGCGATGCGCTCGGTCTCCTCAAGCTCGGCCGCGATGGCGGCGTCGCCTTCGTCAGGCTGGTCGAACGCGGCGACGTCGATGCCCTCGTGCGTGAACGGCTGCGGCGCATCGTAGGTGGCGGGGCAGGTCAGCGCGTTGGTGTCATCGTCGTCGTTCTTGATGAACCAGGAAATGATGCCCGGTTTTTCCTCGTTCCACTCAACCACGGCGGCGCCGGCTCCGTCGCCGAACAGCACGCAGGTGTTGCGGTCCTTCCAGTCGACGATGCGCGTCAGGCGCTCGCTGCCCACAACCAGCGCGCGGCGCACCGGATTGCGGCCGGCAGCCCCCGGCGTTCCCGGAGCGGTCGCGGCCATCATGGTTTCCGCGATGGTGAGCCCGTAGATGAATCCCGAACACGCGGCGTTCATATCCATGGCTGCGGCGTTGACCAGGCCCAGGCGGCGGCGCAGCACGGCCGCGCAGGTGGGGACCAGCTCGTCGGGCGTGATGGTCGAGTAGATGACCAGATCGATTTCCTCCGGCGTTATCCTGCGGGTGGAAAAGCCGTCCTCATCCCAGCCGAGCGCCTTGCGCGCAGCACCTTCCGCCAGGTCAACGTTGGTTTCATCGACGCAAATGCGGCGGGATAGGATGCCCGTTCGCGAGGAAATCCATTCGTCGGAAGTGTCTACCAGTTTCGTCAGCTCGTCGTTCGGCACTTCAAGCGCCGGCAGCTGCTTGCCGCAGCCGATGATGGTGCAACCCATGAATACTCCTTATGGAAAGCCCGATCGCAGCCGGGCTTCTTGGTCGTTTCGGCTCTTGAGTATATCGCTGCTTTACCGCTTAGCCGCCAATTTGCCGGCCATGAGTTCATTCGCGGAACGTTCGGCGGCGTCGTCGAGCGGTGCGAGGGCAATCGCTTCGCAGCCGCATCGCTTGGCGTGGCGCTCGAGGGCGCGCGCCAGCAGCCAGTCGGCGATCTGCGGGTTTTTCGCCAGCAGCGGACCGTGCAGATAGGTCCCCAGCACATTCTTGTAGCGAACGCCGTCGCGCTTGGTCTCCTCGTTGTTGCCCAGGCCCGTGTTGGAGATGACGCTGCCGAACGCTTCGACGCCTTCGTCCAGGTACGTGCGCCCGGCGTGGTTCTCGTAACCGATAATGGGCATGTCGGAAAGGTCGCTTCGCAGCGCGATGTTGTTCACCAGGCGGTCGGCCGAGGTGCCCGGGCGTCCGGTGGTCATGCCCACCAACCCCAGGCCGGGAACCTTTTCGCCGTCCACAAGCCATTCGCGCCCGAGCATCTGGTAGCTGCCGCAAATGGCCAAAAGCGGGCCGTCGTCCTCAACGTAGGCGGCCAGGTCGTCGCGCATGGCGACGATGTCGGCGCTGGCGAGTTTCTGCTCGCGGTCGGGACTGCCGCCCATCATGATGAGGTCGACGTCGGTAAGGTCGACGGCGTCCCCATGGCGCACACGGCGCACTTCGACGGGGATGCCGCGCCAGGAAAGACGCTGCTCAAGCACGCGCACGTTGCCGCCGTCGCCGTAGAGATTCAAAAGATCAGGGAACAGGTGTGCGATGACGACGGGGGATGCGGAAGGCGTCGAAGCGTCGCTGCCCGCGGCCGCCGCAGCGTTCGCGGAGCCGTCCGCGCTTGCGCCGAAGTCGCGCATCGCGGGCAGCGGGCCTGCCGCCGGCTCGATCGGCGTCGCACCGGGCGCGCAAGCGGCATCGAGCGCGGCTTTGCATCCGGGAAGCGACGTGTAGTTCGCAATGATGTAGGCGCTCACTTCGGCAGGCTGCGCGGCCACGCGCCTGAGCAGGTCGTTGGCGTCTTCGACCACTTCGGCGGCAATGCCCGCATACTTCAGACGCACGGCCATGTCTCGCCCGCGGATGCCGCCGGCGTAAGCGACGAGCGGGCCGGCCTGCGCAAGCTCCTCGAAGTCGATGTCCCACAGCCACGACACGTCGTGCCCGTCGGCTTCCTTGTCGTTGATGAAGAACGCGACCACCTTCGGGCTGCGGTCCTGCGCGACGATCTTCAGGTTCTGGTTGAAGCCGGTCGGGTTCTTCGCCAGGTTCAACAGCACATGGCGCCCGGACAGATCGTAGGCCTGCAGGCGCCCGTTTTGCGGGTCGAACGCGTCGATGGCCTGCTGCAGCGGTTCGTTTCCGCAGCCCAAAAGGCTTGCCGCCACGCCCACGGCTTCCAGGTTGTACACCATGTATGCACCGCTGAACGCAGCTTCGATGGAAAACGCTCCCTCGTGCGCGGCGTTGGCCGCCTTGCTCGCCCCGCTGCGTGCACCGGGCATTCCAAGTGAGAACGACAACCCGTTCGCGTCAAGCTTCACGTCCTCGGCGGCGAAATCGAGCGCCGGGCGGGAGAAGCCGCAGTTCGGGCAGCGCCACTCTCCCAGCTGCCCATACTGGCGCCAGTCGTACTCGAACATGGTTGAGCAGCGCTGGCACATGGTGGCGTCGGTGACGGTGTTCTGCGCCAGCCCCATGCAATCCTTCACACCGAACGCGATCGATCCGGTGTGCTCGCGCCCCGGCAGCTGCGCCGCGCGATCGGCAATCGACGCGCACAGCGGGTCGTCGGCGTTGTAGATGAGCACGGTGTTCGGGGAGGTTCCCAGGGCGCCGACGATGCTGTCCTGGATGCGGTCGATCTCTCCGCAGCGGTCCAGCTGATCGCGGAACAGGTTCAGCAGCAGCACGTAGTCGGATTGCAAATGCGGAAGGATCTTCGCCAGCCATAGCTCGTCGGATTCGAAGATGCCCCAATCGGCTTTGCGCGCATGCAGCAGCGCGGTGGACACGCCGGAATCGAGATTCGCGCCCGTGCGGTTGCAAACAACCGTTTGACCTGCGGCTTCAAGAACGTCGGCCAGCAGATTGGTGACGGTGGTCTTGCCGTTGGTGCCCACGACGCATATGCTTCCGCGGTCAAGCTTGCCGCGCAGGTGCGCGATGAGCTGCGGGTCGACGTACAGGGCGATTTTGCCGGGGAAGTTCGCGGCGGGGCGGTGGAAGACGTTCTTCAGCCCCCAGGTGGAGACGGCGCTCACGGCGCGCGCGGCGGTGAATTTCAAGCTCATGGTGTCCTCTTCCGTCGAGGTTTCGCCGAGGTTGATGGCGAATCGAAATCGCTATCAGTATACGCGAGCGCTTCGTCGCCGCGTCTCGCCTCGTCGTCCCTTCACGAAGAACGCCCGCGCCGTTGCCAGCCTACGCCGCTAATGCCGCCGACCCCACCGATCCGCGCCGCCGGCTCCGCGACCCCGCCGGCACCGTGCTGCTGCCGTGCCGCCGACCCCGCCGCCTCGCCCCGGTCCCCGCGCTCGCCGCCCACCGCCCGCTTCGACCGCCCGCCCCCGCATTCGTTAACTGCTCGATAACTTTTCGCCCCTCGTCTCGTCGGGCGCACTGTTCTTGCTATAGTAGGCACTTGCGCGCGGTAAAGCGCAAGAGTAATGCGCGAACGCGCAGGTAATGAAAGAAGGTTCCCCGTGAACAAATCAATGATGAAGGCGGTGGGTCGTGGATACTAGCCAGATCATCTCCGTCGCTATCTTCGTGGTGGCCATGGTGGTCATCATGAGCGAGAAGGTGCACCGTGCCCTGGTGGCCATCGTGGGCGCAATGCTCCTGCTCATCCTGCACATCATGTCGTTCGATGTCGCGGTCTCGCACATCGACTTCAACACCTTGGGCGTGCTTTTGGGCATGATGCTGTTCGTCGCCGTCGTCAAACAATCCGGCGTGTTCGAGTTTTTGGCCATCAAGTGCGCACGTGCGGCAAAGGGAAACCCCTGGACCATCATGGTGCTGTTCGTCCTGCTCACCGCTATTCTTTCGGCGTTCTTGGACAACGTGACCACCGTGCTTCTGATCGGCCCGATGACCATCACCGTGTGCCGTCTGCTTGAAATCAACCCGGTGCCGTACTTCTTCACCGAAATCATGGCGTCGAACATCGGCGGCACGGCAACGCTCATCGGCGACCCGCCCAACATCATGATCGGCTCCGCTGCCGGTTACACGTTCGCCGACTTCATCATGTACGACGCGCCGGCGGTCATCATCATCCTGGCCGCTGTCATCGTGGCCTTCAAGTTCATGTACGGCAAGCAGCTGGTCACCACCGAAGAGCACCGCAAGGCCATCATGGAGCTTGACGAGCATGAGTACATCAAGAACCCGCGCCTGCTGAAGATCAGCTACGTGATGATCGCGTTCGTGGTCATCGGCTTCATGACCCACGGCCAGCTGGGCCTGGAGTCCAGCGTCATCGCGCTGACCGCCGCCGGCATTATCATGCTCGTCTCCGGCGAAAGCATCGAAGAGGCGCTCCATGGCGTTGAGTGGACCACGCTGTGCTTCTTCGCCGGCCTGTTCATCATCGTCGGCGCCATGTCGGAAACGGGCGTCATCGCCATGCTGGCGCAGGGGCTTATCGACGTGACGGGCGGCAACCTGTTCGTCACCATGCTGGCAGTGCTGATCGGCTCGGCTATCATCTCCAGCTTCCTGGACAACATCCCGTTCGTGGCCACGATGATCCCGATCATCTTGGCGCTTGAAGCCGACGGCATCGACGGCACGGCCCTGTGGTGGGCGCTTTCGCTCGGCGCGTGCCTGGGCGGCAACGGCACGCTCATCGGCGCGTCGGCCAACGTCGTGCTTTCCGACATCAGCAAGAAGTTCGGCCACGAGATCACGTTCATGGGCTTTTTCAAGCACGGCTTCCCGATCATGCTGCTGACGGTCGTCATCGCAGCCGTCTACATGATCATCCGTTTCCCCGCTGGGTAGTAGGCAAGCGAAAAAGGGAAACCAAACGCAAGGCGAAAGGCCGGAACCTGCGAGGGTTCCGGCCTTTTCTTTCGCTCCTGCCGGCCGGTCTGTGGGCGAGAGCCGCCATCTGCCGCTATGGCATCGCTGTGAGTTTTTCCCACGGGGGTTGTGGAAGCGGTTGCCCGCCTTGGTGTCGACGGCAACAATAAAAGGCATGAATACCAAACGCACACGCCGTGGTGGCTCTCAAGGGGCCGGCCGCGCATCATCGAACCACTCATCCGCCAACCGTCGCGCCACGGCAGCCGACGCGTCCGCGCAGGAGCGTTACGCGCGCAGCCGCTACGTCTCCGCGGACAAACCCACGCGCCGCAAAGGTGGGAAGTCAAGCGATTCATCGGCGCAAATGCCAAACTCCTCGGACGATGCCGCGCGCCGTCTTTCGCGCGACGAATACGCCAAAACCCACAAAGCGCGCCGCCATGGCAAGCTGTTCTACGCCCTTATCGCCGTGCTCGCGGTAGCGGTCATCGGCGTGGGCGCGGCGTTCGCCTACGTGAACGTTTTGTCCGGAAACTTCCGCGCGGGTCTTGGCGACACCAGCAAGTACCTGGTCAAAACCAGCCTGACGCAGCCGTTCTACATGCTGCTCATGGGTACCGACGGCTCGGCCGAGCGCGACGAGTCGGGCGATTTCGGCGACAGCTACCGCACCGACTCCATCATGCTCGCCCGCATCGACCCGGTGAACAAGAAGGTCACGCTGGTTTCCTTGCATCGCGACACCATGATCGACTACGGTGACGAATACGGCATCAACAAGCTCAATGCGGCGCACGTGTTCGGCGGCCCGTCGCTTTCCGTGCAGACGGTTTCCAAGCTGGCCGGCGTCGATATCTCGCATTACGCGGAAATCAACTTCGACGGCTTCCGCGAGATCGTCGATGCGCTCGGCGGCGTTGAGGTCGACGTCCCCATGACCATTGACGACGAGGACGCGGGCGGTCATTTGGACGCGGGCTTGCAAACGCTTAACGGCGACCAGGCGCTCATCCTATGCCGTGCGCGCCATGCCTATGACGAAATCGGTCCGGGCGACGAATACCGCGCCGCGAACCAGCGTCTGGTGATGGCGGCCATCGCGAAGAAACTGCTGTCGGCCGACGTGGCCACGATGGCTTCCACCGTGAAAACCCTTTCCAAATACGTGACCACCGACTTGGGCGTCACCGACATCATCGGGCTTGCGCAGAACATGCAGGGCCTCGATCCCTCGACCGATATCTATTCGGCCATGGAGCCCACCACCTCGAAATACATCGACGGCGTGTGGTACGAGGTGAACAGCACCAACGAATGGAAGGCCATGATGAAGCGCGTCGACGCGGGCTTGTCCCCGACCGAGGGCAACATCGTCGACCAGGTTTCCGGCACCATTATGGCGACCACGGGCGACGGCAGCTCGGCAAGTTCCGGCGAGGCGGGATCGGGCGGCGCGGTGAAGAGCGGCGGATCGGTGGCGATTCGCAACGGCAACGGCGTGTCGGGTGCCGGTCTTGACGCCGCCGAGCGCATCCAGGGGCTCGGTTACAGCGTGAATACCAGCAACGCGGACAACTTCAACTACACCAAGACCCTCGTCGTGTACAAAACGGCTGCTGAAAAAGAATACGCCGAAGCGATCATTAGCAAGCTCGGCGTCGGCGAAGCCGTGCTCAACGACAACACCTACCTGTTTGAAGAGGACTTCCTAATCGTTCTAGGCGCCGACTGGTCCTAGTTGGTTGCGGCGGCTTGTCAGCCGCCGCACCGCTCGACGCTGCGGGCCGCCCTGGCACGCCGTCTTCGTCCTCAACTGCGGGGATATCGCCTCCCGACCCGCTTTCGCCTCGCGTCGAAAACACTGTCGTATCCTTCGGATGCTCTCTAAAAAGGTTCGAGCCATGGCTCGAACCCACGAAATTGTAGTTGCAACCGTACCTCGAGCCCACGAAATCTCGCTGCCGGGATAACATGTCTGCCAGAATTTCGTGGGTGCGAGACATGTCTCGCACATCACTAGGTCAGCGTCCAAAGGACGCGTCACACCTTTAAAACGCGGGCGGGATCGGTCGCAACCGCCGAGCGACCCCGCACACTCATGGAAATGTCTGTCGCACCCTTCGGGTGCTCTCTAATTAGGTTCAAGCCATGGCTGGCTACGGGATTTTGCTGCTGTGTTAATGCTTTCATCAGGTTTTTCGTAGGCGCGAGGCATGACTCGCGCCCAAATAGAAAGCGCCGAAGGCGCGCCACCGATTTCTCAGTTCCCGAACACGAGCACTTTCGCCAGCCCCAGCACGGCGATGTGCGCGGGGTAGTAGGCGTAGAAGAACCACTTCATCGACCGGCCGCGACCGCCGTTGTAGGCCCACAGCAGAGGGATGGTCGCCGCGCAGCCAACCAGGGGATAGAGCGCCATGCCCAGGTTGCGCAGCGTGGGAACCTCGATCAGTTGCGCGAACATCGGCAGGCCGTTCGCGCAGATGGGAAGCAACGCCGAATAGGCCACGCGCGCTCGCGGGCTCTGCGTCAGGCGCAGCACCATCACCATGCACGGCGCCAATATTCCCCAATCGCACCAGGCCGTCAGCAGCGTGACACCGCAGAACAGCACCCAGAACAGTCCGCGCCTTCCCATATGGCCGTAGGCGTACAGCAGCATCAGGCAAACGAACAACGTGAACAGCACGTTTGCCTGGCTGGACAAAAACAGCCCGTAGGGGATCTGCGAAATAAGCGCGAAGATGAGCAGCCGCTGCCCGTAACGCTTCACGTTCGACGTGTGGTTGTACCCTTCCACCAGCAAAAACGCCATAATGGGGAAGGTCAGCCCGCCGAAGCCGAACAGCGCGCAGAACAGCTCGTCGGGCATCTGGTCCCAGAAGATGTAGCAGGCGTGGTTGCAGGTCATGCCCACGATGGCGAGCACCTTCAGCGGGAACGCGGTGATTCCCTTGTTGCGCGCGCGGGTGTTTTCGGAAGCTTGTCGTATCATGCGCCGAGTATAGCAGGTGGTCAGGCGGGCCCGGTGAAACGGATTTCGCTGCGTTCGGGGCAAAACTCCCTTCGTTCAGCCCCACCTTCCCGCGCGCTTTCACAGCTTCGACACACGAAGGGCAACTCGAGGGCAACGTTTTCCCGGCTTTGCTAAAATGTCCGGTACTTATGCAGAAAGAAGGTGCTCATGCTGTCTGGTGAAATGGAGAAGTTGTACCCCTCCGCCAAAACGTTGGTGAAGGAATGCGCTGCAAGCCGCATGCATGCCAAGGATGCTACGCTGTTCGCTTTCTCCGATGAGGCGCAGGAATGCGCTCAGAACTACATGGGATGGGCGGATCTGGGAACCAACCCGCCGTATCCGTTGCACGAAATCCAGTCGTTTGCCGACTCCATCATCGCCCAGGGCCTGAAATGGGTGGTGCTCATTGGTCAGGGCGGGTCCACGCAGGCTCCCATGACCATCACGAAATACAACAAGCCCGACTCCTCGCAGGTGCAATTCCGCACGCTCGATTCCGATTCCCCGGTGCGCGTGCGCGGCATCCTGTCGGAAATCGACCCGCAGGCCACGCTGTTCATCATCTCGTCGAAGTCGGGCGGAACCATCGAGCCGCGCCTGGCGCTGCGTGCCGTGCGCGATATGCTCTCCGATCGCATTTCCAACGAAGAGCTGGTGAAGCACCTGGTCGCCATCACCGACCCGGGCTCGGCGCTTGAGGCTCAGGCGCGCGAGGAGGGCTGGGCCGCCGTGTTCTCCGGCGAGCCGACCGTTGGCGGGCGCTTCAGTGCGCTTTCCGTGTTCGGCCTTTTGCCGGCTGCACTCGTGGGCATCAACCTGCAGGAGTTCATCGCGCGTGCGGCCGAGGCCGAGCGCGTCTGCAGCGAAGACGCCATCGACAACCCGGCTATCGGCTTGGCGGCATTCCTGTACGACAACTACCTGCAGGGACGCAACAAGTTCACGTTCCTCACCCAGAAGCGCGGCCGCGTGCTGGGCTTGTGGATCGAGCAGCTGGTTGCGGAATCCGTCGGCAAGAACGGCCAGGGCATCCTGCCGAACATTGAGATCGACTCGCTGCTGCTCACGAAGGACCCGGGCGATCGCAGCATCATCATGTACCAAACGAAGAACGACCTGTGGGACGAAGGCCGCAACTTCGAGATGGGCCTGTCCTACATCGACTCGTCCATCCCGCGCGCCGCGTACAAGATCGAAAGCGTCTACGACCTGCCCGAGCACTTCGTCATGTGGGAATACGCAGTCGCCATGTGCGGCTACCTGATGAAGATTTGCCCGTTCGACCAACCCGACGTCGCATCGGCGAAGGCCGTGGTGCTCGACATCCTGCGCGACGGCCAGCCCGAACCCGACTACGTGCAGGATTTCATCGACGACGTGAACATGGGTCAGGTGGAAGTGCGCCAGGCCCCGTGCTTCAAGGACTGCACCGACGTGCGCGCCTCGCTGCGCGCGCTGCTCGGCAGCATCCAGCCGGGCGACTTCTTCGCGCTCAATGCGTTTTTGCCGTTCACGGGCGAAGGCCGCCGCGAGGCGCTGGAAACCATTCGTCACGGCGTGGCGGACAAGTGCGGCGTCGTGTCGTGCCTGGAGGTTGGCCCGCGCTATCTGCACTCCACGGGTCAGCTGCACAAGGGCGGCCCGAACTGCGGCGTGTTCCTCATCCTGTCTGCCGACGAGCTGAAGGATATCCCGCTGAAGCAGGAAGCCGAAAGCTTGGGATCGCTGGCGAAGGCGCAGGCATCGGGCGACTTGGTCACGCTGGCCGATCGCGGTCGCCGCTGCGTGCACCTGCATCTTCCCGACAACTCGTCCGTGACGCTGCGCGCCCTGGCCGAGGTTGTGTGCGACATTCTGGAAGAACGCGCATAGCGTTAAGCTGAACAGGTGATTTGTTCGAAGGGCGGGCCGTGTGCCCGCTCTTCTTTTCGAGGGGGTAGCTATGGTTGAGGCGCTGGATATCCAAGTGAAGGGCATCGTGCAGGGAGTGGGTTTCCGCCCCTTCGTGTATCGCCTGGCGAAACGCTATTTGATCAACGGTTGGGTGCTCAATGCCACCGAAGGCGTGTTCATCCACGCCGAAGGCGAGGCGAAGCTGCTCGACGAATTCGTCACGGAACTGCATATGAACCCGCCGGCAGCCGCAAAGGTGACCGAGGTCGACCTGAAGGAAGTTCCGCTCGAGGATTTCAAAAGCTTCGAGATCCGCTTTTCCGATGACAGCGAAGCGGAGCAGACGACGTTGGTGTCGCCCGATCTGGCAACCTGCGACGATTGCCTCTCCGAGTTGTTAAACCCCAACGATCGGCGCTTCCGTTATCCGTTCATCAACTGCACGAACTGCGGCCCGCGCTTCACCATCATCGATTCGCTGCCGTACGACCGTTCGGCCACGTCGATGAAGGAGTTCGACATGTGCCCGCGCTGCGCCGGCGAATACGCTGACCCGCTCGACCGGCGCTTCCATGCGCAGCCCGATGCTTGCTGGGAATGCGGGCCGCAGGTTTCGCTTTGTTTGCCGGCAGGCCAGGGTGACTCGGCAGGAGAGGCACTTGACGCGTTGCTGGGCGAGCCTTCTGCTTCCGATTCCGGTGTCGGCTCCGATTCTGATTCCCGTGCCGCGTCGCCCCTGGATTCCCTTTCCTTCGCGCCGTGCGCCGACGACAATTCGTGGCGCATCGCCTGGGGAAACTCGCGCGAAGCTTCCGATGCCATCTTCGCGGTGGCGGTTCGCGTTCTCATATCGGGCGGCATCGTGGCGGTGAAGGGACTTGGCGGTTTCCACCTGGTGTGCGACGCCGCGAACCCCGAGGCGCTGGCGAAGCTGCGGCAGCGCAAACGTCGCCAGGGCAAGGCATTTGCCGTCATGGTCGCCAGCGCTGACGACGCGCGGCGCGTCTGCCGCGTCGACGCGGTGGAGCAGGAACAGCTCGAATCGACGAAGCGCCCCATCGTGCTTCTGCGCAAACGCCCCGACGCGGCGCTCGAGCCCGGCTTGGCCGATGCGCTGCCGGAGGTGGGCGTCATGCTGCCCTGCACCCCGGTGCAGCACTTGCTGCTGCACGATTTCGCGAGCGCCCTGCGCGCCGAGCGCGGTGACGACGCGCTACCGATGCTGGTGATGACCTCAGGAAACGTTCACAACGAACCCATCGTCACCGATGACGCCCAAGCGCGTCTCAAGCTGGGCGGCATCGCCGACGTCATCATCGGGAACAATCGGGAAATCCTGTCGCGCTACGACGATTCGGTGCTGCGCGTCGTGCAGGCGGGGCAGGAGCAGGCTATCCAGTTCGTACGCCGCGCGCGCGGCTTCGCGCCGCTGCCGCTGGCCCTCGACTGCCCCGAGGCGGCGCCGCGTCAGGAAACGCTGCTTGCGGTCGGTTCCGAGCAGAAGGCAACCTTCGCCCTCGTGCGCGCAGCATCGGGGGATGAGGACGACGCGAAACCCGAGGCGTTCGTCTCCCAGCACATCGGCGACGTCGAGAACGCCGAAACCTACGATGCGTGGCTCGAGGCGAAATCGCGCTATGAGAAGCTGTTCCAGGAGACGCCCCAGCGTTTCGCCTGCGATCTGCATCCCGAGTATTTGACGAGCAAGTGGGCGCGTGAGCAGGCGAAATCCGCCGACGCACCCTTGTTCGAGGTGCAGCACCATCACGCGCATATCGCGTCGGTGCTGGGTGAGAACGGCCTGTTCGGGCCGGTGTGCGGCATCGCGTTCGACGGCACCGGCTACGGGGTCGACGGGCGCATCTGGGGTGGCGAGGTGCTGATCGTCAACCAACAGGCCTTCGAGCGTTTCGCCAATTTCGCCTATGTGCCCATGCCCGGCGGGGCGGCTGCCGTGAAGGATCCGCGCCGCATGGCCTATGGCGTCCTGTACGCTTTCGACCTGCTGGAACATCCGGCGGCGACCCCGCTTTTGGAGTCGATGGGAGAAGCGGCGGATCTGTGCGACCAGATGATCGAGCGCGACCTGAACACGCCCTACACCTCCTCGGTCGGCCGCCTGTTCGATGCTGCGAGCGCGCTTCTGGGCGTCTGCCCCGAACCCACCTACGAGGGTCAACCCGCCATCGAGCTGGAAGCCGCCATGGGCGTGCCCGCCACCGAGGCTGTTCCCACGACGATTCCCGAGGACGCCTACCGCATCGACGTGGTGAAGAACACCGCAACGAAGGACAGCACCGCGCAGGACACCTCCGTCGTCCTCTTCGATGCTGCGGGCGTGTTCTCCTCGCTGCTTGACGACTTGCAGGCAGGCGTGCCCGTGAAAACCATCGCGCGCCGCTTCCATGACGCGTTCGCAGGCGCGATCCTCATGGCAGCCCAGCTGGCGAACAGCGTGTACGGCATAACCACCGTGGCGCTTTCCGGCGGCGTCTTCCTCAATCGTTACCTGGTGGAACACGCGACGGCGCTTCTGCAGGAGGCCGGATTCACCGTCGCCCTCAACCGCGACCTGCCGCCCAGCGATGGGTGCATCTCGTACGGCCAGGCTGTGGTAGCATGGGCGCAAGACAACGCAGATGAGCACGGCGCTGAGACGAACTAGAAAGAAGGCAGCATATGTGCTTGGCAATCCCCGCGAAAATCGCCTCGCTTGACGGCGATGGCCTTGCGACCGTTGACATCCTCGGCGTGACGCGCAGCATATCGATCGACCTGACCCCGCAAGCCGGCGTCGGCGACTTCGTGCTGGTTCACGCCGGTTTCGCCATCGAGGTGGTCGACCCCGACTATGCGCAGGAAACCATCGATCTCATCAAGGAGTTCCCCGCCCTCGCCGGCGACGAGCTGCCCGAAGGCGCGGCGATTTAACGATGGCGGATATCGAAAACAGCCAAGGTGCCGGCAGCGACGCTGGTCGGCCTGCCATCGACAACATCCACCATTCGCGAACCGCCGATGACGCCGAAATGCGCTCGGAACTGGCAGCCTTCAAGGACCCGAAGCTCGCGCGCGGCCTGATCGATTCCATCGCCAAACTCGCGCCCGAGCGTGAGGTGACGCTCATGGAGGTCTGCGGCACGCATACGGTCGCCATCGCGCGCAACGGCATCCGCAACCTCATGCCGAAAGGCGTGCGTCTCTCTTCCGGTCCGGGCTGCCCGGTGTGCGTCACATCGAATCGCGACATCGACGCGGTCATCGCGCTCGCGCGCAT
>CAVHFC010000012.1:31123-38424 GCA_963635025.1 Eubacterium sp. CAG:786
AACATGCCCGGTGCCTTGGAGCAGCTGGTCAACGACCCGTCGCTTAAGCTTGATGCGCTCATTCTGCCTGGTCACGTGGCCACCATCACCGGCACCGCCCCCTTCGAGTTTTTGGCGAAGGAATACGGGATCCCCGGCGTGGTCACGGGCTTCGAACCGGTCGACGTGCTGCAAGGCATCGCCATGATCATGCGCCAGCTGCACGAAGGGCGCGCCGATATCGAAATCGCCTACGCGCGCGGCGTCATGCCGCAGGGTAACCCCGTGGCGCTGGCCGCTATCGACGAGGTGTTCGAAACCTGCACCGCCACCTGGCGCGGTATGGGCGACATCCCGGGCAGCGGCTATCGCATTCGCGAGAAGTACGCCGCTTTCGACGCCCTGCGCCGCTTCAAGCCGGAAATCGAGCCGACGGTCAACCCGCGCGGCTGCCGCTGCGGCGACGTGCTGCGTGCCCGCATGGCTCCTAACGAATGCCCGCTGTTCCGCAAGGTGTGCTCGCCGGAAAACCCGGTCGGCCCCTGCATGGTCAGCAGCGAAGGCAGCTGCGCCGCATACTATCGCTACTACTAAGAGCAGGCGGCAAGACTGAGCGCCATCAGGCCGGCATCTTCGAACCAGGTGTCGGCCTGATGGCGATCCATTTACGCAAACGAAACTTTTGAAGTCGGATTTTTCGTCAGGTTTGTGCAATTCCATAGGCGCCCTATAAAACAAAGGTTGACAGGGGAAATGCATAGCTCCCCCTTTTCCCCTCCTTCCCACTCGTGGGAAATGATTCAGGAGGCGAAAATATCCAATATTCGCTTGCAAAGTGCATATTCATACGTTTCAGGTATGTTACAGAAAATTGTGCAAGCGAACAATTTACTTGTGCAAAACGTCCAATTTTACTCGTGAAATACGTCTTGCAGGCGCACAACAATGGTGATATAACTTGGTCATCGGCAAAACCGACGCATGCAAAAGGCGCAAATTCCAGGGTTGCCAAGCGTACTTGCTCTGGAAGCCTCCTCAATACCGTGTCGGAACGCCAAAGGGGCGCACGGACGTGCGCATTCGTCGACGATGTCGGAAGCATCGTCACAGAAAGGAGACTGTCATGGCGAAGATAGTCAATTCTTGGAACGACTGGGATCCGTTGAAGCGCGTCATCATCGGCCGCTGCGACAACTCGATGATTCCGCCCGAGGAGCCCGCAACTTCTGAGAAGGTCCCGGTTGACTCCGACATGCGCGGCATGTGGGGCCTGCGCCCGCTGCGCACCGTCGAGGTTGGCAATGCCTGCCTGGAGAACCTGGTCAAGGCCGTCGAAGAGCGCGGCGTGGTCGTCGACCGCCCGACGCCTCTGCAGTGGAACCAGAAGATCGGCACCCCCGACTTCACCAACGACTCCATGATGACCTGCATGCCGCCGCGTGACATCCTGCTCACCATCGGCAACGAGATCATGGCTTCCGCTAACTCCTTCCGCTGCCGCTACTTCGAGTATCTGGCCTACTGGCCGCTCATGAAGCAGTACTTCGACGAGGATCCCGAGTTCCTGTGGACCCAGGCTCCGCGTCCGCGTCTGACCGATGCTTCCTACAAGCATAACTACTACGACGAGAAGATCACGCTCGAGGAGCGCCTGCAGCGCACCGCCGCCAAGGACTTCGTCACCACCGAAGTCGAGCCGATGTGGGACGCCGCCGACGTTATGCGCATGGGCAAGGACCTGTTCATCCAGCATGGCCTGACCACCAACCGCACGGCCATGGAATGGTTCCAGCGCTACTATCCCGACCTGCGCGTCCATGCCATGAACTTCCCGGGCGACCCGTACCCGATCCACATCGACGCCACCTTCGTGCCGCTGCGTCCGGGTCTGATCATCAACAACCCGCATCGTCATCCAGACACCGGCCAGAAGGACATCTTCGAGGCCAACGATTGGCAGATCGTCGACGCAGCCCAGCCGGCTCACGACGAGCCGCCCGAGTTGTGCTACAGCTCCGTGTGGCTGTCCATGAACTGCCTGGTGCTCGACCCGAAGACCGTCATCGTCGAGGCTTCCGAAGTCTATCAGCAGCAGCAGATGGACGAGCTGGGCATGAACGTCATCCCGGTCGACCTGCGCGGCGCCTACGCCTTCGGCGGCGGCCTGCACTGCTCCACCGCTGACGTTTACCGCGAGGGCGATTGCCTCGATTACTTCCCGAATCGCGTCAAGGACTGCACCCTCATCCATCCGGAGATGTGGGACGACTAATTGCCGCGTAGCGCTTGCCGCCTAGCCCGGCGGTTTGGCGCAAGGGCACCTATTGGAAAGGGGGATCTGGCACATTCCGAAGGCCAGGTCCCCCTTTTCTCATTCACCCTTGAGTACAACCGAATAAGGAGTTTCCGATTCGACCAGACAAGGCCGGGCTTAGGTTCGCACACCCAAATACAAGCACGGTGCTCTCTGGTCTGAACCGGATAAGGAAGTACGGAAGGGTTCCGTTCCATGCTACTGGTTTTTTAAGGAGGAACCAATGGCAGACGAGAAAATCACCACGAGCCGTGGCGACGGCTCGGCCGGAAAGGGGTCCGGCAACGACGATTACCAGATGGATCGCAAGAAGGGCACCATCTTCATGCTCATCTCCGCGACGGGTATGGCATGCGTGCCGTTGTTCAGCCGCTGGGCGACGCGTACCAACATGTTCGACTCAACCATGGGGCTGAACGGCTCCGACTCCGTCGGCGCGCTGATGGCCATGGGCCGCATGGCCATGGGCGTCGTGTTCTTCGTCATCCTGTTGTGCCTCACGCACAAGCAGCAGGTGTTCAAGGAGCTGAAGCTCACGCCGGCGATCGCGCTCGGCGGTCTGGCCATCGGCATGTCGCTTTCCTGCTACGTGACGTCGACGCTGATGACTACCGTGGCGAACGCGGTCATGTTCATCTACACGGGCCCGGTCATCTGCACGCTGCTCGCGCGCATCTTCCGCAAGGAACCCATGTCGCCCCTGCAGTGGATCTGCCTGTTCGTCGTGTTCGTCGGCATGATGTTCGGCGAGGGCCTGCTCGGCTTCGGCGTGGGCGGGCAGTTCTTCGGCATCGACTTCAACTTGGTGCCGAGCACGCCCGAATTCCCGCAGAAGGCCATCGGCGACATCTTCGGCCTGCTCTCCGGCCTGTTCTACGGCATGTCCATGTTCTTCAACGGCTATCGCAAAGACGCCGACACCACCGCGCGCGGCGTGTGGAACTTCGTCTTCGCCACGCTCGGAGCGCTTATCGTGACCGTGCTCATGAACATCGCCGGTATGGCGACCGGTCAGGAAAACTGGATCACCGAGGTGCACTTCACCACATTCAACTGGATCGGCGCTGTGCTTTTGTGGATCATCTGCGGCCCCATCGCGCTGGGCACGCTGCTGGTTGCCGGGCGCAACCTGCCCGCTGCCGACTACAGCACCATCGCCTACTGGGAAGTCCCGGTCGCCCTGTTCATCGGCCTGTTCGTCTTCGGTGAGGCCGTCACGCTGAATACCGGTCTCGGCATCATCATGATCTTGGGTGGCGGTTGCATCCCGGCCATCAAGTCGATGGTTGCTGGATCGAAACAGGCAAAGGAAGTTCAGGAAGCCTGAAAGGAAAGGTCGACCTGAGGCTTTCCGCCTGTGCAAGGTGCGCGCCCATCGTTTCAGGTGGGCGCGCCTTTTTAGCCGTTTATCAGGAAATTTTCTTGTGCACCTGCTCAAATGCCGAGGTCGCTTATTGCCGATTGGTAACGTTTGATTCTTAGGTGAGCTGCAGTGTGCCGTTCACGGTATCATCACATATCGAATGGGGTTTCATGAAAGCTGGCAAGCTTTCGCAAGATAGGAGGCAATCATGCAGCAAGGCATCGCTCTGCACGTGGGGGCAGATGCAAGCCGTGCGCATGCAGCATCTATGCGATGTTGATGCCGCACCGTTCTGAGGGGTATCAATGAGTACTAGTTCCGCAACTATCAACACGCAGGACATCACCGAGGCTGAAAAACAAAAGACGCTGAAGAAAGTGGTGTTCTCATCGTTTCTGGGTAACTTCATCGAATGGTTCGACTACGCAAGTTACTCGTATCTGGCCACCGTGCTCGCGCTGGTGTTCTTCCCAGACGAAGACAAGATGGTGGCGACCATGATGACGTTCGGCGTGTTCGCGCTGGCGTTTCTCGTGCGCCCGATCGGCGCAATCTTCTGGGGCAACATGGGCGACAAGAAAGGTCGCAAGTGGGCCCTGTCCATTTCCATTCTGCTTATGTCGGGTGCCACGTTCCTCATCGGCTGCTTGCCGGGCTACGCCATGCTCGGCATCGGTGCGCCGCTGCTGCTTTTGCTGTTGCGCATGCTGCAAAGCTTCTCCGCTTCCGGCGAATATGCCGGCGCCGCAACGTTCATCGCCGAGTATTCGCCGAAGGACCATCGTGGTTTTTACTGCTCCATGGTTCCTGCATCCACGGCCGTTGGCCTGCTGATCGGTTCTCTGTTCGCAACGTGGATGTTCAACACGTTCGGAGCGACGTCGGACTTCGTGGTGAACTGGGGCTGGCGCATCCCGTTCTGGCTGGCCGGTCCGCTTGGCTTCATCACGCATTACATTCGCGAGCATCTTGAGGACTCCCCGGTGTACGAGAAGATGCAGTCCGATCTTGCTTCGAAGGGCATGAAGAGCGAAGACAAGCCCATCCGCACGCTGTTCGAGAAGCATTTCCGCGTGCTGGCCGTTTCCTTCGGCGCATGCGTGCTCAACGCCGTCGGTTTCTACGCGGTGCTCACGTACCTACCCAACTACTTGGAGGCAACGCTGAACTACGACGCCGGCTCCGCCTCCATCATCACCACTATCGTGCTGGTGGTGTATATCGCGTTCATCT
Organism: Eubacterium sp. CAG:786; assembly: GCA_963635025.1. Classification (GTDB taxonomy): domain Bacteria; phylum Actinomycetota; class Coriobacteriia; order Coriobacteriales; family Eggerthellaceae; genus Senegalimassilia. The sequence continues at coordinate 36,013 of CAVHFC010000012.1, forward strand.
TCACCTCAGGGCGCATTTCCGACAAGTTCGGGCGCAAGAAGATGCTCATCGCCGCTTGCTTGGGCTTCATCGTGTTCACGATCCCGGCTTTCTGGCTGCTGGGAAGTCTCGATTTCGTCACCATTTTGCTGGTCGAGCTTGTCATGTGCCTGCTGCTCACCATCAACGACGGCACGCTTTCCAGCTACCTGTGCGAAACGTTCCCGACCGAGGTGCGCTATTCGGGCTTTGCGCTGAGCTTCAATTTGGCCAATGCCATCTTCGGCGGCTCTGCTTCCTATATCTCGTTCGCGCTGATCGACCTGACCGGCGACGCCATCGCTCCGGCCTATTACATGGTGTTCATCGCGGTGCTTGCCCTGTTCGCTATGATCGCTTCGCACGAGCATACGGGTAAGGATCTTTCGGAGGTGTAGCGTGCGCCTATAAGCGCGCAAACGGTTTTCCCTAAAACGACCTGGGTTTGGTGCACCTGCACGAAAAACCCAGGTCGTTTGCCGTTTATTATCGGTTGCTTGGTGCGTTCGCCCCCTGCTTTCGCGTATAATGTCCGTATTTTGCCGGCCGCGAGCAAAGGGGATCGCCATGGGCGAGGCAAACCAGACGCCGAAATCGCTGAAAGCGCAGATCACGCGCACGTCATTGGTGCTTGCCGCCGCCGCGCTGCTGCGCGAGCAAGGCCCGAAGGCCGTTACATACCGCAAGGTTGCCCAGTGGGCCGGTGCCGCATCGTCGTCGGTTGGCTATTATTTCGAATCCACCAGTCAGCTGCTGTATGAGGCCGGCCGTTACAACATTCAGCTCTGGGCCGAACGAGCGGAAAATTCCGCGGCCACGGCGGAATCCATGAGTCAGGAAGATTGCCGCAAGCATCTGATAAACCTGCTGATCAGCGCAAGTTTGCCGGATGAATCAGTGAATCCTGCTGCCCACTACCAGCAGCTTTTGGCGGCGTCCGAATCCGACGCCGTGACCGAGGCGTACCAAAACGGGCGCGTTCAGCTCGATCTGGCGGTGGGACGCATCTTGAAGCATGCGGGAATCGACATGCCATCGCATATTGTGGGGACGGTGGTTGACGGCGCCGCGGTTGCCGCCATTTCCGAAGGGCGTGACGTGCGCGAGCTTGCTGCTGAACTGCTGCGCGATGTGTTGCAAGCGTTTTCGCGTCCGCAGGAATAGGACGGCGATTCGCAAATGAAAGGCCTTCGAGCGAAGCTGCTCGAAGGCCTTTCATATAGACGGGGCTTGTTGCGCAGCGGCGGTGTCGGACCGTGCGCCCCCATTCGAGTGGTCGAAAACTTAGATGCCGATCACGCCCATGGCAACCAAAACCAGGGCAGCCGCTCCAAGCGCGGACACAACGCCCATGCCGATCTTCTCGCCGCCGGTGACGGCGTGGCCGCGATCCTTGCGGGCTTTCATGTACACGAAGAAGCCGGGGATGTAGCCGACGCAGGTGAGCAGCAAAAACGACCAGCCATTGTACAGCACGCCGACAACCTGGAAGAGGAGGGCCACGGCGCCGATGATTAGCTGTGCCGCATTCTTGCCTTCCGTCGCCGAGAACTTGACCTGGTACAGAGCGATGAACGACCAGGTGATGACGATGGATACGGTGCACATGCTGAAGGCGAAGTTGTACGCATCCTCGCTGAACATCAGCACGATCAGGAACACCTGGATGCAGGCGCCCACCAAAAGCAGGCTCATCTGCGGGGCGCCCTTGCTGTTCAGCTTGCCCCAAGATTCGGGAAGCAGGTGGCGTTCGGCCATTTCAGAGGTGGTTTCCGCAGGCAGCATGGTGAAGGACAGCCATGCGCCGGCAACGCCTATGATGATAGCAATGCTGATAAACGCGCCGCCCCAGCCGGGAGCCATGGAATCGAACACGTACAGCATGGCGGGGTAGTCGAGCGCGGCGATCTCGGTGTAGCTCATGTAACCGTAGGGCAGCACGGAGCAGCCGATGTAGATGAGCAGCAGGCAGATCAGGCCGATGACGGTTGCCTTGCCCACTTCGTTTTTGTTGCGCGCGCGGGAGCTCATGACGGCGGCGCCCTCGATGCCGATGAACACCCACATCATGATGATCATGCAGTTCATAACCTGCTCGCCGATGGATCCGAGACTTGTCGCGTCGGCGCCTGCTTCACCAGCGGCAACGGCGTTGTTGTACACGTTGCCCCAGAAATCGGCGGTGAAGATTCCAGCGTTGAACATGAAGATCGCGAAGATAAGGAAGATGCCCAGCGAGGCCACCTTCGCCACCATCACGATGGCGTTCAGAAACGACGCGCTTTCAACGCCGCGGATGACCAAAAACGTGAGCGCCCACATGAACAGCGACGCGACGATGACGCAGGGCAGCGTGTTGCCCGGCAAAAACGTGGGGAAGAAGTAGCCGAGCGT
>CAVHFC010000013.1:0-38283 GCA_963635025.1 Eubacterium sp. CAG:786
TGGCGTACTTGGCGATCATCGCCACGGCCTCCTCGAAGGTCACCGCACGGTCGGGCTCGAAGGCGCGCGAGCCGTCCGGCTGCTCGACGCCGTCGATGATGCCGTTCGCCACCGCCCAGTCGGCGGCGGCGGTATAGAAGGCGTCCGCGGCGACGTCGTCCATGCCGGTGGCGTTCTCGGCCACCCCGTCATAAGACTCCGCATCGACCGGGTTCGCGTCGCGCCACAGGATGGTGGCCAGCTCCGCGCGCGTGAGCGCATGCCCCACGCCGAACTCGTCGGTGCCGGCGTATCCGCTCATCAGGCCCGCGTCGGCCACCTTGGAAACCGCGCCGGCGAACCAGTCGCTCGCGTCCACGTCCGAGAACGTAGGCGTGGTGTAGGGGTCGGAGTAGGCGCGGACGGGAAGGTTGTCGAAGGTGTAATAACCGCTCGTGTCGGGCAGCCCCTGTTGCTCGCATTCCTTGCGTAGCTTGTCCGTCGTATCGGCGATGGCCTTGGTCCAGTCCTGCCATTTGCCATCGGAATACAGCGCAGATTCGCCCTCGTTGACAACAGCCGTGCTGTAAGAGCTCATCTTCTTGGCGTCGGCGGCTTCCTTCGACAGGCCCGCAGGCATGATGAACTGGTACTGGCCGTCGACGGTGCGCATCGTCACCGCGACCGAGTAGCGCTGGCCCTTCTTCAGGACCACTCCGGAGGAAAGCGCGGTGCGGTGGAAGCCGTTGTACTGGTAGCTGTCGGACGTGCTCGCGACGTGCTTGCCGTCGGTCGGGCTGGCCGCGTCGTCATCGAGCAGGTAGATGTCGTAGGTGACGGACATGTTGTCCGACGCGGTCTCGGACGAGACGTAACGCAGCACCTGATCTTCCTCGGCGGTGAACACGTTCGCCATCTGGACAAAGTTTTCGGAAGTCGTGCCCATGACCTGTGAAGAGGGCATGTAGGAATACGAATCGACGATGTAGTGGTCGTCGTCGCTGCCAAGGCTCGTGGTATCGAAGTCGAACACCTCGAGGTCGGTGAGGGACTGATCGAAGTAGGACAGATAGAAGTAGCCTTCGCCGTCGACGCCCCAGCCGCCGTTGTTGTTCGGGAATTCCTCGGTGTTCGACCCCCAGCTGTTCTTCACGATCCAGGCGCCGTTGCGAGGAGGCTGGTGGCCTTCCAAGAAGTTCGTCTTGGAATAGTTATCGTCCCAGCCGACGATGGTGACGGCGTGGTTGGCGTACAGGGGCTCGTCGGTGTAATGCGCCCACGTTGCGATATTGATGTACTCCGCAGGATCGGTCTGCCCCGGGCGGTACGCGTCGGCATGGAACGATGCAGACACCGCGTTGCCGGCAAGGAGCTGCTGCTTGATGGCAGCGGTGCCGTTCTCGTTATAGGTGTAGGTGAGGACATTTTCAGCGGTTCCATCTTCCTGCGCGCGAACGGTCTTAGCGATCGTTGCCGGAGAAGGCAGGAAGAAGCCGTTCTCAAGCTGCACCGCCGACTGGAAGCGGTACGACTCGTCGACGCTCCAGTCGCCGGTGGAGGCGTAGCAGTCGGGGCCGTCGACGTCGAAGGAGGGGTTGTCCTTCTTCATCTCCTCGGCGCGTTCATTGCCGTAGACCTGGCGGAAGGACTGGGTGGAGCCGTCGTTGTTCTTGTACGGGACCTCCTTCTCGGTGACCGGGCCGATGCCCGACGCCAAGATGGACGTCGCCGTGAACTGCATACCGCCCACGTTCAAACGATTGTTGGGATCGGTCGCCGTAGAGCCCTCGCCGGCCTGGGAGCCCGATCCCTCGGGCAGGACCGCCTGCGAGAACCAGGCGAGCTGGCGCTCGGAGAGGTCGAGGTTCAGATCGTCGTAGGTAAGGCCGAGCTCGTTGAGGATGGAGGTCTCGGCGGTGGCGATGGCGGAGAAGCTCCAGCATGTGCCCCACGGAATCTGGCTTTTCACCGGCGTGATCGTGCCTCGATCGCGCAGGTCGAAGGTTTCGGGCCAAGCAGCATCCAAGGTTGCCTCAGCGGATTCCTCGGATTTGTTGGAGCTCGACAGCACGTTGGCGTTACCGGTCGTCACAAACGCATCGAGCAGCTCGTACTGCTTCTCGGCCATGGTCGAGATTACGGAGCTTGCCTCCCCGTCGACGGAGTCATCCCCACCGGATGCGCCCGCGAACGCGGCGCACGGGATGAGACCGACCGCGAGCACGCCGGCCACGGCGGCGCGGGTGAACACTCCCGGTTTGAATCGATTGGTCATCACGATCCCTTTCTGATTCCTTTCCTTCATGCGACCCTTGAAGCCAAGAGCCGCATAGTTCCTGTGAAAAGCTGGCCGAACGAAGCGCAAATCCTACCCGAGAATCTTCAGCTCGATCGCGTTGGACAGCACGCCGGCCGCGCGCTCGCGCATGATGTCGGAAGCGGGGCGCAGCATGGTGCCCTCGTCGGTGGGCTCGCCGTTGACCAGGCCCGCCTCGACGGCCCAGGCCATCGTCCCGCGCGCCCAGTCGGACACGTCGCCCGCGTCGGCGAACTTGTCGAGCGAGACGGCGTCGCCGTCTGCGGCCCTGGCGTACTTGGCGATCATCGCCACGGCCTCCTCGAAGGTCACGGCGCGGTCGGGCTCGAAGGCGCGCGAGCCGTCCGGCTGCTCGACGCCGTCGACGACCCCGTTCGCCACCGCCCAGTCGGCGGCGGCGGTGTAGAAGGCGTCCGCGGCAACGTCGTCCATGCCGGTGGCGTTCTCGGCTACCCCGTCGTAGGACTCGGCATCCACCGGGTTCGCGTCGCGCCACAGGATGGTGGCCAGCTCCGCGCGCGTGAGCGCATGCCCCACGCCGAACTCGTCGGTGCCGGCGTATCCGCTCATCAGGCCCGCGTCGGCCACCTTGGAAACCGCGCCGGCGAACCAGTCGCTCGCGTCCACGTCCGAGAACGTAGGCGTGGTGTAGGGGTCGGAGTAGGCGCGGACCGGGAGGTTATCGAAGGTGAAATAAGCGCTCCTGTCGGGATCGCCCTTCTGCTCGCCCTCCTTGCGTATCTGTTCCTTCACATCAGCGATGCAGTCGGTCCAATCTTGCCATTTGCCATCGCTATACAGCGCGGACTCGCCCTTGTTGACGATGCCCGTGCTGTAGGTGCGGCGGCCAGATTCCTTCGACATTGCCATCGGCAAAATGAACTGGTACTGACCGTCCACGCTGCGCAACGTCACCGCAACGGAGTAACGCTGGCCCTTCTTCAGGACCACGCCAGAGGAAAGCGCGGTGCGGTGGAAGCCGTTGTACTGGTAGTTGTCGGAGGTGCGCGCGACGTGCTTGCCGTCGGTCGGGCTGGTCGCGTCGTCGTCGAGCAGATAGATGTCGTAGGTGACGGACATGTTGTCCGATGCGGTCTCGCACGAGACGTATTTCAGAATCTGATCTTCCTCAGCGGTGAAGGTGTTGGCCATCTGCGCATAACCCTCGGCAGGCGATCCCATGACCCGCGCACTCGGCATATAGGAATACGAATCAGCGATGTAGTAGTCGTTGTCGCTGTCGAGGCTTGAGGTGTCGAAGTCGAACACCTCGATATCGGTGAGAGTCTGATCGAAGTAGGACAGGTAGAAGTAGCCCTCGCCGTCGACGCCCCAGCCGCCGTTGTTGTTCGGGAAGTCGTTCGACGATGCGCCCCAGCTGTTCTTCACGATCCAGGCGCCGTCGCGAGGCGGCTGATGGCCTTCCTTGAAGTTGCTCTTGGAATAATTGTCGTCCCAGCCGACGATGGTGACGACATGATTGGCGGAGAAGGGCTGGTAGGTGTAGTGCGCCCAGGTGTCGGTGTTGATGTACTGCGAATCACCGGCCTCGCCCGGGCGGGAAGCATCGGCGAAGAACGATGCCGACACTGCGTTGCCGGCAAGGAGCTGCTGCTTGATGGCGGCGGTGCCGTTATCGTTGTAGGTGTAATTCGGCTCCCGTTCGGAGACTCCGGCTTCATTCAACTTATCAATATAAGTGATCGTTGCAGGAGAAGGAAGGAAGCAGCCTTCCTCAAGCTGCATAAACGACATGAAGCGATACGACTCGTCGACGCTCCAGTCACCGGAGCGTGAATACGAGTTGGGCGCGTCGACGTCGAAGGAGGGATTGGTCTTCTTCATGGCCTCGGCGCGTGCGTCGCCGTACACCTGACGGTACGACTCGGTGGTGCCGTCGTTGTTCTTGTACGGGACGTCCTCCTCGGTGACCGGTCCGATGCCGGACGCCAAGATGGACGTGGCCGTGAACTGCTGGCCTCCCACGTTCAAGCGGTTGTTGGGATCGGCCGACGTGGAGCCCTCGCCGGCCTGGGATCCCGATCCCTCGGGCAGAACCGTCTGGGAGAACCAGGCGAGCTGGCGCTCGGAAAGATCGATCGGAAATTCATCATAGGTCAGACCGAGCTCGTTGAGGATGGAGGTCTCAGCAGCGGCGATGGTGGAGAAGCTCCAGCACGTACCCCAGGGATTCTGGCTCTTCACCGGCGTGACCGTGCCCTTATCGCGCAGGTCGAATGCATCAGGCCACGCGGCGTCAAGCGTCGCTTCAGCGGATTCCCCAGACTTGTTGGAGCTCGACAGCACGTTGTCGTTGCCGGTGGCGGAAAGCGTCTGCAGCAGATCGTACCCCTCGTCGGCCATAGAAGCGACAGCGGAGCTCACACCCCCGTCCGAGGACTCGTCGGCACCGGATGCGCCTGCAAACGCGGCGCACGGGATGAGACCCGCCGCGAGCACGCCGGCCACGGCGGCGCGGGTGAACACACCTGGCTTGAATCGATTGGTCATCGTGACCCCTTTCCTTCATGCGGCCCTTGGAGAAAAGGGCTGCATATCTTCCGTGTAAAAGCCGGCCGAGAAAAGCGGCCTTCCCTATCCGAGGATCTTCAGATCGAGCGCGTTCGACAGAACGCCGGCCGCGCGCTCGCGCATGATGTCGGAAGCGGGGCGCAGCATGGTGCCCTCGTCGGTCGGCTCACCGTTGACCAGGCCCGCCTCGACGGCCCAGGCCATGGTTCCGCGCGCCCAGTCGGACACGTCGCCTGCGTCGGCGAACTTGTCGAGCGCCGAAGCGTCTCCGTCGACGTCGGCACCATGGACCGCCTTGGCGTACTTGGCGACCATCGCCACGGCCTCCTCGAAGGTCACCGCACGGTCGGGCTGGAAGGCTCGCGATTCGCCGGCAACCTCGACGCCGTCGATGACGCCGTTGGCAACTGCCCAGTTAGCGGCGGCGGTGTAGAACGAGTCGGCAGCCACGTCGCTCATGCCCGTAGCGTTCTCGGCGACGCCATCGTAAGACTCGGCATCAACGGGGTTCGCGTCGCGCCACAGGATGGTGGCCAGCTCCGCACGCGTGAGCGCATGCCCCACGCCGAACTCGTCGGTGCCCGCGTATCCGCTCATCAGCCCCGCATCGGCCACCTTGGCCACCGCACCGGAGAACCAATCGCCATCGCTTACGTCGGAGAACGCGGGCGTGGTGTAAGGATTAGCGTATGCCCTGATGGGAATGTTGTCGTATTCTGTCCATTCGCTGGTGTCCGTACCGTGGTTCGCCTCAGCGTAGGCCTTCATCTTCGCCCTGATCCCAGAGATGACCTCGGTCCAATCTTGCCACTTGCCATCGCTGAACAGGAAGGATTCGCCCTCGTTCACCACGCCGGTCGCATAGCTCAGCTGCCCCATGACATGCGCAAACTCCTTGCCATACGCCGAAGGCAGGACGTACTGATACTTCCCGTCGACGGCGCGCTGCGTCACCACGACCGAATAGCGCTGCCCCTTCTTCATCGCAACGCCGCTGGAAAGGTCGCTGCGATGGAATCCGCTGTACTGATAGGTGTCGGAAGTGCTCGCCACATGTTTGCCGTCGGTGGGCCCGGTCGCATCATCGTCAAGCAGGTACACATCATAGGTGGCGGTCACGTTGTTGGTACCGGTCACCGTGGACAGCGATTTCACCACTTGGTCTTCTTCAGCGGTGAAGATGTTCGACATCAACGTGGCATCGTTGGAGTCTTGCGAATTGGTCGAGCCGGTCGGCATGTACGAGTACGAATCGACCATGTAGTGATCGTTGCCATCTCCGATGCTCGAAGTGTCGAAGTCGAACACTTCGACATTGGTGAGGGACTGGTCGTAGTAGGACAGGTAGAAATAACCCTCGCCATCGACGCCCCAGCCGCCGTTGTTGTTCGGGAAGTCCTCGGAAGACGATCCCCAGCTGTTCTTCACAATCCAGGCGCCGTTGTATTGGGGCTGATGGCCTTCCTTGAAGTTGTCCTTGGAGTAGTTGTCGTCGTAGCCGACGATGGTGACGGCATGGTTGGCAGCCTGCGGCTCATAAGTGTAGTGCGCCCAGGTGTCGGTGTTGATGTACTTCGACTCATCGGTCTGACCGGGGCGGGAAGCGTCGGCACAGAAGCCAATCTGCACGGCGTTGCCGGCCAGCAGCTGCTCCTTGATGGCGGCGGTGCCGTTCTCGTTGTAGGAATACTGCTGCTGAATACCCTTGTCAATGTCGATAACGCCATCGGTGGTGACCACCGTCAGGGTCGCCGGAGAGGGAAGGATGCTGCCATCCTCAAGCTGCAACACCGATTGGAAGCGGTACGACTCGTCGACGCTCCAGTCGCCGGTGGACGCATAGCAGTCAGGCGCGTCGACGTCGAAGGAGGGGTTGGTCTTCTTCACGGCCTCGGCGCGGTCGTCGCCGTAGATCTGGCGGAAGGTCTCGGTGGAGCCATCGTTGTTCTGATACGGGACGCTCGCCTCGTCGACCGGCCCGATGCCTGCGGCGAAAATGGACGCCGCCATAAACGAGTTGCCTCCGACATCCAAGCGCTTGCTCGGATCGAATGCGGTGCAACCCTCGCCGGCCTGGGAGCCCGAGCCCTCGGGCAGCACCGTCTGGGAGAACCAGGCGAGCTGGCGCTCGGAAAGGTCGAGCTGAAGCGCGTCGTAGGTTGTCCCCAGCTCGTTGAGGATCGATGTCTCAGCGGCGGCTACGGCGGCAAAGCTCCAGCACGTGCCCCAAGGAGTCTGGCTCTTCACCGGCGTGACCGTGCCCTTATCGCGCAGGTCGTAAGCATCAGGCCACGCGGCATCAAGCGTCGCATCCAAACCATCATTCGAGGTGTTGGAATTCGTCAGGATGTTCGTGTTGCCCGTGGCAAGAAGCTCCTGACCAAGCTCGTACTGCTGCTTGGCCATGGCCTCGATGGCGGAGGTGGCTTCCCCGCCGGAAGCATCGCCGCCGGCAGCGCCTGCAAACGCGGCGCACGGAATCAGGCCCGCCACCAGCACACCTGCTACGGCCGCGCGGGTGAACACTCCTGGTTTAAATCGATTCGACATTCAATTTCCTTCTTTTTGCAGTTGGATCTTGTTTAACCGAGGATCTTCAGATCAAGCGCGTTGGACAGCACGCCGGCCGCGCGCTCGCGCATGATGTCGGAAGCGGGGCGCAGCATGGTGCCCTCGTCGGTCGGCTCGCCATTGACCAGGCCGGACTGGACCGCCCAAGCCACATTCGCACGCGCCCAACCGTCCACCGAGGAACCGTCGGCGAACGCGTCGAGCGCCGAGACATCCCCCTCGACGTCGGTACCGTGGATCGCCTTGGCGTACTTGGCGACCATCGCCACGGCCTCCTCGAAGGTCACCGCGCGGTCGGGCTCGAAAGCGCGCGAGCCGTCCGGCTGCTCGACGCCGTCGATGATGCCGTTCGCCACCGCCCAGTCGGCGGCGGCGGTATAGAAGGCGTCCGCAGCGACGTCGTCCATGCCGGTGGCGTTCTCGGCCACCCCGTCATAGGACTCCGCATCGACCGGGTTCGCGTCGCGCCACAGGATGGTGGCCAGCTCCGCACGCGTGAGCGCATGCCCCACGCCGAACTCGTCGGTGCCTGCATAGCCGCTCATCAGGCCCGCGTCAGCCACCTTGGAAACCGCGCCGGCGAACCAGTCGCTCGCGTCCACGTCGGAGAACGTAGGCGTAGTGTAAGGATCCGAATAAGCGCGAACCGGGAGGTTGTCATACGTCAGGTAATTGCTCGTATCGGGAACCCCCTGCTCTTTGGCCTTCTCGCGCTGCTGCTCCTTGATTTGGGCGATGCAGTCGGACCAATCCTCCCATTTGCCATCAGAATACAGCGCAGACTCGCCCTCGTTGACGATTCCGGTGCTGTAGCTCCTAAAGCCGTAGGCGGAAGCACCCTCCTCGCTCATTCCCATGGGAAGGACGAACTGGTATTCGCCGTCGACGCTGCGCATCGTCACCGCGACCGAGTAGCGCTGCCCCTTCTTCAAGACCACGCCCGAGTTGAGCGCGGTGCGATGGAAGCCGCCATACTGGTACGTATCGGTAACATGCGCAACCTGTTTGCCGTCAACCGGGCTGGTCGCATCGTCGTCGAGCAGGTACACGTCGTAGATGACGGACGTGTTAACCGAACCAGTCTCGGACGAGAGGTACTTCAGCTCCTGATCCTCCTCAGCGGTGAAGACGTTCGCCATCTGGCAGAAGGTCGGGGTAGGCGAGCACAAAACCGTCGAGGAGGGCATATAGGAGTATGAATCGGCGATGTAATGATCGTTGCCGCTGCCGATGCTCGAGGTGTCGAAATCAAGCACTTCAAGGCTGGAAATGGACTGGTCGAAGTAGGACAGGTAGAAGTAGCCTTCGCCGTCGACGCCCCAGCCGCCGTTGTTGTTCGGGAAGTCGTTGGACGATGCGCCCCAGCTGTTCTTCACGATCCAAGCGCCGTCGCGAGGCGGCTGATGGCCTTCCTTGAAGTTGCTCTTGGAGTAGTTGTCGTCCCAGCCGACGATGGTGACGGCATGGTTGCTGCCCACCGGCTCGTAAGTATAGTGCGCCCAGGTGTCGGTGTTGATGTATTTCGAGGCAGCGGTCTGACCCGGGCGGGAGGTGTCGGCAAAGAACATCGCGACGACCGCGTTGCCGGAAAGAAGCTGCTGCTTGATGGCGGCGGTGCCGTTCTCGTTGTAGGTGTAATTCGAAACCTCCACGATGCTCCCATCAGGCTGCTTCTCCTGAGTCTTGGTGATCGTCGCGGGAGAAGGCAGGAAGGAACCGTTCTCAAGCTGCAGCACCGACTGGAAGCGGTACGACTCGTCGACGCTCCAGTCGCCGGTGGAGGCGTAGCAGTCGGGACCGTCGACGTCGAAGGAGGGATTGGTTTTCTTCATGGCCTCGGCGCGGTCGTCGCCGTACACCTCGCGATACGACTCGGTGGAGCCGTCGTTGTTCTTGTACGGGACGCTCGCCTCGTCGACCGGGCCGATGCCCGAAGCGAAGATGGAAGTCGCCGTGAACGAGGCACCGCCGCAGTCCAGGCGCTCGTTCGGCTTGAAGGCCGTGGAACCCTCGCCGGCCTGGGATCCCGATCCCTCGGGCAGAACCGTCTGGGAGAACCAGGCGAGCTGGCGCTCGGAGAGGTCGAGCTGAAGCGCGTCGTAGGTCGTTCCAAGCTCGTTGAGGATGGAAGTCTCAGCAGCAGCGGAAGCGGCGAAGCTCCAGCAGGTCCCCCAGGGAACCTGGCTCTTCACCGGCGTCACCGTACCGTTATCGCGCAGGTCGTAAGCATCGGGCCATGCGGCATCGAGCGTCGCCTCGGCGGAGCCGTCGGTGTCATTGGAGGCTGACAGCACGTTGGTGTTGCCGGTGGCGGAAACCGTCTGCAGCAGATCGTACCCCTTGTCAGCCATAGTGGCGACGACCGAGCTCACATCCCCGTCCGAGGACTCGTCGGCACCGGATGCGCCTGCAAACGCGGCGCACGGGATGAGACCCGCCGCAAGCACGCCGGCCACAGCGGCGCGGGTGAACACGCCTGGCTTGAATCGATTCGACATAGGGATTCCTTTCTCTCCTTCAGCCCTTGAAATCAAGGGGCCCTGCTATCTGCTCATCTCCGATAAAGAGAAAAACAACTACTCTATCCGACGATCTTCAGGTCCAACGCATTGGACAGCACGCCGGCCGCGCGCTCGCGCATGACGTCCGCGGCTGGATGAAGCATAAGCCCCGCGCCAGTTGGCTCGCCGTTGACCAAACCTACCTCAACAGCCCACGCCATGGTTCCGCGAGCCCAGTCGGAAACGGCATCCGCATCGACGAGCTTATCGAGCGCGGCAACGTCGCCGTCGGCGGCCCTGTCGTACTTGGCGATCATCGCCACGGCCTCCTCGAAGGTGACCGCGCGATCGGGTTCGAAGGCGCGCGAGCCGTCCGGTTGCTCGACGCCGTCGATGATGCCGTTCGCCACCGCCCAGTCGGCCGCTGCCGTATAAAATGCGTCGTCAGCCACGTCGGCCATGCCGGTGGCGTTCTCAGCCACCCCGTCATAAGACTCCGCGTCCACCGGGCAAGCATCGCGCCACAGGATGGTCGCCAACTCCGCGCGCGTGAGCGCACACCCCACGCCGAAGACGTCGGCACCCGCGTAACCGCGCATCAAACCCGCGTCGGCTACCTTGGAAACCGCGCCGGCGAACCAATCGTTATCGGCAACGTCGCTGAAGATGGGTGTAGTATACCTTGTTCCATATGCCCTGATGGGAAGGTTGTCGAAATCGGTGTACGGGCTCGTATCAATATCTCCGCGCGACTCGCACTCCTTTTTGATCTTCTCCTTCAGCTCGACGATGCCGCAAGACCAGTCCTGCCAGGAACCGTCCTTGCCCAAAAACGACTCACCCGCGTTCACCACACCGATGCCGTAGCTTCGGCTGTTGATGCGCTCGGCACATGCCTTGTTCACGCTTGAGGGCTGAATCGTCTGGTACTTGCCGTCGACGGTGCGCTGCGTCACCACCACCGAATAGCGCTGGCCCTCCTCCATGATCACGCCGCTCGACAAGTCGACGCGATGAAAGCCGCTGTATTCGAACGTCTCCGATTTGCTCGCAACGTGCTTGCCCTCGGTCGGAGAGGCGGCTGCGGCGTCGAGCAGGTACATGTCGAAGGTGGCGGTCACGTTCGCCGAACCCGTTTCGGTTGACAGCGAGGTGATCACTTGGTCTTGCCGGGCGGTGAAGATATTCGCCATGCTCACTTTTTCGTCAGACGATGCAGCCGACAAGGCGCTGACCGGCATAAAGGAGTAGGAATCGCTCACCAAAGCGCAGTTTTGGACGTCCTCGCTCACGTCGAAGTCAAGGGTTTCGACGTCGGATTGGGACTGGTCGTAATAAGAAAGGTGGAAATAACCTTCGTTGCCCCAGCCACCGTTGTTATTGGGGAACGACTCGGTGGACGACCCCCAGCTGTTCTTCACGATCCATGCGCCGTTGTGAGGAGGTTGATGGCCTTCCAGAAAATTGTCCTTGGAATAGTCGTCGTCCCAACCCACGATGGTGACGGCATGATTGGACATCGCCGGCTCATAAGTGTAGTGAGCCCACGTGTCGACGTTGATGTAACGCGGGGCGGATGCCTTTCCGGGCAGATAGGTGTCGGAGGCGATGGAAACCTGCACGGCTTTGCCTTCCAGAAGCTGCTGCTTGATGGCGGCGGTGCCGGCTTCGTTGTACTGATAGCCGAGTATCTTCTCGCCAAGGCTATCCATCAGCAGCGTGCAGGGCGACGGCAGAAGGTTCGCGTTATCAGGCTGATACGATTTCTGGAATCGCAAGGATTCGTCCACCGACCAATCACCCTGCTCGGAGTAGCACACGGGAGCGTCGACGTCAAAGGCAGGGTCGGTCGCCTTCTTGACTTTAGCCAGATCGTCGCCGAACAGCTCGCGATAGGTAATGGTCTTCCCTTCCTTGTTCCGATACGGCGCAACCGCCTCGTCGACTGGCCCAATGCCCGACGCGTAGGAAGAGCTGGCTAAAAACGCCGTTCCACCGGCATTCAAGGGTTCGACATCTTCGTTGACGGCGCCGCCCTCGCCCGCCTGCGACCCCGAGCCTTCAGGCAGGGGCGTGCGCGAGAACCACGCGGTCTGCAGTTCGGAAAGATCGATCGGGTACTGGTCGTAGGTAAGGCCAAGTTTGCTCAAGATGGAAGTCTCAGCCGCCGCGGTTGAACCGAACGACCAGCAGGTGCTCCACGGAGATTGGTTTTTCACCGGCGTGACGGTATTGCTGTCGCGCAAATCGAACGACGAAGGCATCGCCTCAGCCGCAAGGGAAGCATCCACACCATCGGCATATGACGACAGAGAATACAGCACATTGGCGTTGCCGCTCTGACACAGGGCGCTGGTCAATTTGATTTGCTGATCAGCCAAGGCGGAGATGACCGAGTCGACAACGGCGTCATCTTGGGATTGCGTGGCGAAGGCGGCAGCGGGGATGAGGCCGACCGCGAGCGCGCTCGCAATGACCACGCAGGCGAAAACCCCCGGCATGATTCGTTTGGCCATAGCGAACCCCCTCTCGCCACGCGTTTTATCCATACACACGCATAATGAGTATATAAATATTCATGATAAAGAAAATTCGGCTCCTAGACTACACTGGCGGGCTAAGGTTTACGTAAAGTTACGCAACGAAACAAGTGGTTCGAACACCGGCGGAGAATAAGCTCATCTCGCTACAGCCAAAGCCCAAAAACAAGACGCCGCCCAAACCGGACGGCGCCTTCTCACAGCCAACCTTTAACGAAAGTACGGCTTATTCCATATCCTTGCCGTGGCACTTCTTGAACTTCAAGCCCGAACCGCAAGGACACGGATCGTTGCGCCCGACGTTGGCGAAGGGATCTTCCTTATCCTTCACATAAGTTTGCGCCTTGCCCTGCGTAGGCTTGGGGACGGCCCCGCCCGCCTGCTCGGCCGCACGGGCGGCCTGCTGCTCGCGAACCGCAGAACCGACGCCGGTGTTGCCGATAGCCTGCTCGGGGTTCGAATAGCTCACGCGACCAGCCAGAGGATCGGGCTGCGCCGGCATCTGCGGAGCGGTGTTCGCGGCGATCTGCAGGCGCAGAAGCGTGCGCAGATATTCCTCGTACATGCTCGACGTCAGCGAGCTGAACGCACGATATGCCTCGTTCTTGTACTCCACCAACGGGTCGCGCTGGCCGAACGCGCGCAGGCCGATGCCGGTCTTCAGGTAATCCATATCCTGCAGGTGCGCCATCCACCTGCGGTCGATGATGCGCAGCATCACCTGGGACTCGAGCATACGCATGATGGGCGCGCCAAGCTCGTCGCTCTTCTGCTCGACGGCCTTATCCAGATACTCGTCGATCGCCTCGCTAAGCGCCACCGGATCGTCGTCATGATCGACCGCGTCGCACGTGAAATCGCTGCGCCCGGTCATGTTGGTGATCCAAGAATCAACGGCCTTGGTATCCCAGTCGTCGGAAGGCAGTTTCTCGGGGCAGTTTTCCTCGACCACGGCCTCCACCGCATCGGAGATGATCTGCGGGATACGGTCGTCCATGTCCTTGCCGTCGAGGATGGCGTTGCGCTCCTCGTAGATGGCCTTACGCTGCAGGTTCATGACGTCGTCGTACTCAAGGACGTTCTTACGGGCGGCGAAGTGCATGCTCTCAACCTGGCGCTGAGCGCTTTCGATGGCCTTGGAAACCATGGATGCCTGAATGGGCATGTCGTCGGGCATGTTGGTCTTTTCCATCATGGCGCCGATCTTGTCCATGCGGTTGCCGCCGAACAGGCGCATCAGGTCGTCTTCGAGCGACAGATAGAACTGCGTGGTGCCCGGGTCGCCCTGACGGCCGGCGCGGCCGCGCAGCTGATTGTCGATACGGCGGGATTCATGGCGCTCGGTGCCGATGACGCAAAGACCGCCCGCGTCAAGCACGCGCTGCTGCTCGGTCTTGCACGTGGCCTTCGCCTCGGCGAGCGCATCTGCGCGCTGCTGATCGTTCGCGCTGGGCAGGCCGCCCTCTTCAGGCTCCATCCCCGGCTCCAAATCGGGATTGAAGCCATGCGCGCGCAGCACGTCGTCGGCAAGCACCTCGGGGTTGCCGCCGAGCAGGATGTCGGTACCACGACCGGCCATGTTCGTGGCGATGGTGACCGCGCCTAAGCGCCCGGCCTGCGCCACGATATGCGCCTCGCGCTCATGGTTCTTCGCGTTCAAGGTTTCATGCTTGATGCCGCGCTTGTCCAAAAGGCGGGAAAGCTTCTCGGAGCTCTCGATGGACACCGTGCCGATCAGGCAAGGCTGGCCCGCCTCATGGCGCGCGGCGACGTCGTCGGCCACGGCGTTGAACTTCGCCTCGATGGTGCGGTAGATCAAGTCGTCCTCGTCGATGCGCCTGACTTCCTTGTTCGGGGGGATGGCCACGACGGGCAGCTTGTAGATCTGGCGGAACTCGGCGTCCTCGGTCATGGCGGTGCCGGTCATGCCGGAAAGCTTGTCGTAAAGGCGGAAGTAGTTCTGCAGCGTGATGGTCGCCAACGTCTGGTTTTCCTCGCGCACCAGCACGTGCTCCTTCGCCTCCAAGGCCTGATGCAGGCCCTCGGAATAGCGACGACCCTCCATGATACGGCCGGTGAACTCGTCGACGATCTTGACCTCGCCGTCGACCACGACGTAGTCCACGTCGCGATGGAACAAAAACTGCGCCTTCAAGGCCTGCTGCAGGTGATTGGGCAGCTGGCCTGAGGGGTCGGCGTAGATGTCGTCGATGCCGAGCATGGTCTCGATGCGCGTCAAGCCGACCTCGGTGGCGTTGATGGTGCGCTTGGCCTCGTCCATCTCGAAGTCTTCGTCAAGCTTCAGCGCGGGCATGACGCGTGCGAACTTGTTGTACGTGTCGGCGGCCTGCGTGCCCGCACCCGAGATGATCAGCGGCGTGCGCGCCTCGTCGATGAGGATGGAGTCGACCTCGTCGACCACGGCGAAATGGTGGCCGCGCTGAACGCGGGCCTCGGCGCGCGTGACCATGTTGTCGCGCAGGTAGTCGAAGCCGAACTCGGCGTTGGTTCCGTAGGTGACATCGCAGGCGTAGGCGCGCTTCTTCGCGTCGGGGCGCATGCCGTTTTGGATCAGGCCGACACTCATGCCCAGGAACTTATAGATGCGCCCCATCCACTGGCTGTCGCGACGGGCCAGGTAGTCATTGACCGTGACGATGTGAACGTTTTCACCACTCAGGGCGTTTAAGTAGCCCGCCAGCGTGGAAACGAGCGTCTTACCCTCGCCCGTGCGCATCTCGGCGATTTGCCCGTCGTTTAAGGCCATGCCGCCGATGAGCTGCACGTCGAAGTGGCGCATGCCCGTCACGCGCACCGACGCCTCGCGCACGGCGGCGAAAGCCTCGGGCAGCACGTCGTTTTCCGTTTCGCCGGCCTTCACGCGCTCGCGCAGCTCGGCGGTTACCGCACGCAGCTCTTCGTCGGACTTCGCCTGCATCTGAGCTTCCAGGCTGTTGATCTTATTGACCGTCGCCTGGTACTTCTTCATCTGTTTGCCCTCACCGAAGGTGAGCAGCTTGGAGAGGAATCCTGCCATGAACGCGCCATTCCTTTCACGGCCTACCGGCCGCGTTTATACGAAATTCCGAACAATCTTGTCAACTGTAGCATATAGGCGCGCTCGCCTTGCTCAGGCAACGGGCTCGTCACCGTTTATTCAGGATGAGACCCCGGATGAGACTCCTTTTGGCGAGCGCGCAGCCCTTAAGCCAGGTCTTCCTCGGTTTCGATGATGCCGTTGTACAGCTGCACGATCTCCTTCGACGGGTCGATGCCCATCCCTTCGGCAAGCATCTTGCGGCAATCGAAATAGGTGCGAAGCGCGGCGGTGCGCTGCAGGGCGGCTATCTGGGCGCGCATGAGCGCGGCGTAGACGTCCTCGCGGGAATCGTCGCGGCGCAAAGCCGCCTGCGCAAACCACAGACCCTGCTGCGCCTCCCCCGACCTGACCAGCGACAGAGAAGCGGCCACCAGCGCAGTCACCAAGCTGTTGCGCTTGTCGACGAGCACCCGCTCAAGAGCGGGATCGTCGGCATCTCCGGGCAGGATATCGCCGGCGAACATGTCCTCGACGCGCTTGACGAGCTGCGACCAGCCGCCTTGTCCGGGCTGATTGAACAGCAGCATGCGGCACACCTCGTCAAGCTCGATCGCGTCGCTCGACAAAAGCGATGCGTTGATGGAGAGGCTCTTGTAGCGCCTGATCAGGTACGGGCACGTGCCGTCGGGCAGCTCGATCGCACTCTTCAGGCGGCACCAGGTGGAGTCAAGCCCCTTGCGAGCGGATTCGAACTCGGCATCGGGGAACAGCATGCTCCTCAACTTGTCGGTGGACACGTCCTTGCCTTTGTTCAGAACGAGCAAGGCAAGCAACACCCGATCCCTACGCCGACTGAACTTTTCCGGGTCGATCTTGTTTTCACCCACCGACACGTCCAAGCCGCCATAGAGGTTCACCGTCAGAATCGGGGGACGTCGAGATGAGATTCGCGCGCCGGTAGTTCCCAGGCGAGCCTCCAAGTCCTTATTGCGTGCCCGCTGATATGCAAGAACCTGTTTGTTCAGAAGATCCGACTTCGTGGCCGCTTCCCAAACAAGCGCCTCATCGAACTGGGGCAGCGAAACCCCCTGCTGTCCGCGGGCGGCATCGAGGGCCGCTATCGCCAGCGCCTGCGGCAAGCTCAGCGAACCCGAATCGCCGAGGCGCGCCGCAGCAGCGGCGATCACGCACTCGCAGAGCTTCCCCAAAGCCCCGCTTTTCCCAAAATCGCCCCTCGTGCAACACAGGCGGATCAACCACGCCGCGCACAGATACGCAACAGGACCAAGCTGCCCGCCGACACGAGACTCAGCGAAGCCCGAAAGCCACGACGTCACGCCCTTTGAAGGCGCTTTGTCGACCGCGAGCAGCACGTTCGCCGCCGCCTGCAATTCGGCAAGATCGAGCCAAGATGACCCTGCGCAGCCGGCAACCCCATCGCCGCACCACCCGTCATCAACTTCGGCGGCATCTTCCTTGGGAAGACCCTCGTCAAGCGCCGCGCGCGCCTCGTCGGCAAGCTTTCCCACCTGCGCGCGTGCCGAAGCGGCCGCCGGACCCTGCGAGTTTGCCGCGAACAGCAGCGCGCCCGCCAGACGGGTCTCAACGCGCTCGTCGCCCATGCACCGTCGCGCCGCCTGGCAGCAAGCCACGTTCGACTTGAGCAGGGCGCAGCGCACAGCCTCGCCGACGTGCACCAAACCGCCCGCGCGCGCGACATCGAGCTTCGTATATACCGCTGAAGCTTCGCGCAAACAGCAGGCATCGATAAGCGCATCCGTATGGCGCTCAAGCCACACGGAGCGCCTTGGACGGGAAACGAATAGGCGAACCAAATCGCAGGCTCGCGCGTGCGCGCCGCGCAAAGCAAGCGCGTCGGCCAGCTGGCATGCCAGCGCATCGCCGCCCATTGCCGTCGAGCGCTCCGCCAAAACCTCCAGGCGCTCGAGGAACGCCGCCACAAGATCCTCGATGTCGAAACGCGCCGTACAAAACGTGCCCTCAAGCATATCGATGCCCAAATGGGGATAGGACGTGCTGAGCAGCTGCAGCAACTCGGAATCGAGCGAGACGAATTCCCTCGCATCCTCGATATCCCCGGAAGAAAGCGCCATTAACACGAACATGGCGAGCACCATCTCGCTGGGCAGCTCCTCGTCAACGGCGGCGCAGAGGAAATTCGCCCGAGCCCCATCATCTGCCCATATCAGCCCGGCCACGCGGTCCTGGCGCGCAGGAACCGATGCCTGCGCAGCCGCAGCCGGCTTAGACGCATAGCCCGTTTGAGCAAGCTCGCCGGCGCCGACAAGCAAGTCCCGCGCGCTAAGAAGCACGCGATCGGTCATCCGCGAAAACGCGTCATAGGTGGGTTCGCACGTGATGAGCACTTCCTTGCCCGCCCCGAGCAGCTCGTCCACCTGCTGGGAGAGAATCTCGGCTCGCGAGGCATCCAGGAGCGGAACGTCATCGATAACGACCAAAAACGGGTCTTTATCCAAGCGCATAAGCTCGCTCGACACGAAGCCCTTGTCCAAATCGCGTATGAAATAAGGACTTTTGCCGCTGAGCCAAAAGACATGATGGAAACCGAACACCGCCTCCGCGTATTCGAGCGCGACGGAGGTCTTCCCATAGCCGGAAGGCGCAACGATGAAGCGAGCGACATCGCGCTCCCCCATGAGTTTCGTCACCAACGCCGTACGCGGGTAGTTGCGCAGAGACGAAAGGTGACCGGGTCGTTTGCCGTTGCAAGCGGCCCTTGCTAAATACGTGAGCATGCGGATTACCCCTATCTACGAAGGGGAGCATACACGGCCTGTGCGCGATACCTTACCCGTAGCGCTTACGCATCCGCAAGGGTACACCTGTTCGCAAAAGATAATTAATCGCCTGATCAACCCTCTTCCCGCTCGCAAATAGTCCCATATATGGTGGGCGCTCGCCAGCCTTCCCACCACCCCCGGCATGCGAAAAAATACCCCCGCAACCTCAAAAAAATTGCGGGGGTATTGCGCAAAAGCGCCGTTTGCCGACGATTCGCTACGCTTCGCGACCGACGAGCTTGGCGATGCGATCGGAGTACACGAGGTCATGAAGACCCGCCTCTTCCTCCAGATCCACCAGCGGGGCGTCGTTCCACAGCGATTCGAGACGATAGTATTCGCGCGTCTCAGGCTGGAAGACGTGCACGATGAAGCTTCCGTAATCCAGAAGCGACCACGTGCCATCCGAGGTGCCCTCCATATGCAGAGGCTTCGCTCCGCCACGCTCTCGGCACTGCTCCTCGATCTCGTCGACCACAGCTTCCACCTGGCGGTTGTTCGAGGCGGTCGCGATAACGAAGTACTCGGTCAAGCCGATCAGTTCGCCAACCTCCTGCACCATGATGTCGGTCGCCTTCTTCGAATCGGCGGCCTGCGCGGCGATGATGGCGCAGGCGCGCGGACCGAGCAGCTTCGGCTTCGGGCGGCCATACATGTCAACGCCCTGATCGATTGCCTCTTCGTTGTCGATATGCTCGCTCACTTGTTACCTTTCTCCTTCTCGGTCTTCACGCGCTCACGCGAGCGGACCGCATAATGGTTCCATACCTTCACGGTATCGGGGTGGATGCGTTTTCTCCGCGACACCAGGTTATCCAACACGTGCTGGAACGTCGCCATGAACAGCTCTTCGAGCTCGGCCGTCCCCACCATCGCACGCAAATCCTCGATGCCCGGATAATCGCGCCCAGGCTCAATGGCATCAGCAACGTAGATTATCATGTCCAAGTCGGTCATGCCCACCGCACCGGTGGTGTGCAGACGAATAGCACGGGTAATCTGCGCAGGCAGGCTCGGGAAACGCCGGGCGAGCGCAACCGATGCCGTAGGTCCGTGCAGCAGGTGCGGCATGTCAAGGTAGCTTGCATATTCCTCTTCCAAGCCCAGCTCGCGCACGCGCGCTACGATACCGGCATCGTCGTAGCCTTTATCCCAATCATGCAGAAGCCCCGCAAGGCGCGCCGTAGCCTCGTCGCAACCGTAGGCACGAGCCATCTGCGCCGCCGTGTCGGAAACCCCCAATGAATGGGAGAAGCGCTTCGGCTTGACGCGCTTCGAGAGCTCATCGGTACGCGCTTTGAAAAACTCCTCGGAAAAAACGTCCTCGTCAATCACCCCAGACGTCGCCATCTCGCTCACGCCCTCATCATCCCCGCTCTGAACTTCCTCTTGGTACAACCCGTGTTCGGAAATATAATCGAGCACCCGTTGCATCGTCAAATACCGTATGGAAAGTCCCCGTGCAACCCGCCTGCGCAGATCGGTCGATGAGACGGCCAAGCCGGTCGCCTGAAGCTCATGGACGCGAAAGGCCCCGCGCTCCTCGATCACGCGACGCTGCTCGGCAGAAAGTTCCCAGCCCGGACGCGTCACCGCCACGATGTGCGCCAGACGCGCGACAACCTCGCTTTCGCGCCACTTCAAGATGCTGCAGACCGCATCGGCCCCGGTGACGAACCACAGCTCGACGTTGTCGGGGTAATGCGCACGCAGCTGACGAAGCGTGTCGGCGGTATAGGTGATCCCTTCGCGATCCACCTCCAAGCGGCTCACGTCGAAATGCGGGTTCGACCCAACCGCCAAGGCGCACATGGCAAGCCTGTCGGAAGCGGGCGTGACGCGCTTGTCCCGCTTGAAGGCGGGCTTTCCGGCAACGATGAACACCACGGCGTCAAGCCCAAACGCCTCGCGCGCCTGCTCGGCGCAGGCAAGGTGCCCGATATGAATGGGATCGAACGTCCCGCCCATGATTCCCAGCCTCCGCGGGGCGCCGTCGGATCCAAGATCATCGAAAAGCTGACTCACCTGCGGTTTTAAACCTCCTCGTCCCTGCAGCTGCTTCTGTTGACCCACGGCGATCAACGCACCTGACCCGAGCCGCGAAGCACGTACTTATAGCTGGTCAGCCCTTGCGTGGCGAACGGGCCGCGCACATGAAGCTTCTGCGTGGATATGCCGATTTCAGCGCCGAGCCCAAACATGCCGCCGTCGGTGAAGGCGGTGGAGGCGTTGACGTAGACCGCCGCGGCGTCGACAGCAGCGACGAAGCGCTCGGCTGCCTGGGAGCCCTGTGGGCAGGAAACGTCGACGACAATCGCCTCGGAATGGCGCGTGCCGTAGCGGTTGATGTGCTCAATGGCCGCCTCAACACCGGCGACGCAGCGAATGGCCAAGTCGGGAGCAAGGTATTCCGTTTCCCAGTCCGACTCGTCCGCACGTCCGAGCTGCAGGGCCCGATCAAGCGGGGAACGCTGTTCGCCGGCTGAAAGGACCGCCTTGCAGGCAAGTTCGTCGCAGTGCAGGCGCACGCCGGCATCCGCGAGCGCGCCCGCCACCTCAGGCAGGAAATCCTGCGCGATCGACTCGTCAACAAGCAGCGTTTCGGCAGCGTTGCACACCCCGAACCGACGCGTTTTCGCGTTCACCACGATATCGCGCGCCATGGCGAAATCGGCGCTTGCGTGCACATACACATGGCAGTTGCCCGTTCCCGTTTCGATGACCGGAACCTTCGCGCATTCGACGCAATGGCGGATAAGCCCCGCGCCGCCACGGGGGACGAGCACGTCGACGATGCCGTGCAAACCCATGAGCACGTCAGCAGCCGCATGATCGGTCGAAGTGATAATGCCAATGCAGCCTTGCGGCATGCCGGCTGAAACCGCTGCCGCGTGCAAAACGCCCGCGATGGCGACGCACGACCGGTTTGCCAGCGACCCGCCGCGCAGCACGACGGCGTTGCCCGATTTCAGGCAAATGCCCGCAGCGTCGGCAGTCACGTTCGGGCGCGCCTCATAAACGACGGCGACGACGCCGAGCGGCACGCTTACGCGGCAAAGGTCGATCCCGCTTTCGAGCGTGCGCCGCTCCTGGACCACGTTGAGCGGGTCGGGAAGCGAAACCAGGCTTTCAAGGGCCGATGCCATCTCCTCGACACGCACAGCGTCGAGCATCAAACGATCGATCAGGCTGTCCTTCACCTTTGCCGCATGAGCTGCCTCGACATCCTGTTCGTTGGCGGCGATGATCTTTAAAGCATTCGCACGCAGGGCGCCCGCCATGGCCCGCAAGGCTTCGTTTCGCTGCTCGGTGCTCGTCTGGGCAAGCACGCGGCTGGCGGCTTTCGCGGCTTGAGCTATTCCGCGCACCTCATCTTCGAGTTCCATACATTCCTCTCTCGCGAAAGCGCATGCAGCCCCGCTGCAGGGCCGAGCCCACAAGACCCGCGCCGAAGCACGCCAGCCCCGCAGCTATTCGAACACGACCAAATCGTCGCGATGGACGATCGGCTTATCGGCAAGCTCCGCCAAAAGACGGTTCGCCTCGATCTGCTCGCGCGACTTCCCGCATGCAAGATCGATCTCGTCGGCGGAAAACGCTGTTCGCCCGCGCGCGAACAGATGACCTGATCCGTCTTCGATATCGACGATGTCCCCCGCATTGAAATGCCCACGAACCTTGCGGACGCCAACGGAAAGCAAGGAACTGCCTCGGGAAATGAGCGCGGCTTTCGCACCGTCGTCGACCACGAGCGCCCCGCGCGCGGAATCGCCCAGGGCGATCCAAAGCTTGCGCGCCGTGATCTCGTGAGGCACCTCGGCCGCCGCGAACAGCGTGCCGACCTCCTTGCCCGCCGCCACGTCCACTACCGCATTTGGACGACGACCTGCGCAAATGACCATAGGAATGCCGGCGACCGAAAGGACGCGAGCCGCTTTCAGCTTCGTCACCATGCCGCCCGACCCCACAACGGAGCCCGATCCCCCGGCGGCGGCGAGGATCTCAGGCGTGATGCGCTCGACATGCGCGATGAGCGACGCGTCGGGATTCTCGTTGGGGTTGGCATCGTAAAGCCCGTCGATATCGGAAAGGATGACCACCATGTCGGCGTCGACCAAGCACGCCGCAACCGCGGCCAAGGTGTCGTTGTCGCCGAAGCGGATCTGATCGACGGTCACGGTGTCGTTTTCGTTGATGATGGGCACGACGCCAAGCTCAAGCAGGCGCCCAAGCGTGTTGCGCGCATGCAGATATGCCGTCCGGTCGGCGGTATCCCTCCTGGTCAGAAGCACCGTTGAAGTCACGATGCCGTGACGGGCGAACGTTTCGGCATACGCCGTGGAAAGAGCGCTCTGTCCCACGGACGCCGCCGCCTGCAAGCTCGGCATGTCGGTTGGGCGCTTCTTCATGCCAAGCGCCTCAAGACCGCAGGCGATGGCCGCCGAAGTGACGACGACGGGCTGCCAACCGGCAGCGCGAACCGCGGCCACCTGATCGGCAAGGTCTGAAAGATAGGCGTAATCGATGGACGACTCGGACGTGGTGAGCGTCGAAGAGCCGATCTTTATGACGATGCGTCGCGAAACGTGCGCGCTGCCAGCCCGCGTCCCCATTAGATATCCAGCTCCTCGAACACGTCCTCGGACGACTTCGCCGATTCGAACGAGAATGCGCGACCGACGATGCGGATCTCGTCGCCGTCAAGGGCGCCAGCCCGCTCAAGGGCATCCTCGACGCCGATGCGCTTGAGGCGGTGCTGCAAGAACACCACGGCTTCCTCGTTTTCCCAGTCGCATTGCACGACCATGCGCTCGACCTGCTGTCCGGAAACGCGGAACACACCGTCGGAGAGCTTGCGCACCTCGAATCGCTTGTCGCGCTCCTCGCGGCGAAGCTCCCACACATGCTCGTACTGCACGTTTTCCTCGAGCTGCTCGCGAGCGGCCTGACGCAGCTCGTTGACCTTGTGGGCGATGGCAGCCTTGAGGCTTTCCACCCCATCTCCCGTCAGCGCGCTGATGCGGTAGAGTTTCGGGTCTATGGGGCTGGGGGCGAACTCGTTGCCGCCCGCAGCGGCGATGGAATCCGCGCGAACCACCTCGGCGAGGCGCTCGCACACCTCTTCGGTGCCGGCGACGTCGGTCTTGTTCGCCACCACGATGCGGGGACGGGTTGCCAACTCGTCGGCGTACAGGGCGAGCTCCTCGTTGATGACGCGATAATCCTCAAGCGGATCGCGCCCTTCCCAATCGCCCGTCAAGTCGACCACGTGCACGATGAGCGCCGTGCGCTCAATATGGCGCAAGAACTCATGACCGAGCCCGCGGCCCTCGTGCGCGCCGGCGATGAGCCCCGGAACGTCGGCGACGACGAAGCTCAAATCCCCCGAGCGCGCAACGCCCAGATTCGGCACAAGCGTGGTGAACGGGTAATCGGCGATCTTGGGACGAGCCGCGGAAAGCTTCGAGATAAGCGAGGACTTGCCGGCCGAGGGCATGCCCACCAAGGCGGCGTCGGCCATCAGCTTCATCTCCAGCTCGATCCAGCGCTCCTGAGCAGGTTCGCCCAGTTCCGCGAACGCCGGAGCGCGCCGTGTGGAGGTGACGAAGTGGATGTTGCCGCGTCCGCCCATTCCGCCATCGGCCACGGTGATGCGCTCGCCGTCGTGCGTCAGGTCGGCCATGAGCTCGCCGACCTCTTTTTCCTCTTCGAAATATTCGTGCACAACCGTGCCGACGGGAACCTTGAGCACCAAGTCCTCGCCGGTGGCGCCGTGCATGCGGCTGCCCCTGCCGTGCGTGCCGCGC
Source organism: Eubacterium sp. CAG:786 (assembly GCA_963635025.1). Taxonomy (GTDB): domain Bacteria; phylum Actinomycetota; class Coriobacteriia; order Coriobacteriales; family Eggerthellaceae; genus Senegalimassilia. The sequence continues at coordinate 24,110 of CAVHFC010000013.1, forward strand.
TCGGCTTTGAAATGATGTTTGAAGCGATAATCAATGAGCGAGGAGACGCTAGCGTCGGCCTCGAGCACGACGTTGCCGCCATGCCCGCCGTCGCCGCCGTCGGGCCCTCCTTTGGGAACATGGGCCTCACGACGAAACGACATGCAGCCTGCGCCGCCGTCGCCGCCTTTTACATGAATGCGAACCTTATCGATGAACACGATGCCAACCCTTCGTCGTCCATGAGCATCTTCGTGCTGCGATTGTATAAGAAAAAAGCCCCCTGACGTGCAGGGGGCTTCGGATAAGCATAGATGCTGCGCACGCAGCGCTCAAAACTTATGCCTGCGGGCGAACGTGCACCTTGCGCTTCACGCCGCGCGTGAACTCCAGCGTGCCGTCGCACAGGGCGAACAGCGTGTCGTCCTTGCCGCGACCGACGTTCTCGCCGGGATGGAAGTGCGTGCCGCGCTGACGGACGATGATGTTGCCCGTCTTCACATGCTGGCCAGCGAACATCTTAACGCCCAGGCGCTGAGCGCGGGAATCGCGGCCGTTACGGGTAGAACCGAGACCTTTCTTATGAGCCATGGTATTCCCTCCTAAAGACTAATCGATGGACTTGATCTCAACACGCGTGAGCTGCTGGCGATGGCCGCGCAGACGCTTGTAGTTCTTGCGCTTCTTGAACTTGAAGACCAGCTGCTTGGGGCCCTTGAACTGCTCGATTACCTCGGCAGTGACCTTCTTGGCAGCAGCCTTGGCCGGATCGGCCTCGACCGTCTTACCGTCGACGAAGCAGATGACGGGAAGCTCGACGGTAGCGCCGACCTCGGCGTTGAGCTTCTCGATGTTCAGCTTGTCCCCGACGGCAACCTTGTACTGCTTGCCGCCCGTTTTCACGATTGCGTACATGTTTTCTCCTATACTGAAATAAACGCAAGGCGATAGCTTAGCAGCGTGACCGTAGCAAGTCAATGAAGCCCGTATGCACAGTCTCCGCGTATCATCGCACTTATTTCCATTGCGCCCGTTTTAGGCACAACAGGCGGTAGTTTATCAGAGAACGCCGGTCCTATATGCGGCGGGAACGGATTCGCGCCGTCCTCCACCATTGCTCCACGAAGCGCTGCGGAAACCCGCCGAGGCGCGCGCTGCCCGCCCGCACCTCGCCCGGCCTAATGCGCCTCGGCCCAGGTATCGGCGGCGGCCACGTCCACCACCAGCGGCACCTTCAGCTCAACCACGTTCTCCATCACCTCGCGCACCATCGAGGTGAGCTGCTCCACTTCGCACTCCGGCACGCTGAAATCCAGCTCGTCGTGAACCTGCACCATCAAGCGTGCGGAAAAGCCCTCGTCGGCAAGGCGCCGCTGCACCTGGCGCATCGCGAGCTTGATGATGTCGGCGGCCGACCCCTGCATCGGGTGGTTCATGGCCGTGCGCTCGCCGAACGAGCGAGTGTTTCCGTTGGCGGAATTCAGCTCCGGAATGTGGCGCTTGCGCCCGAACATCGTCTCAGCCCATCCGCAGGTCCTCGCCGCCGCCACCGTCTCGTCAAGGTAAGCTCGCACCCCGGGATGCACCTCGAAGTACCGGTCGATCATCTCCTTCGCTTCACCGAAGGAGATCCCCAGGCTCTGCGAGAGCCCAAAGGCCTGCTGCCCGTAGACGATGCCGAAGTTCACGGCCTTCGCGCGGCTGCGCAGCTGCGGGGTCACCTCGCCGACCGGCACGCCGAAAACGCGGCTGGCGGTGGCGGCATGGAAGTCGGCTCCGCACGAGAACGATTCGATCAGGCTCTCATCGCCCGAAAGGTGCGCCAGCAACCTCAGCTCAATTTGCGAGTAGTCGGCGGAGAGGAACTTGCAGCCGGGCTCAAGCGCCACGAAGCATTCCCTGATATGCCGCCCGAAATCCGTTCGCACGGGAATGTTCTGCAAGTTGGGGTCGGAGGAGGACAGACGCCCGGTGGCCGTGACGGTCTCATTGAAGGTGGTGTGCACGCGCCCGTCAGCGGCAACAAGGCGCGGCAGGGCATCGATGTAGGTCGACTTGATCTTCGCCAGCTCGCGATAGCGCAAGACCAGCGCCGGTAGCTCGTGGACCTTCGCCAGCTCCTTGAGCACCTTGGCGTCCGTCGAGTATCCGCGCTGCGTCTTCTTGCGCGCCGGCAGGCCGAGCACCTCGAACAGGATATGGCCGAGCTGCTTGGGGCTGTCGATGTTGAACTCCTCCCCCGCCAGCTCGATGATGCTGCCGCGCAGCTCGGAAAGCTCATCCTGCGCAGCCTCTCCCAAGCTGGACAGGCGCTTCGCATCAAGCGCGGTCCCGGTGCGTTCCATGATGGCAAGCACCGGCACAAGCGGCAGATCGATATCGAAATAGGCGCGCGCCGACCCTTCGCGCTCAAGCGCATCGGAAAGCAACCCCGCAAGCAAACGAGCTGCGCTCGCCTGGGCGGCGGCGGTATCCGCGTCGCTCTTCGTCTGAGGCATGACCTTGCCTGCGTATCGTTCCAGCAAAGCATCATAGGTGTATGCGGAAACCGACGAGTCCAGCACGTAGCCGGCAAGGCCCACGTCGAAGGCGCGCATGCGCATCACTTCATCGTCTGTCACAAAAGCGGGGCGCGAGGTATCGGCCGGGTAGATGCGATGCAGCGCCTCCTTCACATCGAGCATCGCGAAGTCGCCCTCGCGCACCAGACGAGCGAAAGCGGCATCGGCCTCATCGCCGGTAAATGAAGCGCAACCCGCCTCGGCGCAGATGGCCAGCACGCTTCCCGAACCGAACAGCGAGGCCTGTGCTTCGTCGACGAACGCCGCGCCAAGGCGCTCCCCCGCCGCGATTGCCGCATCGAGCAGCTCCTGCGCCGGGGCACCCTCGACGAGCGGCGCAACCTCGATCGGCTCGGCCGCGCTTGCCGGCACCTCGTTGATGAGCGACAGCACGCGCTTCAGGTGCGCGTTGAAGCGGTACTTCGAGAAAGCCTCGGTCACTTCCTCAGCCGAAAACGCCGGGAAGGCCGCGCCCTCCAAGTCGAGTTCGAAATCCAGATCGCGCACGATGGTTGCAACCTTTCGGCTGATGAACGCCGCGTCGCGATTCTCGACGAGGCGCTCTTTCTGCTTGCCCTTCAGCTCGTCGATGTGCTCGTAGATGCCCTCGAGGCTACCATAGGCCCCCAAAAGCTTCGCCGCCGTCTTGTCTCCGACGCCGGGCACGCCCGGGATGTTGTCCGAGCTGTCGCCTTTCAGGCCCAGAAAATCGGGGAACTGCTCGGGTCCCACGCCATAACGTTCGCGCACCTCGTCGGGTCCGTAAATGGCGATGTCGCTGATGCCCTTGCGCGTGGTCATCACATGGGTAAGGTCGCTGCACAACTGATAGACGTCCTTGTCGCCCGACACCAACAGCGTGCGGAAGCCCAGCTGCTCATCGCGTGCCGCCACGGTTCCCAGCACGTCGTCGCCTTCCCAACCGGGCACACGCACGACCGGGATGTTCATGGAGCGCAGCAGCTCCTCGATGATGGGGAACTGCGCACGCAGCGCGTCGTCCATGGGAGGACGCTGCGCCTTGTACTGTTCAAGCGCCTCCATACGAAACGCCGGACGCCCCGCATCGAAGGCGCATACCACGGCGTCGGGCGCGGAGACGTCCAAAAATTTCAGCAACATGGATATGAAGCCGAAGACCGCGTTGGTGGGCGTTCCGTCGGGCGCGTTCATGGTGGGCGGAACGGCATGGAACGCGCGATGCATCAGCGAGTTTCCATCGATGACGGCGATCTTCTTCTCAGACATGTGAATCCTTCCGGTCTGTATGCTTGCGAGCATTCTACAGCAGGTCGACGGGGTCGACATCGACGGCGACGTTGACCCATTTATCGGGCTTGCGCGCACGGAAATACGGCAGCAGCACCGCGGAGAGGTCTGCGTCCGGCGGACATTTGACCACCACATGCCAGCGATACGTGTTGCGAAGCTTCGACATCACGCACGCGTTCGCCGGCAGCACGCACCAGCCGTCCCCGCCATAGTCGCGCACCAGGCCTTCCAGGTCGCGCTGCAGCTCACGCGCGAGCGCGGCCACATCGGCCTCGTGCGCGCCCCACACCAGCACGTTGGCCATGCGAACATAAGGCGGATACCCCAAAAGCTTGCGCTTGGGAAGCTCGTCGCGCAGAAAAATCCCGCGATCGTAGCTGGCAGCGGCGCGGATGGGCGCGCAGGTGGCCTCGTAGGTTTGCACGAGCACGCGCCCGGGGAGATTCGCGCGCCCGGCGCGTCCGGCCACCTGTTCGATCAAGTCGAACGTGCGCTCATGGGCCCTGAAATCGGGCAGCTCGAGCTGCGTGTCGGCGTTGATCACGCCCACGAGCGTCACATCGTCGAAGTCAAGCCCCTTCGCGATCATCTGCGTGCCCAAAAGCACCGCCGCGTCAGCGCTCGCAAACTGACCGAGCAGGCGCTCATGCGCCCCCTTGCCCGAAGTGGTGTCGGCATCCATGCGGATGATGGGCACGCCCGGCCCCACGCCCTGCATGCCATCGAGCAGCACGCGCAGCTCGTCCTCGACGCGCTGCGTGCCGGCGCCGAACTTCTTCAGATACGGGCTTTTGCACTTCGGGCATACGGCAGGGGCAACTATCCGATGGCCGCAATGGTGGCAGATCAGGAAGTTCCCCCGCTCGTGATAGGTCAGCGATGTGTCGCAGTGCGGGCATTTGGGCACGAACCCGCATTCCCGGCAAAGCAGAAACTTGGCGAAGCCGCGCTGGTTGAGCAGCAAGACCGCCTTGCGCCCCGCCGAAAGCTCCTGTGCCAGGCCAAGCTTCAGCGCGGCCGAGAACATCGAACGCGAGCCGGAACCGAATTCGGCAGCCATGTCGACGACGCGGATCTTCGGCATGGGCCGGCCGTTGGCGCGCTCGGGAAGGCGAACGCGCCGCCATCCCTCGCAGGTGGCGCAGCGATGCAGCACCTCGATGGAAGGCGTGGCCGAGCCGAGCACCACCGCAGCTCCCGAGCGCCGCGCCATCCACACCGCCACCTCGCGCGCATGATAGCGCGGGGCGCTGTCCTGCTTGTAGGAACCCTCGTGCTCCTCATCGATCACAATGAGGCCGACGTTGGAAAGCGGCGTGAACAGGGCGCTTCGGGCGCCCACGACCACGCGCGCCGCACCCGAGCGGATGAAGTCCCACTGGTCGTAGCGCTCGCCGGCCGACATGCGGCTGTGCATGACGGCGACGGTATCGCCGAAGCGGGAGCGGAAGCGCCCGACCGTCTGCGGCGTGAGCGAGATCTCGGGAACGAGCACGATGGCCGATCGACCAACCGCGAGCACCGACTCGATGGCGCGCAGGTAGACCTCGGTCTTGCCCGATCCGGTCACACCATCGATGAGCACCACGCTTCCGTCAGCAGCCGATCGCGCCTCATCGATGGCGGCGATCGCCTCAGCCTGGCCGCAGGTCAGATGGGAAGGGCGCCCCGTTGGAGCCTGCGGCGGGGCATCTGCGGGCGAAGAAAGGCTCTGCGCACCCTCTTTTGCCGCACCGGACGCCGGCGAGGTGGCGGCAAAACTTCCCCTCATGCGCCGGCGATGCTCGATGCGCACCACGTTCTTGTCCTCAAGCGCCCTGATCGCCGAAGACACCGACCCCAGCTGCGCGGACAGCTCAGCCACGCGCGCCGGCCCGCCGGCCAGGGCCGCAACGACCTGAGCTTGCTTCACGGCGTTGCGCCGGGGTTCGAATGTCGAGAAAGCCGGACCGGGAACCACCCAGCGATCGTCGACCTCCCCCACGGCAGGCTCTTCCAAACGCCAGCGGCCATCGCGGCCGCGCGCCATGCGGGGCACGCCGCCAGGCGGAGTGAACAGGCGCACGCAGGCCGATAGCGGGGCGATGTAGCGGCTCGCCAGCCACTGCGCGCACGCGGCGCCCTCCTCGTCGAAGTACGGTTTGCTCACCGCGCGCACGATGCTCTTGAGCTTGCGCGGATCAAGATCGCTTGGCCAGGCCGACCCTCCCGGCTCGCCACTTTCACGAATCTCGACCACGAACCCGACCGCGCGGCGAGAACCGAAGGGAACGAGCACCGCGCAGCCGACGCATACGGCAAAAGACGCCCCCGCTTCGCCTGCGCATCCGCACGCTTCGTCGATCCCCGATTCCACGTCCAGGCACGCTTGCCCGAACAGCCCCTCTTCAGGGACCGCATAGGTATAAGGCGCGTCGAGAGACTGCGTGGGTATGTCCAAGATCACGGATGCTAGCTTCATACGACCTCAAATAAATGAGGAAGGGACCCGCATGCGAGCCCCTTCAAGATCAAACGGCGGAACATGCGCGGCGCTTTACGCCAAACCGCAAGCCTTCGCGAGCGCGGCAGCCTTGTCCGTGCGCTCCCAGGAAAACTCGGGCAGCTCGCGGCCGAAATGACCGTACGCAGCCGTCTTGCGATAGATGGGACGACGCAGGTCGAGCTCATCGATGATGGCCCCGGGGCGCAGATCGAACGTCTCGGTGACGGCGCGCTCGATATCGGCCACAGGCACCGCTTCGGTGCCGAAGGTTTCCACCATGATGGAAACCGGGCGCGCAACGCCGATGGCATAGGCAACCTGGATCTCGCAGCGCTGCGCCAAACTGGCGGCCACCACGTTCTTGGCCACCCAGCGCGCAGCATAGGCAGCAGAGCGGTCGACCTTCGTGCAGTCCTTGCCCGAGAACGCCCCGCCGCCGTGGCGACCCATGCCGCCGTAAGTGTCGACGATGATCTTTCGACCCGTCAGCCCGCAGTCGCCCATGGGGCCGCCGATGACGAAGCGCCCGGTCGGGTTGATGTGCAGCTCGGCGCCTTCGGCAAGCGCCACACCTTCGTCGGCAAGCACGGGCTTGATAACGTGCTCGATGATATCGGCGCGCAACGTTTCGGTCTCCACGTCCTCGGCATGCTGGGTGGAAACGACCACCTTCTCCACGTCGCGCGGCTTGCCGTCGACATAACGAACGCTGACCTGGGTTTTCCCATCGGGGCGCAGGTAGGCAAGCGTGCCGTCCTTGCGCACCGCGGCCAGGCGTTCGCTCATGCGCTGCGCCAGATAGATGGGCATCGGCATCAAGGTCTTCGTCTCGTTGCAGGCATAGCCGAACATCATGCCCTGATCGCCCGCGCCAACGGTTTCATACGCGTCGGCAGCAACGCCGTGCTGGGCCTCGAACGACTCGTCGACGCCCTGAGCGATATCGGGCGACTGCTCGTGGATGGCGTTCATCACGCCGCACGTGCTGCCGTCGAAACCGAACTTCGCGCGATCGTAGCCGATCTCGCAGATGACCTCGCGCACGATTGCGGGCACGTCAACATAAGCCTGCGTGCGCACCTCGCCGGCGACGACCACCATGCCAGTGGTGGAAAGCGTCTCAACCGCGCAGCGAACCTTGGAAAGATCGGCCGGCTGACCGTTCGGGGCGATATAGCCCTCCGCCTCAAGCTCGGCCTCCTTTGCCAAGATGGCGTCGAGGATGGCGTCAGAGATTTGGTCGCACATCTTGTCGGGATGACCCTCGGTGACCGATTCCGAGGTGAATAGATACGTGTTGCGCGCATCGCTCATACGATAAGCTCCTTCTTCATCGTTGTCGGCAGGACCACCTTGGCGTCCCATACGCCAGGTTGGTGTCGGGATCGTCGAGCCAACCCTCTCCCCCGACTCTCGATAAACGTATCTGTTCGGGCGCATCTCCGTACGCACGCCCGCGTTTATGCTAGCTGGGAATACTACCACACAAGCAGCATTTTGCCCCATCCGCCGCTCGCGCGCGTGTAATCACCATATATCAGTAAGGCTGAGGCGGCGCGAAGGCGAAGAGGGCATGGCGGCCGTGAACATCTGCGAAAGTCCGTCGGCGCGCATGCTACACTGGCACCCGATCGTATATCGCAGCATGCATCCACCGCTTGAGAAAGGCGACCCCATGGCCGAAACGACAGAGGCACGACCCGTCTTCGAAAACGCCGCATACACCCGGGAATATCTCGACATCGCGGAAAGCCTGGACGGCGACATCCCCGGCCGCCGCGCCGCGCGCGCCTACATGGATTCCTCGACCGCCATCGTGCATCACCAGGTCGTCTCCACGAGCTTCGTCCCCAAGCTTTACGACGCCGCCAGCCGCAAGGTCATGCGCGAGGTCGTCGAGACCACCCACCGCATCCTGACGAAGGTCATGCAGCACTACCTCGACGACGCCGACTACCGCACCATCTTCGACTACGACCCGCGCCTGGCCGAGCTCATCTTGGTGCCGCGCGGCTACGACGCGCTGCTGCCCTTCGCGCGCTTCGACATCTTCCTTGACGAGAACACCGGGGACGTCGCCTTCTGCGAGTTCAACGGGGACGGGTCGTCGGGCATGAACGAGAACCGCGAGATCACCCATTCCATCGAGAACACCACCACCTACCGCGAGTTCGCAAGCCGCCATAACGTGCACCCCTGCGAGCTGTTCGATGCGTGGGTCAAGGAGTTCATCAGCATCTATGAAACCTACGAGCATCGCGTGGAGTCGCCCCGCTTCGCCATCTGCGATTACCTGCAAAACGGCGTGGTGGACGAGTTCTACCTGTTCGCCGAACGCTTCACGAAGGCCGGGTACCCCTGCTGCGTCTGCGACGTGCGCGACCTTGCCTTCGACGGCGAAGTGCTGCGCGACAAGGACGGCCAGCCCGTGCATGCCATCTGGCGACGTTGCGTCACCAACGACGTGCTCGAGTTCTGGGACGAATCGCAAGCGCTCATCGAGGCCGTGCTCGCGCAGAAGGTGGCGCTGATCGGCAGTTTCGCCGGGCATATCGTGCACGACAAGCAGATCATGGAGGCCCTGTTCCACCCCAAAACGCGCGCATTCTTAACGCCCGAGGAAATCGCGTTCGTCGAGCGCACCGTGCCCCAGACGCGCTACCTCGACGAGCGCGAAGTCGACCTTGACACCATCCGCGCCGACAAGGACGCCTGGATCATCAAGCCCACCGACGCCTACGGGGCGGCCGACGTCTACGCCGGGTGCTTCCAGACGCAGCAGGAATGGGAAGGTGTCATCGAGCGATTCGCGAACGGGGCGGCCGGCGCGCCGTTTTTGGTGCAGCGCTACATCACGCCGCACAAGACGCTCGTCCTACCTCCCGACAACGACATCGCGAACCTTTCAGACGATCAGGTGCCCCGAGAGCCGGTGGAGTACAACAACCTTGAAGGCTTGTACTGCTACAACGGGCGCTTCCAAGGCATCTTCAGCCGCCTGGGGCCCTACCCCACCATCTCCAAGCCCATGGCGGGCATCACCTGCGCCACGTTGTGGGTTGACTAAGAGGCAGCACGTGAAGTTCATCAACGCGATCGTCGCCATCGGCAGCACGTTGCTGTTGGCGCTCTGCCTTATCGCGGCGGGATTCGCCGTCGCGGCCATCCCCGACACCGCTACCGAGCAGCTCTCACGCGCCTTTTCCGGGTGCGAACAGCCGAACACGCCATTTAGCAAGGACGAGCTCGTCAGCATGGCCGTCGCCGGCAAGCACTACACCTTCGACGAAAACAACCCGCTTAAGCTCGCGCTGGCCATCGACGGCGCCAACGACGCCGTCGAAGCCGACGGTCGCGCGTCGGCTGCCACCCGAACAAGCGAGACGCGCTGCCTCACCGACGAGGCGAAAAGCCACCTCGACGACGTGTTTCACGTGGTACGCGTGGCCAAGCCGGCGCTTATCGCAGCGCTCGTCATCTGCATCGCGGGGCTTGCCCATGTGCGCGTGCGCATCAGCAAGCGCGCGCTCGGAGTCGTCTGCGCCATCGCAGGCGGACTCGTGATCGCAGCCTTCGCCGCGATGGGCATATGGGCGGCCATCGACTTCCTCGACATGTTCAACCTGCTGCACAGCTTCATTTTCAGTCAGGGAAGCTGGACCTTCGCCTATGACAGCTTACTGATCACGCTCTACCCAACCGAATTTTGGATGGGGATGGGCGGTGTCTGGTTGGCGGTGACCGGCGCGCTGTCTATACTCTCGTTATTCATCGGATTGAAGATAGGAAAAACCAACCATGGCAGATAGCAAACCGGTGCGTGTCCGCTTCGCACCTTCCCCCACGGGCAAGCTGCACGTCGGCGGCGCCCGCACGGCAATCTACAACTGGGCCTTCGCGCGCGCCTGCGGCGGCACCTTCATCCTGCGCATCGAGGACACCGACCCGGAGCGCTCCACGAAGGAGAACACCGAGGTCATCCTCAACGCCATGAAGTGGCTCGGCCTTGATTGGGACGAGGGCCCGGAGGTCGGCGGCGAGGCCGGCCCCTACTTCCAAACGCAGCGCTTCGACACCTACGCCGCTGCCCTTGAGCGCCTGAAAGAGCGCGGGCAGGTCTATCCCTGCTTCTGCACGAAGGAAGAGCTCGACGCCAAGCGCGCGAAAGCGGAAGCCGAAGAGGGCGGTTACGCCGGATACGATCGCACCTGCCGCGACATCGACGCCGCCGAGGCCGCACGCCGCATCGAGGCGGGCGAGCCGCACGTGTGGCGCCTGAAGGTTCCCACCGACCACGGTCCCATCGAGTTCGACGACGCGGTCTACGGGCACATGTCCTTCCCCGCCGACGTCATGGACGACATGATCGTCGTGCGCACCGACGGCACCCCCACCTACAACTTCGCCGTGGTCTGCGACGACGCGAACATGGGCATCACGCACGTCATCCGCGGCGATGACCACCTGTCCAACACCCCGCGCCAGATTCTCATCTACGAGGCGCTCGGCTATGACGTTCCCACCTTCGCGCACCTCTCCATGATCCTCGGAGCCGACGGCCACAAGCTCTCCAAGCGCCACGGAGCCGCCAGCGTGGAGGAATTCCGCGACCGCGGCTTTTTGCCCGACACCATGGTCAACTTCCTCGCGCTGCTCGGCTGGTCGCTTGATGGCGAGACCACGCTCATCGATCGCGAAACGCTGTGCAGCCGTTTCAGCCTCGATCGCATCACCAAGAAGGACGCGGTGTTCGACGAAACGAAGCTCGAATGGATGAACGGACAGTATATTCAGCGCATGGGTGCTGAGGCTTGGGTCGAAGCCGCACGTCCCTGGCTTGTTGAGGCCGGCGCCGCCGAGGCCGACATCGACGCGCGCCCGGAATGGTACGCCCAGCTCTACCCGCTCGTGTCCGAGCGCTTGGGACGCCTCTCCGAGGTATCCGAGAAGCTCGCCTACATGTTCTGGGGAGACAAGGTTGCCGCGCTCGACGAGAAGTCGGTGAAGAAGGTGCTGCTCAAGGAAGGCGCCCGCGCCGACGAGGCCTTGGCGAAGTGCCGCGCCATCCTGGCGGACGAGGCCCGCGCCTGGGAAGCAGCCGGGCTTGAAGCCGCCTGCCGCGAGCTTGGCGAGGTCATGGACATGAAGCTGAAGTTCGTGCTGCAGCCTCTGCGCGTGGCCGTCTGCGGCAACATGGTCTCCCCGCCGCTGTTCGAGTCCATCGAACTTTTACCACGTGAGGATGTGCTTGCGCGCATCGACCAGGTGACCGCTGAGGTGTTCGGCGCCTAAATGGCCGCACCCCACGAACAGGAAAACCATCAGATCCCGCAGCGCATCTTGGTGCTGCGGGATTTCTGTATACGCACAGCAGGCATCGACTGTGCGCGCTGCGCCAGCGTATGCCCCACCGACGCCATCGTGCTGCCCGAAGCGCCAGACGCTAAAGCAACAGGCGAAGCGGCCAAAAGCAACGCGCGCAAAGCGCAGCCCCCCACAGTCAACCCCGACGCCTGCATCGCCTGCGGGATATGCCAAGGCGCCTGCGACACCTTCTCGTCCACGCATCTCACGCTTGCCGGCATCCATGCCCAAGCGCGTCGCGCCGCGCTTGCCGAGACCGAGCGCGAAGTCATCGTCACCTGCCGCGAAAGGGCCGCTGGTGAAACCCCGGCCTCGAACGTCATCGTCGTGCCCTGCCTGGCCATGGTGCCCGCAGAGCTTTGGACGCAGCTGCTCTGCGAGGGCACCCGCCTTTCCGTGGCGCTCGATCTGGGACGCTGCGACAACTGCACCGCTGGCAGTCACGGCGCCGAGGAAACGCTCACCATGGCCATATCCGCAGCAGAAGCCGCAAGCGGTGAAGAAGTGGGGTTCCGCGATTCCCTTCCGCGAAAATCCGATGAGGGCTTTTTCGCCTCCCTTGCCCAGGCGGGTGCGGGCGGAGGGAAGCGCGATGCCTTATCCGACATATTCGAGGAGCTGAAAGACGCCGCAAGCGGGAATCGCCGCAGAAGGACCGACGCCCATCTCCACGACCTTATCGAGCAGCAGGAACGACGAGCATCCAACGACCGTCTCGGGCTTGGCACCTCAACCCAATTCAACGCCTATGCACCCCTGGGCAGAACCAAGAAGATCCTGCACCCGAAACGGCAGATGCTGCTTGCGGCAGCTGTGGCAAAACCCGCCGCAAGCAACACCATCACGCTCAGCGTCTCACTCACCAACTCCGCCACCTGCAACGACTGCCTTGCATGCACGAAAACCTGTCCCACCGGCGCAAGGCTTCCCAGTGCGCAGGATGGCACGCTGGCCTACGACCCTCTCTACTGCATCGGGTGCGCAAGCTGCGTGGGAGCATGCCCCACAGGTTCCGTAACGTTAACAATCATCCCCGCAAACGAGGCATCGTGCTATGATGACGCTCGAGAAACACGTGAGGAGTCCTTCACATGAGCGACTGGAATGCAAACGACAACGAGTCCGCACCGACACCAACAACTGCACCGCAAAATAACCAGCCCCTAAGCCAAGCGCCTGCACCGAAGAACAAGATGTGGCCCTGGATCCTGCTTGCCTGTTTTTTGGCCTTCATGCTCGGATTGGGGGGATGCGTTGGGTGCACCGCCGTCACCACGCTTGTAGGCGCTGCAACGCACAACCGAGAAGACAACCTGCACCAATTCGAATACGACGACCCCTACGGCTACAGCGCCGATCCCGACGAGCTGCCCGATAGCGATGCATACGGCGGCTTCACCATGGACGACATCCAAAATGCGGCAGGAAACGTCCAAAGCGAGGTTGAGGACGGCGACAATGCTTCCGAAGGCGTCTACGTCATCGGCAGGGACATCTCCTCAGGCCTGTATTTCATGCAGGGAGACGTATCCGTCGAAAGCGGCTTCTATCTCTTCACTCCCGAAGGATCCGGCACTTTCAGCCTAAAAACCGCCGTCAACTACACCGGCAATTATTTCAGCAACCTTGAAGATGGCGACATCATCGTGTTTTTACCCAAGGTGAAAGATGCGCGCATGATGCCCGCCGAAGACGCCGATTTCGCCCCGCAAGCGCCCTATGCCGGCGGGCTGTACCGCGTCGGCGAGGATATTCCCGCAGGCACCTACCGCGTAAGCGTCAGCGACACAGCGCCGAAGAATGCCACCCAGGATTACGCCGCCTACGTCATGAGCGATATCGACTTCAACGACGACTCCATCTTGGAATCGCATTACCTTCTCCGGGGAATCTCGCAAGAGGTAACGGTGGAAGACGGCCAGTGGCTCGAGCTTTTCGGCGCCACCGCCACCCCGCTTGACTAGATATCCGCCCAACGCATCTCGAAAGGCATCCCATGCAAACGCTGCCGGAAAATCCCACGCTCGACCAAATCAACGATTACTTCTCTAACGACAAGTTCGCAACCCAGGCAGCCGGTTGCCGCATCGTCGAAGGCAGCAAAGGGCACGCCGTATGCGAAATGGCGCTATCCCCCATCCACTACAACGCCGCTGGCGGCGTCATGGGCGGCGCCATCTTCACGCTCGCTGACTTCTGCCTCGCCATCGCCTGCAACATCGGGGAGGCACCCACCGTGTCGGTGAGCAACACCATAGAATTCCTCTCAGGTGCGAAGGGAACGAAGCTCATCGCAACCTGCAATGCCGACAAATCGGGCCGCAAGCTGGGCTTTTACACGGTCGACGTCGCCGACGATACCGGACGCGCCATCGCCCGCATGACCGCAACCTGCTACCGCTGAGAATTTTTTCAAAAAAGTTCTTGCATCGATTCTGACTTCCCGTATAATAACTAACGCACTTGATTCGGGGCCTTAGCTCAGCTGGGAGAGCGCATGGCTGGCAGCCATG
>CAVHFC010000014.1:0-37273 GCA_963635025.1 Eubacterium sp. CAG:786
GCGTTGCCGCCGTGCAGCGGCTGCGAGGTTGCGCCGGTCGCCGCCGGTTGTCGCCTGTGGCATTGTTACGCATTCCAAATTCGTAACATTGCCCTGGTTGCGAACCTGTTCTAGAGTGTTACCAATTACTGAATCGTAACACCGCAAGAAGGGCGAGGTTGAAGATGCAGAATGTTTCGCGCCGCTCGTTCGTGAAGGCAGCGGCTGTCGGCGCCGCAACCATAGGGCTGGGTTCGGTGCTCTCGGCGTGCGCGGGCGGGTCCGCTGCCCAGTCGGGTTCCGCATCTGGCGCTTCCGCCGGCGAGCGAGCATCGCAGGTTATCGTGAGCATGCCGACTTCCAGCGAACCGGCCGCGGGCTTCGACCCGTTCGTCAGCTGGGGCTGCGGCGAGCATGTGCACGAGCCGCTTATCCAGTCCACGCTTCTGCGCACCACCGCCGACATGGGGTTCGAAAACGACCTGGCAACGTCGTATTCCTGCAGCGATGACGGCCTGACCTGGACGTTTTCCATCCGCACCGACGCGCGTTTCTCCAACGGCGCCTCCCTTACCGCCCGCGATGTGGCCTATACCGTAAACGGCATCAAGGCCAGCGAGGCGAGCGAGTGCGACCTGACGTATGTGCGCCGCGCCGTTGCCGTCGACGACGAAACGTGCCGCATCGAACTCACCAAGCCCTTCAACGCGCTGCTGTACACGCTGGCGGTTATCGGCATCGTGCCTGATGGCGGGCATGGTGACGACTACGGCAGCAACCCTGTGGGAAGCGGCCGCTATCTGCTTGAGCAGTGGGATCGCGGACAGCAGGTCATCCTGCGTGCGAACCCCGACTACTATGGTGCCGCCCCCGCCATCGAGCGCGTGGTGGTCGTGTTCATGGAAGAGGACGCCAGCTTGGCCGCCGCGCAGTCGGGCCAGGTGGACGTCGCCTACACCTCGGCGACCTTCGCCGCCCAGCAGCCGCGTGGCTACGACTTGCTGAATTGCGCTTCGGTCGATTCCCGCGGGATATCGCTTCCCGCCGTGGCGCCGGGCGGCACCAAGGTGCAAACGGGCGCAACCTACGCCACCGGCAACGCGGTCACGCAGGACGTGGCCGTGCGTCGCGCCATCAACTACGGGGTGGATCGCCAGAAGCTCATCGACCATGTGCTCAACGGCTATGGTGAAGTGGCCTATAGCGTGGCTGACAACATGCCGTGGTCGTCGGACGATATGCGCTGTGAAACCGATGTCGACCGCGCGCGTCAGCTGCTCGACGAGGCCGGCTGGGCGCTCGGCGCGGACGGGGTGCGCGCTCGTGGGGGCGTGCAGGCGGCGTTCGATCTGTACTATTCCGCATCCGACACGGTGCGCCAGGCCATCGCCATGGAATTCTCCAACCAGATGGCCGAGCTGGGCATCAAAGTGACCCCGAAGGGCGCCGGTTGGGACGAAATCTATCAGCACCAGTTCAGCGACCCGGTGGTGTGGGGCTGGGGAACGAACAGCCCGATTGAAACGTACAACCTGACGTATTCCTCGGCGAACGGCAACTATGCCTGCTACGAGAACGCGGCGGTCGACGCGCACTTGGATGCCGCCCTGGCGTGCCCGAGCATCGCGGATTCCTATTACGAGTGGAAGCTCGCCGTGTGGGACGGCGAGCAGGGCGTGGCACCGCAGGGCGCGGCAACCTGGGTGTGGCTGGCCAACGTCGATCATTTGTATTTCGTCGCGGAAAACCTGAAGGTGGCCGAGCAGAAGCCGCATCCGCACGGGCATGGCTGGAGCTTGGTGAACAACGTGGATTCCTGGAGTTGGGCGTGATCAAAGCTTCGCGCGTACTTGTGCTGATCGGACGCTTCGCGCTGGTGCTGGCCGCCGTGAGTTTGGTGGTGTTCGCGCTGGTGAGCGCATCCCCCATCGATCCCGTTCAGGCCAACGTTGGACAGGCCGCCTACGTGAACATGACCGATGCCAAGCGAGCCGAGCTGGCAAGCTACTGGGGCGCCGACACGCCGTTCTGGGAGCGCTACCTTAATTGGATCGGCGGCATCCTGCAGGGCGACTGGGGAACGTCTCTGCGCTTCAACGCTCCGGTGGCGCAGGTCATCGCGCAGCGCGCCGGCGGGTCGCTGGCGCTCATGGGCGCCGCGTGGGTGATCAGCGGCGTGCTTGGGTTCGCCTTGGGAATCGCCGCGGGCACCTTCAAAGGCTCGCTGCTCGACCGCGTCGTCAAAGGCTACTGCTTCGTGCTGGCCTCCACTCCCACGTTTTGGCTCGGCCTGCTCGTTTTGATGGTGTTCGCGGTGCAGCTGGGGTGGTTCCCCGTGGGCCTGTCGGTGCCCATCGGCGCGACGTCGTCCAGCGTGACGCTTGCCGACTATGCGAGCCATCTGGTGCTTCCCGTGCTCACGCTTTCCGTCACCGGCGTGGCGAACATTGCGCTGCACACGCGCGAGAAGGTGGTCGACGTCATGGGCAGCGACTACGTCCGGTTCGCCCTCGCACGCGGCGAGGCGCGCGGCAGCATCGTCGCCCATCACGTGCTGCGCAACGTGTCGCTGCCGGCGGTCACGCTGCAGTGCGCGTCCATTTCTGAAATCTTCGGTGGGTCGGTTTTGGTGGAGCAGGTGTTCTCGTATCCGGGCCTGGGGCAGGCCGCGGTGACCGCCGGTTTGGGCGGCGACGTGGCGCTGCTGGCGGGCATCGCGTTGGTGAGCGCGGTGTTGGTGTTTGGCGGCAACATGTTGGCGAACGTGCTGTACGGTTTGGTCGATCCGCGTATGCGCTCCCGCAAGGAGGTGCGCGCGTGATGGACGAAGTGCTGCATGCGCCCGTTCGCAGCCGGGTGGGGGGAAGGCGCGCGACGCTGTTCGCGTGCGTTGCAGCGTTTGTGGCTCTGGCGTGCATCGTGACGGTCGGCCTTGCATGCTACGGGCTGGCGACCCAAACCGACTTGGGAGCGAAGGGTCTGGCGCCGTCGGCTCAGCATCTGTTCGGGACCGACATGATGGGTCGCGACATGCTCGCGCGCACGCTTGCCGGACTGTCGACGAGCGTGTTGGTGGGCTTGGTCGCTGCTTGCGTCTCATCGGTCATCGCACTGGTGCTCGGGACGGCCGCGGCGGTGGGCGGACGGCGTGTTGACGCCGTGGTGTCGTGGTTGATCGACGTGATGATGGGTGTGCCGCACATCGTGCTGCTGGTGCTCATTTCCTATGCGCTGGGGAAGGGGTTCTGGGGCGTGACCGTGGGCGTGGCGCTCACGCACTGGGCGAGTTTGGCGCGCGTGGTGCGCGCCGAGGTGCTGCAGTGCCGACAGTCGAATTTCGTTGTCGTGGCGCATCGCTTGGGGCAAAGCCCGCTGCGCATCGCCTGGCGCCACATGGTTCCCTATGTGCTGCCGCAGTTCGTCGTGGGGCTGGTGCTCATGTTCCCGCACGCCATTTTGCATGAAGCCGCCATCACGTTTCTGGGGTTCGGCTTGCCGCCGGAAGCGCCGGCGATCGGCGTCATCTTGAGCGAGTCGATGTCGTACCTTTCGACGGGCGCATGGTGGCTGGCGGTGTTTCCCGGTCTGGCGTTGATGGCGACCGTGCTTTTGTTCGACGCCGCGGGCGGGATGTTGCGGCGCTTGGTCGATCCGCGATCGGCGCAACGCTAGGAGGTGCGCGATGGATATGACGAAGGACGCGAAGATGGCGCCTCGAACTGACGGGGAATCGCAAGCCGGGCGAGCGCTTCCTCACGACCAGACGGCGCACGACCACGCGCAGGCACACCATCATCATACGCATGCGGCAACTTCGCATCATGCGCATGGATATCATCTTCTGCAAGTAGAAGATCTGACGGTTTCCTTCCGTATGTACGACGAGAGCGAACCTTACTTTCGCGCATCGCAAAAGAACGTTGAAGTGCTGCATGGGTTGAACGTGGCGGTGCATGAAGGCGAGATCGTTGCCGTCGTCGGTGCATCGGGGTCAGGTAAGACTTTGCTGGCTGATTCGTTACTAGGTATGTTCGAGCCGAACGCCACGGTGACGGGGCGCATATGGTTCGACGGGCAGCGAATGGATGCATCTTCGCTGGCGGCATTGCGAGGTCAGGGCATCTCGCTTGTGCCGCAGGGCGTGAGCAGTCTTGACCCCATGATCAGGGTCGGAAAACAGGTGGAAGGCTTCCATAAGAAAACGTTACGTAAGGAAAAAGCCGCACGTCAGCAACGTCGCCGTGAGCTGTTCGCTCGTTACGGTCTTGCCGAAGAGGTCGCGCGGCTGTACCCGCACGAGCTTTCCGGCGGCATGGCGCGACGCGTGCTTCTGTGTTGCGCGCTCATGGATTCCCCGCGGGTGATCGTGGCCGACGAGCCTACTCCCGGCTTAGACTTGGAGCTTGCGGTGCGGGCCATGGACGACTTCCGCTCGTTCGCGGATGAGGGCGGCGGCGTGTTGCTCATCACGCACGATTTGGAGCTTGCCCTGCGCGTCGCCGATCGCGTGGCGGTGTTCAAGGACGGCACGGTGGTCGAGGAGACGGCGGTGGAAAATTTCGCCAGCCCCGACACTTTGCAGCATTCGTTCTCCCGACAGCTGTGGCACGCGTTGCCGGAGCATGGGTTCGCGGTGGAAAGTAAGGAAATGCAAGATGCTTGAGACACGCGGAATCACGTTCGGATACAAATCGGGAAAACCATTACTTAGCAACGTGGAGCTTGCCGTTGCGCCGGGGGAGCGCGTGGCCCTGAAAGCCCCTTCGGGATTCGGCAAAACGACGCTGTGCCGAATCCTCGCCGGCTACGAGCGTCCGTGGGCGGGCGAGGTGCTCTGCGACGGTGCCCCGCTTCCCCGGCGCGGCGTCTGTCCGGTGCAGCTGATCGGCCAGCATCCCGAACTTGCCGTCGACCCGCGCCTGCGCATGCGCGACACCCTGGCCGAGGCAGGGGAGGTGCCGAAAGAGCTGCTCGACGAAGTAGGGATCCGCTCGGAATGGCTTACGCGCTATCCGCATGAGCTTTCGGGTGGCGAGTTGCAACGCTTCTGCATTGCGCGCGCCTTGGCGACCGCTCCGCGCTATTTGATTTGCGACGAGGTGACCACGATGCTCGACGCCGTGACGCAGGCCAGCATTTGGCGAGTGCTCATTGACTTCGCTCAGAAGATGGACGTGGGCATGATCCTCGTCACGCACGCCCCGGCACTTGCCAAGCGCATAGCCACCAGAACAATCGATCTGGCAAGCTAAGGGCCTTCGAGCGAATCGATCGCGAACGAAAAGGACTGCTCGATGCTCTTCGCCCTCGCTAGCCGCGCCGCCCCGTTCCAGCCCAAGCCGGAATGCGGCGCCGACAAAATGTAACCGGTTGTTTACAAACCGCTGCGTTGTGCGATAATCAATTAGTCAAAGGTAACTTTTGGTATCAAATGTTACCTATGACTATCTACGAGCTATTGGGATTGCGGTATTCGCCGCGTAAACGTGCGCACGGGTGACGTTTGTGTGGGCCGGGTTACGCAACAGCAAGCGCAGCAAGGAGTTGGCAAGCCTATGGAACTTACGCAGGATAATATTCGCCCGCTACTTGCGTCGCCCGTGTTCAAAGGCATCCCTACGAAAGAGCGCTTGGATTTGCTGCGTGAAGTAGAAGCACGCATCATCGAGCTGCCGGAGGGGCAGTTGCTGCGTCGCGCTGGCGACCGTATGGACTTCTACCCTGTGGTTATATCCGGAATCGTACAGGCCAGCATGCCGCAAGGCGGGCAGGATCGCCCGGTGGCGCACTTTGGTGAGGGCGAATCCTTTGCCGAGGCCGTGCCCGCAACGCTTAAGCACACGCCCGTGAACATCCGCGCGCTTGAGCCTACGCGCATCCTGTGCATTCCCGCGAAGCAACTTGATGCATGCACTAATCCGCATGCGTTTTTGCTGCGCGAAAACCTGTCTGCCCAAATGTCGAAGAAAATCGGCGTGCTTACGCAAACACTGTCGGTGGTGGGCGAGCCGCGCCTTTCCGACCGCATCATGGCGTATTTGCGCACGCTGCCTCAAGGTGAGGATGGTCGTGTTGAGGTGCCCATGAGCCGCCAGGAATGGGCAACATATTTGCGCGCTGCCGACAAATCGCTCATCCGCGAATTAAGCGCCTTGCAAAAAGAAGGCGTGCTGGAAGTGGACGGTCGCTTTATCCGCATGCTATAGGTATCAATCTTTCAACCAAGGGAAACGCCGAAGGCGTGCTGGCACGCAAAGTCCCTCCAGTAACCAAAATCTTCATATCCCAGGTTCCGCGTGGCGGGGCTTTTCTGACTTGTCGCGGGGTGCCTTGGGGGCGAGGATGAGGCAAGTACCCGCAAGTACCCGCAAGTACCGACCAGTATCGACCAGTAGCTTCTGACCTGGGGTGACAATTGTTACCTTTGGGGAAGATTTTGCTAAAAAAGAACCCCTTTTCTAACTTTTTTCTTGTGTTTTGGGTAACCCAAGGCTTACAATACCCCTCGTCAAGCCAGTTACCCGCGTGTTACTCGCTAGCCGAAACGCCCCTCAACCAGGGAAAACGGTCAGCGCGCGCGGGCAAGCGCGAAACCCCAGCAACAACCCAACTCCTACGCAACGCGGGCGCGCGTCTGTCTTGCCACACCCTGATTCCACATGGCGGTGCCTCCTGGCCCGCCGCGGGATGCCTTGGGAGCCGAGGATGCGGCATCGGCGCCCAAGGTTGCACGACCAATACAAACGAGCCGCAAAGAAAGGGTGATTCGCTATGAACACCGAAATGATCTACACGCGTCGAGGCTTCGTCAAGATGGCCGCCGGCACCGTTGCCGCCGCCACGCTGGTTGCCGCCGGTGCTGAGTCGATTGACTTCAGCAAGGCGTTTGCTAGCACGACTGACGGTCGTGTGCTTGGCGATGCTGTCGCCAAGGCGGACATGGAGGTAGGTACTTGGTACTCCGCGTCTGTGAACCTGTATGTTCCGGCAAAGTTGAATCTGATTGTTCACATGGATGCGTATCTTACCAACCTCACCACGCCGACTAGCCTTTTTGGAGCTAAGCCCACAACGCCTGTATCAGATAATGGCTTTGTGCGTCTGAACTCGGATGGTTCCTATTCTGTTTACGTTGACGAATTCAACAACACGTTTGGTTTGCTGACCATTGGTGGCAGCGAAAATGGTGGTTCTGCGAATGATGGATCTGGGGTTATCGCAAAGACGCAGAAAACGATTAATGGGTGGCTTGATGAAATGAATCGCATTGATGCGCTTAGCTTCACCCTTCCCGCTGGCTATGCTGGGAACCCTACTTTCGATGCGACCGAATACGCGAACTTCATGAACTTTGGTGGCAAGACCTGGGCTGTTACTTTGCTGGTTGACTTTAGCACGGTGAAAACCGTCACCAATGGAGTGACCGCTCCTGCGGGTATCTAACGCAACATTTAGTTTTCACTTAAACGGCTTGTGTGGGGCGTTTTCGTGCTACACAAGCCGCGTGTTTGCAAAGCGCTTATATAAGAGAAGGGAAGTGAAATGAAGAAACTCAAACAAGAAAAGCGACGCAAATTAGCTGCGAACAAAATATTGTCGGTCGTTTGCGCGCTTTCTCTTGTAACTTCACTTATCCCCACGCAGGTAACGTACGCATCCGGGCCCGAAGAATCTGCTGCTCAAGCATCGCAGCAAGAAGCTTCCGAAGCTACGGACTACTACTACCTCGACACCATCTCCGGCGCGGGCTGGGGGCTCAAGGTGAACACCGCCGACGCCGACATGCCGGCGGCCGGCTCGCTGGACGACTTCATGAGCTGGTTCGGCGCGGCCAACGTCACGTTCTCCGCCGACGAGGCCACCGACAAGGCGGCCCGAGCCGCGCTCTCCGAGCTCTACGACGTGGCCGACGACTCGGCGGTGTCCGTGGGCTCGTTCGCCCTGCCCGACGGCAAGGCCATGCCCTCCGACGCCAAGCTGACGGCCTGGCGCTTCGACTGCGGCGCCTCCGTCCCGTCCTCGAAGCTCAAGGCCTGGGCGTGGGACGGGCAGGCGCTCGCCGAGCTGGATCTTACCGACGACTCGACGCTGGCCGCCTTCACCGACGGCGGCGCGTCCGCGTCGCTCAGCGTCGAGCCCGGCCAGACCCTGGTGGTGGCCGACGCCTCGAAGCTTTCCGAGAAGGCGCAGCCCAAGGACTACTATTACCTCGACACCATCTCCGGCGCGGGCTGGGGGCTCAAGGTGAACACCGCCGACGCCGACATGCCGGCGGCCGGCTCGCTGGACGACTTCATGAGCTGGTTCGGCGCGGCCAACGTCACGTTCTCCGCCGACGAGGCCACCGACAAGGCGGCCCGAGCCGCGCTCTCCGAGCTCTACGACGTGGCCGACGACTCGGCGGTGTCCGTGGGCTCGTTCGCCCTGCCCGACGGCAAGGCCATGCCCTCCGACGCCAAGCTGACGGCCTGGCGCTTCGACTGCGGCGCCTCCGTCCCGTCCTCGAAGCTCAAGGCCTGGGCGTGGGACGGGCAGGCGCTCGCCGAGCTGGATCTTACCGACGACTCGACGCTGGCCGCCTTCACCGACGGCGGCGCGTCCGCGTCGCTCAGCGTCGAGCCCGGCCAGACCCTGGTGGTGGCCGACGCCTCGAAGCTTTCCGAGAAGGCCAACGATGCTCTTGAGGCTGGAACGTATACTGTAACGGCTAACCTATATATCCCTGGTTCGGAGAACATTGTTCTTCCGGGCGTGCAGGTGTATATGTTGTGCCCGACGTTTGCTCCTACCATTCCGGTTTCCGACAATGCGAAAATGGTGGTGGACGAAACTGGCAACAAAACTATCAGCTTTGTGCTGAACAACGGTCCTTCTGATGTGTTTACGCTTCAGGGTATCGCGGGCGCTCCGGGCGAAACCGAGGTTTCCAATGTGCAGCGCACTAATGAGGATTTGCTATATGGTACGGAAGCCAGCACGAATGCCAAGTGCTATGGTCGTGTGGGCTCGTTCGATGTGAAGCTGCTTAACGACAGTGGAGATTATTCTTTCACTTCTTGCAAAGAATTTCCGACGCCGGTAAGTCGCTATACCACTATGCCGGTGAGGCTTTCGGTTGACTTGTCCAGCGCTCGTCGAAGCTATGTTGAGCCGGATAACGCTTCCGATGCGATTTCACGTGAGTTCACGGATTCTGCTACGGGCTTTTCTGCCAAGGTGACCACGACGGAAGCAAGTGTTGTTGCTGCGCTGAAAAGCGAGGGTACGAAACTTGTTGTGGATAGCTCCACTTCCGGTGACGCATACAAGAATGCGCAGAACGTTTTGGCTTCGCTCTACAATGGCGAACTCTCGTTCGACTTCTATAGTGCCGGGTTGGTTGACGCTTCTGGTAATCAGGTGAAGCTTGCGGGCAACACCAAAGTTGAAATCAAGCTGCCTACTTCCAAGAGCGATATCTGCGATGTGGCGTTGTTGCAAGACGGGTCTGTGAAAACCCTTTATGCAAACGAAAAAGCAACGGATGGTGGTTTCTCATTGACTCGCGAGAAACTAGGCACCTTTGCAATTATCGACAAAACCAAAGCCAGCAAGTGGGAAAGCAAGACCCTGGTAAACGGTGAAACCGGCTATTCTTGGACGGAATCTTACACGGATTCAGCTTCTAAGAACGGAAATGGTGCCACCCCTGGAAGCACTCTGTCAAGTATCGTTCGCTTTGACGTTTCGAAGGTGAGCGATCCGGATACCCTGACGGATTGGCGGAACTGCATCGATGCTGCATTTGCCGATGGGGCAGGGAAAACGAACGTGACGAACGCATTTGGTTGCTTCCCGCGCAACTTCAACCTTGATCAGGCTGTTGGCGGATGGTGGCAGGGCGAGAGCTTGCGCACCCTTTCGGTTCCTCGTTTCGACGGCGATGGGGTGACCTCCGATACCAAGGCGTTCTTGATTACGGTTGTCGATGGCGTAACGAGTGCGCAGCTTCTTGCTGCCACCGTGACTGACAGCAGTGTGGACGTTACCGTGTTCCCCAGCACGCTTACGAGTGATGAAGCGGACACGCGCCTCACCAGACTTTTCAATGGTGAAGGCAGTAAAACGAACTCGGCATACGACAGCTACGGCAAATCCTACATCGTGTTCGCCTCTGGCACGGACGCGCAGCAATATGAGCGCACGTTCACGGGTGAAGGTGATGCAGCGGATGTGAGCTACAAGGTTTCCACGTACAGGAGTGATATCGCAACTGCGCTGAAGCAAGCTAAAGCTAACTTCAGCGCATATGATTCTGAGGCTGATGAAGCGTCTTCTATCAAGGGTGCTTTCGATACGCAGCTCAACATCAATCCCACGTTCCGTGTCTTCAGTGTGGATGTTGCGGGCGCCGATGGAAACAGCGTTGCGCTCGGTTCTGACGAGGAAACCGAGCTCATGTTGAAGTCGAACTACAAGTCGAACTACAAGAGTAGCCGTGTTTACCGGTGGGACGGTTCAATACTAACCTTGCTCGCTCAGGGCTCCGATGATTCGTTTACCGTAAAGAATGCGGCGATGGGAACGTACGTCCTTGTTGACGCGAATACGGCGCGACCCAAGCAGTATTCGTTCACTTTCAAGGATGAGGAAACTGGCATCGTCGCTTCGGCGTCTACAACGTATAAGCCGTGGGCCGAGCTTCTTGGCGCTGAAGGCGTTTCCCTAAAGGTGACGAAGGCGGATGCGGATAGCGAAAGTTATAAGCAAACGGCAGAGCTGCTGAAACAAGAATATGTGCAGGAAGTTTCTTTTGCGATTTATGCCTTCGACTTGGTGGACAAGGAAGACAATTCCATCGACTTTGGCTCGGGCTTCAAAATGGCGCTCTCACTTCCCGCGAATGCCGGGTCTAGTTTGTACTCTCTGTACGAGAAAGACGGTTCGTATTCCATTACCAGCAAGCGTGCATCTACTGGCGAAGACGGGGCGCTGCAAGCCGATGATGTGATACTCGGCTCGTCGCTTGTTCTGGCGGATACGTCGAATGCTGATAAACGCCAAAAGTACGATAGGACCTTCACCGCACAAGTTGATGGCCGCGACCTTACCGTTAGGGTTAAGTCGTCTGAGCCGTGCATGGAGAAGTATCTAAAGGACGAAGGCGCCGCAACGCTTGAGGTTAAGAAAATTGGTTCGAGCGATGTGTTCGAATCGGCTATGAAAGCTTCGGCGTGTCGAGTTCCTGAATACGTGGGCTATTCCGTTCGTTTGCGTGGCGGCGACGGGAGCTATGCGGAGCCACAGTACGTGGGTGCTGACGGCGATTCTTATACGACGATTACGCTGTCCAATTTGTTTGGGCCGGAAACGTGGTCTTATAATTCTGCTTTGTATGGCACGTCGGGCACGCAACAGCCCTTCGACTTGATTCAGTGCGCTTCGGACGGCTCCGTGGTGTGGAGCGGCAAGCGAAATGGACGTGCAAGCTATGATTCGCAGAATGCTGTAGACGAAAAAGACGGAACCAAAACCTTCTATGGCCAATGGGTCCGTCAGGTCAATCTGGGTGGTTTTGAGGATTGCTACCTGATAGACGACCAATGGGGCTGGCTGCAGTGGTCCGATGTTGAAGTTCCTACCGAAAAGGAACTTGTGTACACCGGCAAAGAACAGTCCGGCTATTCGATGACGTATTATCGCTATGGTACTGACCTGCAGCCTACGGTTGAGGTAGTTTCAGGCTCAATCAAGGCTACTGAGGTGGGCGAGTATACGTGCACGGTTCGTCCGGCTCTTCCGTTTGTGAAGTGGGCTGGCTGCGAGGGCAGCGATGCTCGTGCAGAGCGCACCTTCACGTGGAAGATTGTGGAGGCTGGCGACGTTGGCACGCTTGAGCAGCCTATTGCCGAGGCGCAGGCATTGCTTAACGCCACAGCGGTTTCCGCTGATGGTGCAGACGCCCTGTCCAACGAGCAGTGGGTTTCCCAAGCCGACCACGACGCGCTTGCTTCTGCCATTGCCGACGCTCAGGTGCTTGCCAGCAGCACGAAGGCTGTCAGCAAAACGGTGGTGGAAGACCAGGCATCCGCCCTGGCCTCTGCCGTGACGGCGTTCAAAGCTGCGCAGAAAGCAGGCCTGAAGGACGCTGGCACTACCTACAGTGTTACGGCCAACCTGAGCATGCCGGGCGAGTACAACCCGGTGCTTTCCGGCGTGACGGTGTATGCCAACAACCCGAACAACCCGTTCGCCGACAAGTCCGGCAAGTCGCCGGTGCTCGACGGCGGGTCCACTGAGGGCGTTAAGGCTGAGGCCCCGACTACGCCCATGGCCGACAATGCCACCATTTTGGTGGCGCCCGACGGCACCAAGACGCTTGTGCTCGACCTGCCAAACCCCGTATTCACGCTCCAGGACCTGGGCACGTGCGCCGAGCTTCCCAATGTGAAGGTGGAGACGAAGGAGCCCGCCGACAAGAGCGTGTGGGATTACGGTAAGTACGACACGCGCATCTGCCGCGTCACGATCGAGCTGCCTGAGGGCTCCGATTCCGGCCAGCAGCAGTTCGCGTTCAAGGGTAGCAAGCTATATGCGGTGCCCATCAACGCCGACATTCAACCCGATGCCGATAAGGACGCGCTGATTCTGGACGTCGACTTCTCTTCGGTGAAGACCACCGATGCGGTTGACCGTTCTGCGCTGACTTCTGCGGTTGCTGATGCTAAGAAACTGGCTGCTGGTGCGACTGTTTCCGTGGACGGCTCCGACGTCTCGACCGAGGGCGCGTGGGTGACCAAGGAGGCGCTGGCGGCGTTTAACGATGCCATTGTCAAGGCTTCTGCGGTGGCCGACGCCAACTTGGTGTCCAAACAGATGATTACCGATGCCGCCGATGCATTGCAGGCCGCGGCCGACGCGTTCCGTGCCGCCATGAAGCCGGGCGCGAAGGCCGAGCTGGTGAAGGTCGCCAAGCCTTCCGCGGCCTCCGGCCTGGTGTACACGGGCTCCGAGCAGGTGGGCGTCGCGGCGGCGGAGGGCTACATGCTCACCGGTGCTGCGGCCACCAACGCCGGCTCCTACACGGCGGTCGCCACGCTGAAGGCGGGCTACGTGTGGGCCGACGGATCCGCCGATGCAGTGGAAATTCCCTGGTCCATCGCCAAGGCCGTGCTGACGGCCACGTACGCTGGCGAGACGGTGTCGGCCGGCACCGCGCCGCAGTTGGGCGTGGGCGTTACGGGCTTTGTTGGCGGCGAGACGGCCGTTTCCGCTGCGGGTTACGTGGCGCCTACGGTTTCCGCACCTGCAACGCTTGAGGCCGGCAAGTCTTATGACCTGAAGCCTGCCGGCGGCAAGGCGAACAACTACACCTTTACGTATGTTGGCGGCAAACTGGTGGTCGAGGCCGTGTCCACGGGCACGCTGAAGCCGGGCGAGTACATCATCACGGCCAACCTGAGCATGCCGGGCGATTACAACCCGGTTATCCCGGGCGCCACGGTGTACGCCAACAACCCGAACAACCCGTTCGCCGACAAGGCGGGCAACGAGCCGGTTTTGGATGGCAACAGCCCGGTGGGCGTGGTGAGCACGACGCCGACCACCCCCATGACCAAGAACGCCAAGCTGGTGGTGGCGGCCGACGGCTCCAAGACGCTCGAGCTCGACATCCTGAACCCGGTGTTCACCACGCAGGAGCTGGGCACGTGCGCCGAGCTGCCGAACGTTACCGTGACGCGCAAGGCCCCGGCCGATGCTTCGGTGTGGAATTATGGCGAGTGCCAAACGCGCATCAGCCATATCTCCGTGCCGCTGACCGACGACATGATGACGGGCGTGAAGTCCTACATCTTCAAGGGCAGCAAGCTGTACGCGGTGCCGCTGAGCATGTATATCGCGCCTACCGGCGACGTGGCGCTTGAACTGACGGTGAACTACTCCAGCTTGCCGGCTTCCGCACTGCCCGACGGCGTGGATCCGGTGCCCGATCCGGACCCGGAGCCCGCACCCGACCCCACGCCTACGCCGGTCGATCCCACGCCGGACCCGGTGAATCCGACGCCCACGCCGAGCGACCCGGACAATTCGGGTTCGAACACGAACCCGACACCCGAGTCGAGCCAGCCCACCACGGTGGCCACCACTACCAGCGGCCACTTCGCCGCTGGCACGTACACGGTTTCGGCCAACCTGTGGTTCGACAAGGCCACCACAGGCCTGCCGCTGAACCCGCACATGACCAACAGCGGCTTCCCGCCGTCTACGCCGGTGGACAACAACGCCACCATGACGGTTGACGCGTCGGGGCATGCGTGGGTGAGCGCTCCGGTGGTTATCCAGGACAAGGTGATGACCATCAACAACGTGTGGGGCGGCGCGGTGAGCAGCTTCAACGGCTCCACGGTGGTTATCGACCTGGGCACGCCCACGGCCGACCAGACGTCGTTCAGCGGCACGTGCACGTCCAGCGTGACCATCGGTTGGCTGGCGCGCACCATTGCCGCCGGCATCTTCAACGGCGTGTGGGATCACACGTGGTCCACGAACTGGGAGGTTGACCTGGTGGCAGGCGCGCTGCCCGCAAGCGGCGGCGGCGAGCTGCCGGCCGAGGCCCAGGCTATCCTGGACGGCGCCAATGGCGTTGCTGCTTCCGGCGATGCGGCGGCGGCTGCGTTGGCGGCGGCCGAGAACGGCGCTGCCAAGAGCAGTGACGCTGCCAAGAGCGGCAAGGCTGCCGATGGCAAGTCGGCTGATAGCTCCAAGAGCGGCGTTGCCGGTGCGGTGGAGGACCTGGCCGACGCGGCCTCGTCCAACCCTGCGGTTGCGATGGCGCTGGGTGCGCTGTGCGCGCTGGTGGTGGCAGGTGCCGCTGGCGGCGTGTACGTGTACCGCCGCAAGAAGCGCGCAGCAGCAGTTGCCGACACGGCAGGTGATGCCGAGAGTAAGTAAGGCTGTCGCAAGGTAGCGGCCAGCACGCCCGCCGTCCTGGCGGCGGACATGAGCCGAAAGCAACCGGATTGTTTTCGACTCATGATGCGCCCCGCAGGTTCGAAAGAGCCTGCGGGGCGTTTTTGCGTCCAGCCCGTTCGCGAAAAGCAAGACTAGAACATATGTTTGCTTTCGGTATGATGGAAACAAGAGGGCTTGAATACCGATTGCTTCTTATGGGTGGCATTTACGGGGAATGGAAATAAAGAAGAATAAAGAACTTTAAAGAGATATAAAGAGCAATAAAGAAGAGTAAAGAAGAAAACAGCTTTGATTTGCGAATCTGGTGTGAGCCGAAAGCAACCCGGTTGCTTTCGGCTCAGGCGATTCCTGAATTTCCCTTTGCAAACTTTTCGTGGAGTTGGCGTTTGGTAACATTTGTCACTGACAAATTTGCCGTGTTTAACTACACTTGTTAACCGTGTATAAAAGCGGCTTTGACGGGGCGTTATGCGTGCAGGCGGCCATAGGCGAAAGCGCTCGATGTGCTTACTTTAGTTGGTTTCGCATGAAAAAGCGCGTGCGTGCCGCTTCGTCAGGTTTTTCCATAGGGAAGGCGGATTTGCATGGCTGGTTCTATGATGACGCGGCGTAGTTTTGCGGCGCTTGCGGGTGTGGCGGCGGTTTCGGCGCTGAGCATGGGCGGATGCTCGTCGGGCGAAGGCGCAAAGGGCTCCCCGTCCGCGGGCGGCAGCGACGTAAGCGATGGCGTTACGTTCTCCACTCATGCCGAGGCGCGCGAGCTTAGGGGCAGCGCCGATGCGTGCGACGTGCGCGTGGGGCTTATCATGGGGCCGCCGTCTATGGGTCTGTCGCAATTCATTGTGGCTGCTCAGGCGGGCAAAACGTTCAACAACTTCACGTTTGAAGCTAATGGCGTCGACTATGTGGGCCTGTCCGCTTTGTTCAACAAGGGCGACTACGACATCTGCACCCTGCCGAGCAACATCGGCCCCATCCTGTACAACAACAAGGAGCTGAAGAACGACTACCAGGTCATCAGCATCAACAACCTCGGCGTGCTCTACGTCATGACCAACGACGCGACGCTATCCTCCCTCGACGACCTGCGCGGCCGCACCGTCTACAGCTATGGCGAGGGCGGCACGCCGGAGTACACCATCGAGGCGCTGCTGAAGAAAAACGGCCTTGAGGGAACCTTCAACCTGGAATTCAAGTCGAGCCCGCTTGAGGTGCTTAACATGATGCAGCAGCAGGAGAATTGCGTGGCCATCCTGCCGCAGCCGTTCGTCTCGCTGGCGAAGATCCTGGTGAACCCCCTCTACATTCCCGTGGACATCACGGTGGAATGGGACAAGGCCTTCGCCGACACGGGCAGCCAGGCCGTTACCACCACAACCATCGTGAACAAGCAGTTCGCCGAGGAGCACGAGCAGGCCGTCATCGAGTATCTGAACATGGCCGGTCAGTCGGTGGCTTGGACGCTGTCGAACATGAGCGATGCCGCCGCGCTGCAGGAGGACCTCGGCACGTTCTTGAACAACTCGGTCGCGCTCGACGCCATGCCCTACATCTCCATGGTGAACCTGACGGGCGAGGATATGCGCACGGCGCTTTCCGGCTTCCTGCATGAGCTGTACCAGGCGAATCCCGATTCCATCGGCGGGGCCATGCCGGGCGAGGATTTCTACTATCTGCCGCCGGAGGGCCAGCTTGACGAGCGATATCTGCAGGCGGGCCTTGCCGAGGCGACCAAGCACGAATCGAGCGCCGGCACCGGCAACGACGGCGTGTCGGCCAGCAAGGAAGACGCCCAGGCCGCTGTTCAAGCGTTCGGCGGCACGGCCAGCGGGAAATAGTTAGCGTTGACTCTTGGATTGGGGCTCGCATGCGGATTGTTTTCGTGGGCGCGATTGAAAGATCGCGCATTCCGGCGAAGCCGGAATATCGGCAAGCTGGATCGATCGTCCGTTGAGGCTGACGTCCTGTCCAATCCGCACTGATCCATGAACGCTGCGTTCACGAAAGGAGGCCTATGTTCGAGAAGCTGAAAAACCTGTTCGGCGGCACATTCGGCTCGACCGCCGCAAGTGCTGTGGCCGACGATGCGCCGCGCATGCAGTTCGCTGCCATCGCCGCGAAGATCGGCTTGCCCGAGGAGAAGGTCGCCATGATGGCGAACATGATCCGCCAAAACGGCATGGCCGACTCGCAGATGGGCTTCATGATGCAGACGGCCACGGCCAAGGGCGTCACCTGCGACGAGATCATGGGCATGCTCACGGCCATGGGCGTGCAGAAAAGCCAGATCGTGCGCGTGATGCAGAGCCAAGGCCTCATGGAGGAGGACGAGGCGCTGCGCATCCTTCAGGCCGAGCGCGCCGCCGCCGAGCAGCGCGCCGCCGCCGACAAGACCGCCGCGCGCAAGGCATCCGTTCGCAAGGCGCTCATCATCGTGTTCTGGCTCATCGTTTGGGAGGCGCTCGACCGCATCGTCGATAACCGCCTGGTGCTGGCCGGCCCCATCCGCACGCTTGAGGCCCTGGGCGACTTGGTGGTGCTGCCGAATTTCTGGGCCATCGTCGGCGCCAGCTTCGGGCGCATCGCACTCGGTTTCCTACTGTCGTTCGTCGTCGGGTTCTTCCTGGCGCTTCTGGCATGCCGCGTGCGCCTGTTCCGCGATTTCGTCGACCCTATCATCAGCCTGTTGCGCACCATCCCGGTGGCGTCGTTCATCATCTTGCTGCTCATCTGGGTGGGCAATCAGGCGCTCACGGTGTTTCTGGCGTTCTTCATCGTGCTGCCGCTCATCTACACGAACATGGTCACGGGTTTTGAAAGCGTCGACAAGCAGATGCTTGAGATGGCGCGCGTCTACGGATTGTCGAAGTGGCGCACGTTTCTGTACGTTTACCGTCCGGCGTTCATGCCGTTTCTGCTGTCCAGCACCAAGATCTCGCTGGGCATGACCTGGAAGAGCGGCATCATGGCCGAAGTTCTGGCTACGCCGAAACCCTCCATCGGCAAGGAGATGGCCACGGCGCGCACGTTCCTGGACACGCCCGATCTGCTGGCGTGGACCGTGGTGGTGATGGTCGCCTCGGTGCTGTTCGAGAAGGCGTTCATGGCGCTGCTCAAGCGCGCGAACCGCCCGCTCGGCGGCATTTTGGGGAAGAAGGGGGGCGACGATGCCTGAGCGATGCGAGCTTCCCGCGATGGAAGTGCTCGTCGATGCGCCTGATGTCGAGTTCGACCGCGTGTGCAAGACCTACGGCGCGAACGAGGTGCTGCGCCGCGTGACGTTTTCCCTGCCCGGTGGCGGCGTGCGCTGCTTGATGGCGCCTTCCGGATCGGGGAAGACAACGTTGTTTCGCGTGCTGTTGGGGCTTGAGTCGGCCGATTCCGGAGAGATCCGCGGCATCGAACCCGGTCAGATCAGCATGATGTTTCAGGAAGATCGCCTGTGCGAGACCTTGACGCCGGTGGAGAACGTGGCGTTGGTGCTGCCGCCGGCCGCGCGCCGAGCCGATGTGGCGGCCCTGCTGCAGGAGATTCTACCCGCCGACTGCTTGAGACAACCGGTGATGGAGCTTTCCGGCGGCATGCGCCGGCGCGTGTCGCTTGCGCGCGCGGTGGCGTTCCCGAGCCGCATGATCGTGCTTGACGAGCCGTTCACCGGCCTTGATCAGGCGACGAAGGAAAAGGTCATCGCGTTTTTGCTGGCGCATCGCGCGGGCCGCACGCTGCTGGTGGCCACGCACGGCGAAGACGATGCGCGCCTGCTCGGCGCCGATCGCGTCAACCTGACCGATGTGCAGGACGGCGGCGCTGCGAGCGCCGGTGCGAACGAGGAATGGCTTTCGGGATTTACGGGCGGAAACGACGCTCCCGCTGTTGGAAAGGAATAGCGATGGATACGACCAAGACGATGCGCCAGCTGTGCGCCGACGAGCCTTGCCTGGAGTCGTTTCTGCAGTCGAAGGGGTTCCCGTTCTCGCTGGACAACCCCATCGTCGATCTGGTGACGTTCGAGGATGTGTGCCAGGTACGCAGCCTTGATCGCGACGAATTCTTGGGCGAGTTCGAGGCGTACAAGGCCAGCCAGACAAGCTAGCGGGCCTTCGCGCAAGGCTCGCGCAGCTGGATATGGAAGTGTGTTCGCGGGGCGGGAAACGCCGCCGCCGAAGAAGGGGAGACGCGTGTACTACGTTGGTATCGATATCGGCGCATCGTCGGTGAAGGTCGTCGCGGTGGATGGTGCGGGCGCTGCGCTTGCGGTGCGGCGGTGCGCGCATCAGGGCTCGCCCCTGCCGTGTTTGCTCGGCATGCTGGATGAGCTGGCGGATCGCAACGCAGCCCCGCTTGCGCTTTCCGATTGCGGCGGGCTTTTCGTGACCGGCAGCGGTGCCGAGATGGTCTCCGCGCTCGTGCCGGGCGTGCGCGTGCTGGAAGATATCCCGGCGCTCGTGCGCGGCGTGCGCGCGCTGGCGCCTGCGGCGGGCTGCGTTATCCAGATGGGCGCGCAATCGGGCGTGTTCGCGACGGGTTTCGCCGACGGGTCCGCCCCGGAGTTCTCCATGAACGAAAGCTGCGCGGCCGGTACGGGAAGCTTCTTCGAGGACCAGATGGAACGCCTAGGCCTGTCGCTCGACAGCTACTCCGAGCTGGTTTCGCGCGCGACGAGCGTCCCGCGTCTGTCGGGCCGCTGCTCGGTGTTCGCGAAGACCGACATCATCCATCGCCAGCAGGAGGGCGTGTGCGTCGAGGACATCCTGCAGGGGCTGTGCCACGCGACGGTCAAGGCGTTCAAGGCCACCATCGTGCGGAATCTGCCGGTCGAAAAGCCGCTGGCGCTTGCGGGAGGCACGCTGCTCAACGCCGGCGTCGTGCGCGCGGTGCGCGAGGTGTTCGGCCTGGAAGAGGGCGAACTGATCGCCGACGAGCGACTCGTGTGCGCGCAGGCTCTCGGCGCTGCCTTGGCGGCTGCGGACGGTGGGGCGGGGGCTTCGCTTGGCGAACTGGTCCGCACGCTTGCGGGCAGCACCGCCGCTGCGGTCGATGACCTGGTGCGCCTGCCGCAGCTTCCTCATGTGGATTGCGCGCTGAACCGCGGTTTCGCTTTAGCGCCGAGCCCGTGGAGGCCTGCGGGCGCTCCGGCGCAGGACGGCGCCGCCGTGCCGCGTTCGGCGGCAGTCGACGCGCTGCCCGAAGGCGCCTCGGTCCCCGTCGCGCTCGGCGTCGATGTGGGTTCCACCAGCACGAATCTGGTGCTCATGAGCTTGGATGGCGTGCTTTTGGACGCGCAGTACCTGCGCACGCGCGGCAACCCCAAGCAGGCGGTGCGCGATGGGCTGGCATCGCTGGCCGAACGCGTGGGTGATAGGGTCCGCGTGGTCGCCGCCGGCTGCACGGGCAGCGGGCGCGCCATGATCGGCAACTTCATCGGAGCCGACGCGGTGCGCGACGAGATCACGGCGCAGGCGCGCGGCGCGGCGCAGGCAGACCCGCAGGTCGACACCGTGTTCGAGATCGGCGGGCAGGATTCCAAGTACATCAGCCTTGCTCATGGTCAGGTGTCCGACTTCCAGATGAACAAGGTGTGCGCGGCCGGCACCGGCAGTTTCGTCGAGGAGCAGGCCGGGCGGTTGGGCATCGCGCTGGGCGACTATGGTCCGCTTGCGCTTTCGGCGAAACAGCCGGTTGACCTGGGCGAGCGCTGCACGGTGTTCGTCGAGACGGCCATCAACGCCGCGCTTGCAAAGGGCGCCACCAAGTTCGAGGTCGCCGCCGGTCTGTGCCTCTCGGTCGTGCGCAACTACCTGCACAAGGTTGTGGGCACCAAGCCTGTTGGCAAGCGCATCGTGCTGCAGGGCGGTGTGGCGTACAACCCGGCCATCGTTGCGGCGTTTCGCGCATATGCCGGCGACAACTTGACGGTGAGCCCATGGTTCGCCGTGTCGGGCGCGGTGGGCTCTGCCTTGCTGGCTGCCGAGGCGCAGGGCGTGTTGCAGGTGGACGACGACGCCCGCGCCACAGCCGACAGCATCGGAGCCGAGCCGGTGCAAATCGGTGAAAGCGCAGATAGCGCGGACGTTTTGACCGTTGTCTCAAACTTCAAGGGATGGGATTTAAGCGGCGAGACCCGCCAGGTCAAGCGCGTCGACCCCGAGGAGATTGCGGCGAATCGTGCCTTTTTCCACAAAGTCGACGAGATGTACCTGGAAGGATACGACCCTGTGCGCGACCCGGAAAAGAAGACCGTCGGCATCCCGCGCGCGCTCATGCTGCACAAGCTGTTCCCCATGGCCAACGCGTTCTTCAAGCAGCTCGGCTTCAATGTCGTGCTCACCGACGCTTCCGACGAGGAAACGGTGCGCCTGGCGCAGGCGAGCGCCCAGGGCGAGACGTGCTATCCGGTGAAGCTGGTGCACGGGCATATGGCGCAGCTGCTCGACGCGGGGGTCGACTATGTGTTCATGCCGCACGTGCATACCATCCGGCACCTGAAATCGACGGTGCCGCACAACTACGCGTGCCCGTACATGCAGTCCATCCCCGAAATCGTGGCGAAGGAGCTCGACTACGCCGGGCATGGCATCACGCTGTTAAGCCCGCAGATGAACCTCGATTTCGGGCAGGGTGCCATGGCCGAGGTCATGCTGGAAGTGGGCGCGCGGCTTGGGCGCACGCCGCAGGAAACGGCGCGCGCGATGCTCGCGGGCGGGTTCGCCGTCACCGAGTTCACGCGCAAGACCGAAGAGCTGGGCGATCAGCTGCTTTCTAGCTTGAAGCCCGGCGAGCGCGTCATCGTCATCATCACGCGCAACTACGGCATCGTCGACCCGGCGCTGAACATGGGCATTCCCGACCTTTTGCTCGATCGCGGGCAGAAGGTGATCACGGTGAGTCATCTGCATGCGCATGACCTGGGCATTTCCGCTGATTATCCGGGCGTGGTGTGGCCGTTCGGGCAGCATATCCTTTCGGGCGCGAAACTCGCGCGCCGCGACCCGCGCCTGTTCGCCGTGTATCTGACGAACCACGGCTGCGGCCCCGATACCATGATCAGCCACCTGTTCGCCGAGGAAATGGGCAGCAAGCCGTATCTTGCGATCGAGATGGATGAGCATTACTCGAAGGTGGGCGTCGAAACGCGCGTCGAGGCGTTTTTGAACGCGATCGAGCGCTATGAGGCGTCCGACCTGCGCGGCACGCCCACGTCGACGCGCGTAGTGAACACGGCGTGCGAGCCGCTGCGCGCAGACGAGGTGGCGGGTCTGCCGTCGTTCGGCCCGTATGGTGCGCTCGCGGCGCAATGGCTGCGTGACCAGGGAGTTTCGGTGCGCGAATTGGTGCCAACACCGGCTTCACTGGAACTCGGGCGCAAAGAAACCACCAGCAAGGAATACTACACGTTCGCCAGCCTGCTGGGAGTAGCGCTCGAAGCAGCACAAGAGAGCGAATCTGCGGCTGAGGGTTCGGTGGCCTCGGCGGATGCGGGTGACGAGGGGAATGTTGCAGACGGAGCGAAAGACTCGCCAGCTGCGGCAAACCTTGCCGCTGTGGCTGACGAAGGAAGAGTTGTAGACGGGACGAAAAGCTCGACCGCTGCGGCGAACCTTGCCGCTGCGGGCGCGACGGCACCGATTCGCCAGCTGCTCATGCCCTCGTCGCAGGGCGGTGAGGCGGACGGGCAGTTCGATCGCGTGATCCGCAGCGTGCTTGACGCGAAGGGCTTTGAGGATGTGCGCGTGGTGGCGCCCGACGTGGAACTTCTGCCGTGCAACCTCGATGATGCCGACGGATTCTTCCTGCATATGCTGGCCGGCGACGTGCTGTGGGCCGCCGCGCCGGACGCGCGCCCCGCGCTGCGCAAACAGCTTTTGAAGCCGAATCTCACGCTGGAAGACGTCCTGGCCGCCGCAACCGAAGCCGCGCAAAGCGCGCCCGGCGGTTGCGCTGCCGCTACCGCCGATGCCGCGGAAGGACCGCGGACCCCGACAATTGCCGCCGGAGGACCGCGGAATCCGACAGCCTATGAGGAGGGGATGTGTAACCCGATAACCCCCGAAGAGGAGCCGCGGAATCCCTCAACTGCCGCGGAAGGACTGCGGAATCTGTCTGTAGGGTCGAGCGAAAGCTCGACAATTCGACCCGGGGGCACTTCGGGGCCGATCAACCCCGCAACCACTCGCCAAACGAAAACCCTCGCGGTGGTGGGCGAATGGCCGCTCGTCATCGGCGACGAGCTGGTCGGTGGCATGTGGGGGAGGCTTGAAACGGAAGGCTATCGCGTCTGCCGCGCCCCCTTCGCCGAATATCTCTGGTTCATCTGGGAAGATGGCTGCGACGAGGCGAAACACCAGAAGGTCACGGGCGGCCTGATCCCCATGATGGGCGAGACCGGCGCCACCGTCGTGCCCGGTCTGCCCGACCCGCGGACGCCCGCGCCGCCCACGCAGGGCGATCCGGACCAAGCGTTTACCGCTGCTGATGTGCAGAGCCTGGCATCCGGTTGCGATGCGTGCGCAAGCTCCGCGACCTGCGCAACCGTCGGTTCCTGCGACGGCTCGCACGACCACGCCGCGGTCGGCGACGCCTGCGGCACGCACGCCCATGCCGCGCTCGCAACCGGCCCGCTCGAGGTGAGCCAGGCGGTGAAGGAAAACCCGCTGTTCGGAGCCGAGCAGCACGCGCTTGCGCAAGACGCATGGCACGAGAAGCTCGACCGTTATGCAAACTGGATGCAGCAGGTTTCCGATGCGCTGGGTTCGGCGTCGACGTTCTCGGCCGATCGTGCGGAGCTGCGAAGCCTCGCGACCGATGCGCTCGGCAGCTACGCGGCAGGCAACGGGCGCTATCGCTACGCGAAGGCGGTGCAGGCGGGGCGTGCCGCCGATGGCGTGATCGTGGCGGCGTCGATGTACGAGAACACCGACATCATGCTGCGCCTGAAGGGCATTCCGTCGAAGGCGCCGCTTCTGCATCTGGCGTTCGACGGCGCGCTCGACCAAAGCATCGAAGACCGCTTGCGTTCGTTCCTTTATTACGTGTAGGAGCCGCGCGAGCACGGGCGTCGCCCGACAACTACAATGAGTGCAAGGCACCGCTTTCGATAGCGGATGCCCTTGACTATGGGGAAAGGAGACGGATATGCCGCTTCGCAACTTACCGACCGATGCCGCGCAGTCGCTTGCAAGCTTGATCGACCTGAAGCCCGGTCAGGTTTCGAGCATGGCACTGACGCGCGACGCCGGTTTCGACCTCACGTTGCTCGCGTTCGCCGCCGGCGAAAGCGTCAGCGAGGAAGAATACTTCGGTGACACGCTGTATCTGCTGGTGGAGGGCGCCGCGCGCGTGACGCTGCCCGATGCCGACATCGCCCTGAAGGCAGGCGAGGTTCTTCGCGTGCCGGCGCACGTGCTGCACGCGGTCGAGCCTGCCGATGACAAGGGCTTCAAAGTGCTGCAACTCAACGCGCGGCAATAAAGCGGCAACCGGGGGCGCGAGCATAAACGCGATAGCTGTCGAATAGACAACAGCAAACCAAACGAAAGGAAACATCATGGCGGAACTCATCAAGAACGTGGAACACGGCAACATTTTCAGCTTGAAGGACCTGGTCGAGCTTGAGGCGGGCAAGGTGAACAGCCTGACGCTGTCGCAGACGCCCGGCTGCAAGGTCACCGTGTTCGCCATCGACGCCGACGAGGGCATGTCGAGCCATGCTGCCCCGGGCGACGCGCTTATCACCGTGCTCGAGGGCACCGGCGAGATCACCGTTAACGACGTGCCGCACCAGCTTTCCGCCGGTCAGAGCATCGTCATGACCGCCGGCAGCCCGCACAGCGTGCGCGGTGTCACCCCCTTCAAGATGCAGCTCACCGTAGTAAAGCCCGCCGAATAGCGAATGAGCCGTCAAAAGCGAAATCGCTAGCGAACATAAATCCGCCAGCAGCGGCGCCCTGTCCCAACCCAAGCCGGAACAAGGCGCCGTATGTTATTCACGGTGCGAAACATCGGCAATCGTTTTTGGTTACAATGATGGCATCCGAGGCAGAAAGGGTGATGACCATGCTTTCAACCGATGCGATAAAACAAGGTGTTTGCAGTGTTGTTCGCAATTATCCAACGGTCAGAAAAGTGGATCTGTTCGGATCGTATGCTCAGAGTGCGCAACGAGAATCAAGTGATGTTGATTTGCTCATCGAGTTTTCCACCCCGGCCGTTTCCCTCTTAACGCTGTCTGCGCTTCGTCGCAAAATCGAGAGCAACCTTGCGGTTCCCGTTGATTTGCTGCATGCGCCGTTGCCCGAAAATAGTTTTATCGACATCGGCAAGGTTGTGACGCTTTATGAAAAATAGGAATCTGCAAGTTGTCGAGAAAATCATGTCGGAAGCGCACATCGCTCTGTCATTTCTTTCTCATTGTGATTTCGATGCTTTCAGCAATGATGAAATGCTTAAGCGTGCCGTTTGCATGACGGTAATAAACATCGGCGAACTTGTGAAGAACCTCGATGACGAATTTCGCGCTCAATATTGCAATGTCCCCTGGAAAGATATCGCCGGTTTTCGTGATATCGCTGCCCATAAGTATCAAACCCTGCGCATGGAGGATGTTTACGCTACCGTCACCGATGACTTCCCAGAACTGATCAACCTGTTGCAAGAGATTGCGGACCAGGAGTGCAGCGAGATCGCTGACCGAGCCGATCATGTCGCGAATCAACACAAATAGCATCTTCAGACTCGCTTGCGTTTCCGGCTTGCCTTCACGCCCGTTGGCCCGATTGTTCGGTATGCTATCCTTCAGGCTTGTTTGAAAACGACGCGTTTGGGGGAATGTGTTATGGGCGACGATTTCGCGGGAACTCTGCGCCGTTGCGGGACGTTGTCTTCGACGGGCGTTCTGGCCTGGTTCGGGCTCTCATGCATTCTCGTATGGAATCAATGCGTGCTGTACAGTCAGCGCATCGGCGCCGATGCGGGACTGAACACCGTTATCGTCAGCGCCATTCGCTGCGCATTCATCGTGGTGCTTCTCGCGTTCGCGGCATCTCCGCTTTTGAAGGGCAAGTTGCCCCGTTGGTGGGAGATAGCCTCGATCACGTTCATGTCGTGCGCAGGTTTGGCGCTGCTTGCCGACAACTTGATCGGTGCGTCTTTCGCCCGTCCCACATGCCTTTTGTTTTCAGCTTTGGGCATCACCTGGGGTGGTGGCATGTGGGTCCAAGTCTATGCGCGATTGGGCATACGCAGCCTTTTTTCGCTTTCGATATTCGCGATGGCGTTTTCGGGCGTTGCGGGCATCGTTGTCTGCTATATCCCCTGGGAAATGGCTGCGTGCTTGGGCATCATCCTGCCCGTTGCCTCGTATGCCTGCTACACGCGCGTTGCGGCCGACATCGAAAGCAAGCGCCCCGCCGATCTTCTTGGGCCGCGGCTCGCTTCG
Source organism: Eubacterium sp. CAG:786 (assembly GCA_963635025.1). GTDB lineage: Bacteria > Actinomycetota > Coriobacteriia > Coriobacteriales > Eggerthellaceae > Senegalimassilia. The sequence goes on from CAVHFC010000014.1 coordinate 26,366, forward strand.
CCCGAGCCGCCTCTTGCCCGCTCGAAAGTGGGCGAGGGGTTGCGTGTGTTCGCGGGTATCGCCGCCTTCAGCCTGGCGCTTGGCATCGAACGCGGTTACCCGGACGGTTCCATACTCGTCATCCCGTCGGCCATGCTGCCTGTGCAGTTCATCATCGTGGTGCTCGTCTGCTGCGCGTTGCTGTATTGGTCGCTGCGTCCCAAGGCGCGACCGAATGCGGGCATTCTTTGGGCATGCTATATAGCGGCCCTGGCTTTAAGCGTTTTTCTTGCTTCATCGGACTCCGGAGTAGCTGTCGGTTTCGGCGCGACGCTGCTGTCGGCCGTGAACCTTCTGCAGGTGCTCATGTTGTGGCTTCTGGCCTGCGATACCGCGAAACATTCTCCGAGACCCGCGTTCATCGCTCTTGCGGCATTCTGGTTGGTTCATCTGTTTTTCCGCGAATCGGGCCGCGCGCTCATTATTTGCTTCCCGGCGCAAACGCATACCGCGCAGGTGTTTTTGCTTGCCTTGATCATCTGCCTTCTTGCCGTTGCCGTTGCGCTGCTGCTCGTGGGGCGCTCCCCCTCGGGCGCGCTGTTCTTCTCCGATTTTGAATGCGAGGATTTGGGCTCGAAGCGATCCGCTTCGGACGCTTCCGCATCCACGCCCGAGAAAGCCTCCGTTGCCGTTGTCGATCCTGCCGTGCGGGCCGACCACGCCGACGCAGGTAACTCCGAGTGGTTGAGGGAAGCGTACGGCCTCACGATGCGGGAGTGCGAGGTCGCCGGTCTGCTGGCCTGCAACCTGTCGGCGGCGAAAATCGGCGAGGCGCTGTTCCTGTCGAAGGAAACGGTTCGAAGCTACACCAAATCGATCTATGCGAAGACGGGTGTGCATTCCAAAGACGAGCTGTCGGTTCTTGTGTCGAGGCGGGGCCAAGCGGACTGAAACGCGCCTCCTTTCGAGGTGAATCTGAGCCCCCCTTTTAATAGATCGCATATATCCCCAGGTCATGAGACCCCCCGCAACTTGCGGGGGGTCTTTTTTTACCGCGAGGTGCGGGTATCGCGAGTCGTTTTCGGAAGGTAGCTTTTTGCTTGTGGTCAGACGTCGTTGAGAACAGGGGGATGTTATGGATGACGCTCTTGAAAAGCTGGCAGCACGGGCGCTGCTCTACCGGCTGTTTCACTGTTTGCTGTCGGAGCCTCCGGAAGCGGAGGCGATCGATGTCGCTACATCTGACGTGGTGGACGAGGCGCTGAATCTGTGCGGAGCGGTGCATGATGGCAAGCAGCGTGCGTCTATGCGCGCCGCGTTCGAGGAAGATGCCGATGCCTTTGCAGCTCAAGCTCGCGATCAGTACCAGCGATTGTTCTATCAGCCGGGAAAGCTTCCAGCTCCTCCGTGGGAGTCGAGCTACGTGAGCAATGAACGCAAGGTGTTCCAGCGTTGCACGCTCGATGCGAGGGCTGCCTATCGCAGCCAGGACCTGCGTTTGCGCGCGGCGAATCGTATTCCCGACGACCACATTGCGATCGAGCTGGGATTTCTTGCGGAAATGGCGCATCGCATGTGCGCCGGTGACGAAGGCGAACGCCAAAGAGCGCTCGCGGCGAGCGGCTCGTTTATGCGCGAGCATCTTGTGCGCTGGGTTAGTCGGTATACGCGCGACGCCGAAGTCGCCGCCAACGGGGGATTCTACGCATGGGTCAATGCGACCTTGCGGAACTTCATCGATATCGATGCTGCGTTTCTCGCTGAATCTCAGCAGGTTTCGCAGCTTGTCGGTACGGCTTCTGAATAAAGGGGGATTTATGAGCAACAACGAAGCAACTCTTACGCGCCGCTCATTCGTTCAGGCGGCTGCGGCGGCGGTGGCCGCGCTCGGCGTGTCGGGCGAGTGTGCCCTTGACGTTGTGGATAGCGCCCAGGCGCAAACCCAAGAGCCTGAGGGTGAATGGCGTTTCGGCGGCTGCTATTACAACTGCGGTGGCAAATGCGTGAATCAAGGTTACGTGGTCGACGGCGTCATCGTTCGCCAGAAAACCGATGACAGCCACCCCGACAGCTTCGAGTACCCGCAGCAGCGAGGCTGCTTGCGCGGAAGGTTTGCCCGGCAGTGGCTCTATCAGGATGATCGCCTGAAGTTTCCCCTGAAGCGTAAGCATTGGCAGCCCGGGGGTAAGGACTATCATCCCGAGCTTCGCGGTCGCGACGAATGGGAGCGCATCAGCTGGGATGAGGCGATCGACATCATCGCCGATGAAATGGTGCGCATCAAGGAAACTTACGGCAACGAGGCGTTTCTTTCGGGAGGCTTGCAGGACTACCGCGGCACCTGGCGCTCGAGCGGTTGGCTGCTGAACTGCTTCGGCGGTTGCGTGACGTATTGGGGCCAGCAGTCCTACGGCGCCACGAAGATCCCGAGCGCGAAGATGGTCGGATCGACCGCGGGCGGCGATCGCATGTCCATCATGCATTCAAAGCTCATCGTGTTGTGGGGATCGAACCCGGCATGGAGCGCCGCGGGGCAGAATGCCTGGTATTACACCTTCGCGAAAGCAAATGGCGCAAAGGTGATTATGGTGAACCCGCAGTTCAACGCCACGGCACAGGCATTGTGCGATCAGTGGGTCCCCGTTCGCCCGGGAACCGACGCCGCTCTTCTGTGCGGTATCGCCCACTACATCATCTCGAACAACCTGTACGATCAGGAATGGATCGACAAGCATATCGTCGGATTCGATGCGCAGCATATGCCCGCCGGTCACGAAGACGGCGAGAACTTCAAGGACTATATTCTGGGTGTCTACGATGGCATCCCGAAGACCCCCGAATGGGCGAGCGAGATTTGCGGCACGCCTGTCGACGAAATTGAGAGCCTGGCGTATCAGATGGGCACGGTGAAACCGATGCTGCTGAAGTCCTCGTTGGCGCCGGGACGCAGCCATAACGGCCTGAATTGGACGCAGCTGTTCTTAACGGTGGGCTGGATTTGCGGAAGTGGCAATATCGGTCAACGCGGCGGCGAGGTTTCCATCTGTGGTGCCACCGCGAAGACGGCGTTCGGCGGAAATCGCCTGGTCACCTTGGGCGGCGACGTTATCAAGCAGCCCGAGAACCCGATTTGCACGCAGCCGCGTGCCGGCGGCAAGTTCGACAGCGGTACCTACGACCCCAATAAATTCTACGGATTGCCCTATACGCGCGTGTGGGAGGCCGTGCTCACCGGCAAGGTGCCCGACTTCATCCATGGCGAGCGCGATGTGAACATCAAGGCGTGGTTTTCGGATGCGGCGTTCTGCAACCTGAACTCCATGATGAACGCCAACAGGGGCTTTGAGGCTTTGCGTGCCGAAGGCAAGATCGAGTTTGCGCTGGCGACCGACCTGTTCATGACGGCCGATTGCTCGTTCGCCGACATCGTTTTGCCCGCCTGCAGCATGTGGGAGATCGGCAGCTATCAGGAATATGCCGCCAACCAGGAAAACCTCATCTGGGCGAACCAGGTCATCGAGCCTTTGTTCGAGGCACGTCCCGAATGGGAATGGCAGCGAGATGTGGCGAAGAAGCTCAATTTGGACATGGACGTGTTCGAGCCTTTGGAGCGCACCCGTTCGCAGCGCACGCGTTTGGCGAATTCCACCGTGGTGATCGAGGGCGACAATCCCAAGGTTGCCACCGAGAAGCTTGCGCAGGTAACGCAGGCCGATATCGACGAGTTCGGGCTGGCCTGCGAGCCACACGATGGGCGCATTCCCTTCAAGCAGCTCATGAACCAGGGCGGCTATCAGGTGAAACGCGAAATCGACGACCAATACGCCATAAGCCCTTGGACTGTTTTCGAGAAGGACCCCGAAGGCCATCCCTTGAAAACCGAGAGCGGCAAGTTCGAAATCTACTGCCAATCGCTCGCCGACGCCATTGCGAACTTCGGTGCCACCAAGCTCGATCCGCTTCCCAAATACGTGCCAGCGGTTGAAGGCTATGAGGATTCGTTTTCAAATTGGGAAACCAAGGAGAAGGGCGAATATCCCTTCCAGCTGATTACGACGCACCATATGGCCCGTGCCCATTCGACCTACGGAAACGTGCGCGCCATTCGCGAGATCCACGCCGACAACATGCTGATGAACCCTATCGACGCCCGCCCGCTCGGCCTTGTCGATGACGACACCTGCCTCATCCAGAGCGCGCACGGCAAGATCTTGCGCCGCGTCACGCTGACCGAGGTGATCATGCCCGGCGTTGTGAGCTTAGGCGAGGGAAATTGGGTCGACCTCGACGACGAGACGGGAATCGATCGCGGCGGCAGCGTGAACACGCTCGAGGGCAACGTGTTCGTGGGCGACGGCTTCAGCCCCTTCAATTCGCTGTTGGTGAAGGTCGAGAAATATGCTGGAAAACCCTTGACGCCCGGGTATCTGCAGCCGCTTCGCACGTTTGACGAGGAAGGGAACAAGCAATGGTAAAGCAGTACGGTTTTTACTACAACACCGACGCGTGCACAGGTTGCAAAGGCTGCGTGGCAGCCTGCAAGGACAAGAACGACTCGCCGGTGGGCATGAAATTTCGCAAGGTCTACGACAACTCAACGGGATCATGGGAACAGACTGCGACTGGCGCGTGGAAGCAGGTGAACGTCGGGCAGTTCTCGGTGAGCGTCTCGTGCATGCACTGCAAGAATCCCGCCTGCGTGAGCGCTTGCCCGTCGGGCGCCATGCACAAGACCGACGGCGGAATCGTGTGCGTCGACGAGGACGTATGCATCGGCTGCGGCATGTGCACGGGCGTGTGCCCCTATCACGAGCCGCGGCTCGATCCGGTGCGGGGCGTGTCGGTGAAGTGCGATTTCTGTCGCGATCTGCTTGCGTCGGGGGAGCCTCCGGCGTGTGTGGCGTCGTGCCAGATGCGCGCGCTGGATTACGGAGACATCGATGAGCTGCGGCGGAAATACGGTGAGGGCGCCGATATCTCGCCGCTGCCGTCATCGAGCCTCACCGGTCCGAACGTGGTTATCAACGCCTCGCGTTTCAGCGTGGGCGAAAGCCATGTGATCAATCCGCTGGAAGAACTCATCTAACTGCTCGAGAAAGGAAGGAGCTGTCATGATTGCGGAATTTCCCTTGCTGTTTTTCACGACTCTAACCGGGCTTTCCGCCGGCACTTACGTGGTGCTTGCGGCATGTCGAGGTTCGAAGATCGACGCGAAGGTCTCGTGGTTCGCCGTCGTCGCGTGCTTGGTGCTGCTCGGTGCGGGCTCGCTCGGCGTTATCGGACACCTGCATCATCCCGAGCGTATGCTCAACGCTTTTTCAAATCCGACATCATCGCTGACGCAGGAGGCTTTGTGCGCGATCGTCGTGGGCATCGTCATGCTCGCCGATTTAGCGGTAAGTGCCAAGCTGAAACGGCCCATCGTGTGGCTTCGCGCCATCGGCGCCCTGCTGTGCGTGGTGTTCATCTGCGTGATGGCGCATGCGTACTTCACCGTCTGGGGCAATGCGGCGTGGGCGAGCTGGCAGACGCTGTTGTTCTTCGTGTTGTGCGACTTTGCCGCAGGAGCAGCGGCCGTCAGCGCCGTGCTGCCGAAATTGCTTGAGGGGAAGACGTTCCTTACCGTGTTTATCATTTTGCAGGTGGTCTCTGCTGCTTCGATGATATTGGAAGGTTTGCACTTCGGCACGAGCGGCTTTTCGCCTGTTCCGTATTACGCGGGCTGCGTTCTTGCCGTGGTAGCTGCCGCGCTTTCATGGGTGGCAGCTGGTCGTCCGGCGCAGCGTCGGGCGTTGAGCATCTCGGCGTTTATTGCGTGTTTCGTGGGGCTGGTGATTGCGCGCTACGCTTTCTATGCAACGGGGCTGTACGTGCTGTAGGATGCCGCGCGGTGTAGGTATCTGTAGGGCCTCAGTCTGCCTCGGACGTTCTAAGGGCGACCGCTTTCAAGTGAAAAAGTCCGCATCTTTCGGGGTGCGGGCTTTTTGCGTTAACCGAGCTTACCTATAACGCAATCTCGGCGTAGTTCAGCCCTCTTTCCTTGGCGAGCCGCTGAAAGAATTCGCTGCTGCTGAGCGCGGGAATCGGCGAAGATTCAAAATCCGCCTGATTTCTCGTGATGATTGCCTCCGCCCTCACCGAACGTGCGGCTTGATAGACGAGGGCATCTTCCAAGTCCTCGAAGTCGCCGCAAAGCGCCGCGGTTGTCTCTTCGTGGCCGAGCGTGCATACGCGCACAAAAGAGAGCACGACGGAAAGCTCTTCGGTCACCGGTTCTGAAAGGTGCTTCTTCCCGCCCGAAGTGAGGATGTAGAAGAGATCGGAAAGCTGGGACGGGCTGATCCAGAGTTCGAATTCGTGCAGCCTGCCCAGTGCGAGCAGAAGCCGCGATTCGTCATAGTCGAACTCTCGCTTGCGAAGCACGTCGACGATGATGTTCATGTCAAGCAAGAGGTTCATTCGAAGTCCTCCTTGCTTGCGCGCCCTTTCTCTATAACACGTCGCCGCTTTGCCTCTTCGGGACTCATGTCTACGAACTCGCTTGAGGGAACTCGTGCTATCCCATCCACGAAAGCGAGCGCCTCAGCAAGATCGCTCGGGTCGACTGCTTCCTTCTTGCTCGGGGCAAGAGGCCACGCGTGCGTTTCCAAGATGCGGTCGTACAGCTCGTTAATTGCTTGCGAAGCGTTATAACCAAGCTCCTGAAGGATTTTGTTTCCGGCGTTCTTCTTCGACTGGGACATTCTTGCGGTCACCATTGCATCCGGCATCGGTCCTCCTTTCGGGCTGGCTTGCGGCAGCGCGTCTTGTTCTTCGCGGGGTTGCCTATTAAGCGGCGGTAAGCATGAAGTATACTGTACAACGTACAACAACTATACATGGAATGAGGCGGTTTAGCAAGAAGAATCGGGAGGGAGCCATGGGGTCTGGAAGTGCGATTGCGAATATCTCATCGTTGATTTTTGTTTCCAGAACAATTTAGAATTACCTCGCAAAATAATTCGTATAAGTCCGTGAGGAAATTCTAAACATGAAGTATGAGGTCACCGAAAAAAAGGCTGCGCAGCTTTTGGGGGTTTTGAAGTAGCGGAACCCGCTCGCGATTTTGTTTGGCCTGCATCCCGTGTTTTGGGATGCGGGCATTTTTGCGTTTTGCGGCGGTTTTGAGGCTGATCGTCGGCGGGTGGCTCCGGGTCGTCTTTGGGCGAGGCATGCCTCGCCCCTACACACGGATACTTTCCGACCCTTTCGGACTTTCTGCTGGTTAGCGTAAATAAATCGTTTCATCTGGGGCTGAACTTGTTGCTGCGGGTTTAAACTGTTGACATCTATAGGGAAGGTGCTTTCCTGGAAGGGGATGGCCCTGATGAAGGGAGTGGTTGCGATGGAGCAATGCAGCAGGAGGATGGAGCGACGGCGTATCGGCATGCGTGCGCTGTTGCTTCTGGCGTCTTTGGCGCTCGCGTTCGCGCTCGTTCCGGGCGTTTCGTTCGCGGATGACACGACGGGTACCGATTCAACGAGCGAATCTGCGACCGTCGACCCGTTCGAGTTTTTGCCTCTTGACGTTACGGCATCAACCGACGGCTTGCCGGACAATCAGGTTCAGATCACCGCCACGGACACGAACAAGCTTGGCGCGGAAATTTCGCAGCACACGGTCTCGTTCAAGGTGCCCGATGGCTGGTCGTTGGTGAGCGGCTCGACCTCGGCGACGGCTGCAACGACCAACGATGGCGAGTCGGTGACCACCACGGCCGTTCTCGCTAAGAGCTCGCAAGACGGCGGCGAAAACGGGAACAACACCCCGGCCAACGACACCTCGGGTGATCAGCCTGGTCAGGCAAACGGGAACGGCTCGTCGTCGGGCAAGACGCCGGCAACGGGCGACTATCTCGCCTTGGCTGTCCTGATCGCGGTCATTGTCGCCGTCGTTGCTTTGTTCGCGGCGAAAAAGCTGCGCTACCGCACCACCCTGAGCGTTCTGCTTTCCGTCCTGTTGGTCTTCGGCTTGCTTCCCACGCAGGCCTTGCGGGCTCTGGCCGATGAGGCCGGCGACGCTCAGTCCTCCGATGGCACCCAGACGTCCAACGTCGAATCCGTCCCCACGCTTTCGTTCTCCAAGTCGGTCAATGTCGACGTTCGCGGCGAGAGCCTTGCCATCGAGGCGGCGGTCTCCTGCAGCGCGAGCGCGGAAAAAGGCGCCTCGAGCATCGTCAACCTTGAGCTGAGCAATCCCATCCCCGCAGGTGCGAGCTGCGCCAACGTCACCGTGCTTTCCGAGGTCGCCTATGCCGGCTGCTCGGAGGAAGCGGGTACGAAGAGCTCCTTCGACATCTCCAAGATCAAGCTTTCCGGCAGCCTTGAGGGCGCAACCGTTCGAAAAGGCGCCTACACCACCAAGGTCAACGGCGTGAACGAGGAAGATTCCGAGCTGAAAAACCGCACCCACTATGAGCTGAACTTCATCATCGACGATATCCCCGAAGGCATGGCAAGCACGGATTCCGACTATGGCTATATCGAGCTTGACAACCAGTCGTTCGCCGACGAGAACCAAGGTTATGGCGTCGCCTGCGTGAGCTACTCTGATACGCCCGGCAGCATCGCCCAGATCACCTTCGACAGCCCGATGGCTGGCGACGTGATCTCGCATACCTTCGGCAGCGGGAGCTATTGGGATGGCAACAACCGCTTCCGCATCCCTGTTGACTTCAACGGTGTTGACGTTGGCTTGCCCGTTCCGGTGACATCGGAGTTCGCCGAGTACGCGCATGGCTACACCTTCGAAATCGACGGCGTCGAGTATCGCACATTCACCGAAGATGACATCGTGAGCAGCATGAGCGTTAATGCGAATATCGGCTTCAAAGTGGTTGAGTGCGCCAGGGACCTCGGGTACACCTGGGTCACGATCGAGGTGGAAGGCGCCACCGGTTTCGATGCGTACAAGCAACTTACCGATGCTCTGACGGAGAACGGCCTGTTCATCGGTGGCCAGGTGACCTCGTCCTACCAGAACGCGATCGTCTATCCCGAGGGCGTGGACGCCGATGCCTCCGGTGTGAAGAGCGATCCGTTCGCCTATGCCCAGTCGAGCCCCGTTGCCTTTGCGTGGGCCGTCCAGATCAACCGTGACGACCAGAACACGAACGTCACCTATTTCGCCGGCGTCCGCTCCAGTCAGGAGAATGACAGCAAAGGTGAAATGAGCTTCGTCAACGTCCTCGACACGACATCGTTCACGGCATCCAAGGTTTCGACCGACGAGAGCGGCGCTTCGATGGACACGGAGACCGGTGGCATTGCGGTCTCGGTGCAAAATGAGGATAAGAGCCTGATCAAGATCGAGGTATCCGTTCCCAATGAGCAGTTCGACAGCGATGCCGAGCTGCGTGGCTTGAGCACCGCGGACACCGAAGATCTCTTCGATGCCATGTACATGTACCTTGCCAACGTCAACCTGCGCATGACGGGCGGCTCGGTCAACGCTTTCGGTGTCCCGGAGAAGGATGCCGACGTGACGATCTTCGACGGCGCGTCCTTCGACCGTGCCGAAAGCGACGATGCGGAAAACGCGAGCCTTGCCGACGACGCTACCGTCGGGGCCGACCTTTCCTTTGCGGTGAAGCCTGACATCATTCAAAGGGTGAGCATTATCGATCGGTATCCGACAGTCTCCGCTGCCGAATCCGCGGTTGCTGATGAGTCGAGCAACGACGTCAGCAAGATGAGCAACATCTACCGCAAGAGCGCGAATGATTCCCAGTTCGATTCGAGGGTCAAGACGATCCTCAGCAGCGCCGTCTCGACGGGCCTCGGCATCAACCACGCCATCAACCTTGTGAAGGTTCTCGGTTCGAATCTCTTCAACTACGTGACGGCCGGTTTCACCATCGTCGGCCTTGTCGGGTCCTTCGTGATGGACCTCCTCCCGCAGGAAACGCAGATGTATACCGTTGACGATGTGATGAACAAGCTTGACGAAATGGATGCCAAGCTCGACACCATCGACACCACGGTCAAGACCATCAACGTGAAGCTCGACGAGCAGAGCAGCAGGGGAGAGTGGCAGACGAAAGCCGACACCTATACGAACCTGATGAGCCTGTTGTGCTCCCAGACCACCGCGGACATCTTCAAGGGCATGGACAACGTGCTCGGCAAGTACAACGAGGTCGACGAGAACGGCAACGAGATTCTCGACGCGCAAGGCAATCCGACGAAGTGCTCGCGCAGCACCTCGATCTCGAATATGCCCGAAGATGCTGTGAAAGCGCTCGATACCTATCTTTCGTGCATCGATGACAACGCGAAGAACAAGGGCTTCATCAACGGCATCGGTGGGGCGTACAACGCGCTGCACAACGTTCTCGTCGTTCCCCCAACCGCCGACCGAACGAGCATGCTCGATGTCTATTACGACTACGTTGACACGAAGTACAACTGGGATGTGGAGACCAAGGCTGCCAAGCGCGCCTTCCTGGCAAGCTTCATGGTCATGTACAACAATGCGTATGCGCTGTACAGCGCCAAGCTCGGCGTCGAGCTCTACAAGGCAAAGGGCAACGACGCCGCCACTCAGGGCATCTGTGTGAGCCTCAACGATCTCGAGAGGTATGCGAACGAGGTCTCCGAGGTGCTCTACGGTGACATCGACTGGGACGGGCTGAGAAGCGATTATCCCGGTAAGAGCAACCAGTCTTCCGACGGGATGATCAACGCTACCGATATCGATACCGAAAAGCTCCTCAAGGACAACCCTGGCATGACCTTCGATGAGGTGGTGCAGGCGAAGTACCTCAGAGTCTCGTCCTACATGAGCGAGGCCACCGACACCGACACCGGGAAGATCAAATTCCTTGCGACCGACTCGACTCGCTCAAGGTCGTACGATACCGGCAGCTACGCGCTCACGGCGGCGTATGA
>CAVHFC010000015.1:0-32357 GCA_963635025.1 Eubacterium sp. CAG:786
CTTGGAGGGTGGTCCCCCCTGCTTCGCGCCGGGTTTCACGTGCCCGGCGCTACTCTGGGCCGAGGTTCGGCGGCCGCGGGGGCTTCGCGTACGGGGCTCTCACCCTGTTCCGCCGGCCTTCCCAGGCCGTTCCGCTGCCCTCGCGGTTTCTGACCGCCGCCCGGGGATGCGGCCCCGGGGCGCCTCGCCCAACAACACCGACGCGGAAACGCCCGCACGCTTCGACACGCGCGTCGGTTTGGGCATCGCCCGGTTTCGCTCGCCGCTACTCCCGGGATCTCGGTTGATTTCTCTTCCTCGGGGTACTTAGATGTTTCAGTTCCCCCGGTTGCCTCCTCGCACCCTATTTGATTCAGGTGCGGGCACGCGAGCATGGCCTCGCGTGGGTTCCCCCATTCGGGAATCTGCGGATCAGGGGCCGTTTGCGCCTCCCCGCAGCTTATCGCAGCTTGCCGCGCCCTTCATCGGCTTCCCGCGCCTAGGCATCCGCCGTGCGCCTTTGGTATCTTCGCCGTAAGATGGTCCCGGCCGCCTGAGAAGCAGGCGCCGGGGCCGTTCCGAGTCATAAATTTGCGATCGTGAAGATCCGGGGCGGGGGGAGGACCCCCCGCCCTTTTTCGTTCTCGGGGGCCGGGTAGGTTCCCGGCCCCGCGTCGTCATGTCATGCAACGCTATGCAGCTGTCAAGGTGCCTCGGGGCGGGAGCCCCGGGAGCCGGATGCTGGATCTCTGGAACTTCTTCTCTAGCCTTGAGCAGGCCGATGTCTTGAATGAATCTCCCTAGAAAGGAGGTGATCCAGCCGCACCTTCCGGTACGGCTACCTTGTTACGACTTCACCCCCCTTACCCTCCACACCTTCGGCGCCTCCGCCCCTTGCGGGTTCGGCCGGCGACTTCGGGTGCAGACGACTCGGGTGGTGTGACGGGCGGTGTGTACAAGGCCCGGGAACGTATTCACCGCGGCGTGCTGATCCGCGATTACTAGCAACTCCGGCTTCACGGAGGCGGGTTGCAGCCTCCGATCCGAACTGGGGCCGGCTTTGGGGATCCGCTCCCCCTCGCGGGGTGGCAACCCATTGTGCCGGCCATTGTAGCACGTGTGCAGCCCAGGGCATAAGGGGCATGATGACTTGACGTCGTCCCCACCTTCCTCCGGCTTGACGCCGGCAGTCTCGCATGAGTCCCCAACTGAATGCTGGCAACATGCGACAGGGGTTGCGCTCGTTGCGGGACTTAACCCAACATCTCACGACACGAGCTGACGACAGCCATGCACCACCTGTCAAGGCTCCTCTCGGCCACGGCGTCTCCGCCGCTTCACCTTGATGTCAAGCCCTGGTAAGGTTCTTCGCGTTGCTTCGAATTAAGCCACATGCTCCGCTGCTTGTGCGGGCCCCCGTCAATTCCTTTGAGTTTTAGCCTTGCGGCCGTACTCCCCAGGCGGGGCGCTTAATGCGTTGGCTGCGGCACGGAGGACGGTCTCCCCCACACCTAGCGCCCATCGTTTACGGCTGGGACTACCAGGGTATCTAATCCTGTTCGCTCCCCCAGCTTTCGCGCCTCAGCGTCAGTTTCGGCCCAGAGAGCTGCCTTCGCCGTCGGTGTTCCTCCCGATATCTGCGCATTCCACCGCTACACCGGGAATTCCGCTCTCCCCTGCCGCACTCGAGCCCGCCAGTTCGGGACCCGGCCTGAGGTTGAGCCCCAGGGTTAGAGGTCCCGCTTAGCGTGCCGCCTGCGCGCGCTTTACGCCCAATGAATCCGGATAACGCTCGCCCCATACGTATTACCGCGGCTGCTGGCACGTATTTAGCCGGGGCTTCTTCTGCGGGTACCCTCGTTAGGTGTTCCCCGCTGAAAGCGGTTTACGACGCGGACGCCTTCGTCCCGCACGCGGCGTTGCTGCGTCAGGGTTTCCCCCATTGCGCAATATTCCCCACTGCTGCCTCCCGTAGGAGTCTGGGCCGTATCTCAGTCCCAATGTGGCCGGTCGGTCTCTCAACCCGGCTACCCGTCGCGGGCACGGTGGGCCTCTACCCCGCCGTCAACCTGATGGGCCGCGACCCCATCCCCCGCCGCCGGAGCTTTCCCCTCCCGGGCATGCGCCCGAAAGGGTGCATCAGGTATCAATCCCCCTTTCGGGGGGCTGTCCCTGTGCGGGGGGCAGGTCGGTCACGTGTTACTCACCCGTTCGCCACTTTATGTCCGCCCGAGGGCGGTTTAACCGTTCGACTTGCATGTGTTAGGCACGCCGCCAGCGTTCATCCTGAGCCAGGATCAAACTCTCCGTTGAAGAAGAGCCGGGCCGAGGCCCGGCGATCTTGGTTTGAAAAAAAAAGAAATTGTGATTTTCCGGGGGGACGGGAGCCTCATGTAAGGCTTCCCTCCCGCCTGCTTCACTGGCTAAAGTAATTGGATAAGAATTCTAATGTTCCGTCTGTCCAGTATCCGGTTCTCAAGGTTCCCGCCTGCCCTTGCGGGCCGGCCGCCGATCCGCTTCCGCGTTCGGCGCGAGTTGGTATATTACGCGCACCCCCCGCCCCGCGCAAGGGGGATCTTCGCTTCGGGCCGCTTCTCCACATCTTGCGCACATCTCGGCGGGAGGGCGGAGAAGGGCGGCCGGCGGATAGCGGACCATATCGCCTGATGGGAATGATGATTTCTCCTCATGAGCGCCTTAGCCTCGCCGAAGAGGACTCGGGTACGTACGTCACTACCGGTTTTTAATCAGGTTCTCATGTTAATGAACGGCTGGCTGAACCTACTTATATTGTTCGTTCAAACGGATTGCCTTGTTCTCCCGGTTTATACTGTTTTGCACACAGATACGGGGGTTGCCATGCATCTTGATATTTCCTCTGCGTTGCCGAACGAAGCGCTGAAGCTGCTCGGGCAGCTTGAAGGAGCAGGCGTTGAAGCGTGGTTCGTCGGCGGATTCGTGCGCGACGCCTTACTCAAACGAAAAGTATCGGATATCGATGTCGCGTGCAGCGCGCCTTGGCAGGAGACGCAGCGCATTTGCGAGACAGCGGGATTTGCCACCCATGAAACGGGGACCAAACATGGGACCTTGACGGTCGTCGTTGACGGCATGCCTTTCGAGGTGACCACATTCCGAATCGACGGTGTATATAAAGATGGGCGTCACCCGGAAAACGTTTCCTTCACTGAAAGCATTGAGGAAGACCTTGCACGCCGCGACTTCACCATCAACGCGATGGCGTACCACCCCAACCGTGGAATATTAGATCCTTTCGGCGGAATGCGCGATATCGACGCACGCACGATTCGAACGGTAGGCGACCCTGACGCGCGATTCTCCGAAGACGGGCTGCGCCTTCTGCGCGCATGTCGATTTTCGTCTGAACTTGCTTATTCGATCGACGATGCCACTTATACAGCAATGGTGCGCAATAAACGCTACTTGCGCAATGTGTCGGCAGAACGCGTGACGAGCGAGCTCAATCGGCTGCTGCTGGGACCATGCGCAGGGTCAACCATCGTCGAATGCGTCGATGTGCTTTCGGCGGTGCTCCCTGAACTGGTCGCCATGAAGGGCTTCGATCAGAGATCACCCTACCATGCCTATGATGTGCTTAAGCACACGGCGAAGGTCATCGACGGCGTTCCCCCCTATTCATTGGTTCGATGGGCCGCCCTGTTCCATGACGCCGGCAAACCTGCAACTTTCTTTGTTGACGACGAAGGCGTAGGGCATTTTTATGCGCACCCCGATTTCAGCGTACCTATTGCGCGTGGAGCGATGCAGCGCCTTTCCTTTTCCCTCGCTTCCATGACGAGAGTGCTTACCCTGGTGCAGCATCACGACGACGTTATCCAGGCGAGCACGAAGTCGGTGAGGCGCATGATAGCCAAACTTGACGGAGATATCGATTTGTTCCGAAGCCTCTGTGATTTGAAGCGAGGAGACGCTAGGGGCAAAACACCCGATCTTGTTGAGGCGCAGGTGGAAATGGTTGATGATCTTGAGCGCATCTGTGACGAGCTGGTGCGCGAAGGGCAGGCTCTTCGGATAAAAGACCTGGCGATAAGAGGGAAAGACGTCATCGCGCTGGGGGTTGCGCAAGGACCGGAAGTGGGCATGGTGCTTGCTGAGCTCTTTGATAAGGTGATCGATGAAGCCATCGACAACACCTACGAAAGCCTTATCGCCGAAGCCCGTCAACTGGTGTCAAAGAGCAATCAGGCGGCGAGCGCGAAAGAATTTTCAAAAAACTTGGAAAAAGGTGTTGACGAAAGCAAGACCGATGCGTAATATACATTCTCGCGCTTGCACCTGAAGCGAAAGCGACGGGAGCGCAGAAGATTGCCACTGGGGTGTCGTCTAATGGTAGGACACCGGTTTCTGGTACCGCATGTGAGGGTTCGACTCCTTCCACCCCAGCCAATTTTTTGAAAAGCGTTTATGGCTCCGTCGTCTAGCGGTTTAGGACGTCGCCCTCTCAAGGCGAAGGTCGCCGGTTCGAATCCGGTCGGAGCTACCAAGTTTTCACTGGCCGGGATGTGCCCGGCCTTTTTATGTGGCTCCGTCGTCTAGCGGTTTAGGACGTCGCCCTCTCAAGGCGAAGGTCGCCGGTTCGAATCCGGTCGGAGCTACCAAGTTTTCACTGGCCGGGATGTGCCCGGCCTTTTTATGTGGCTCCGTCGTCTAGCGGTTTAGGACGTCGCCCTCTCAAGGCGAAGGTCGCCGGTTCGAATCCGGTCGGAGCTACCAACGGCATTGCAGGCCGGGGTTTCATCCCCGGCCTTTTTTGCATATAGGGCGTCGATTGTTCGATGCTCGCACAGCGCTGGCGGCAAGGAGGGCCGGCAACGCTTATACTGACTTTGGCTTTGGGAGGAGCCGACGAGCGCAGCGTTTCCGGGGGGTTAGCTGCATAGCATTACGAAAGGGACAACGATGAGCGACCGCGAGAGCGCGCAAGAAGCCGAGATCGTCGAGAGCAACGAATCTTGGGGGCTTCCCATTCCAGTAAGGCAGGGACTGTACCTTGTGCACGTGCCGTTGCCTCACAGCCCGCTGAAAGTACTGAACTCCTACATTATCCTCGGTAAAGAGGATACGACCATCATTGATGTCGGGTTCAATGACCCTGCATGCGAAGAAGCGCTCAACAAGGCTTTGCGCGCGCTTGGCCGCGACTGGGATAGCGTTCGCATCGTCCTGACCCATTCCCACCCCGATCATGCGGGGAATCTTGATCGCGTGTACCAAGACGGCATGCAGGTTTTCGCCGGGCTTCATTCGTTTACCGAAGCAAAAACGCTGCAAATCATGGAAGATCATGTTGCGCTTCCGCTTGTTCGTCGTGCGGCGACCCCGAAACAGCTCGTCGCACTCGATGCGGGAAAGGTCCGCATTTCAGCTGATGCGCTGCCTCTGACCTGTTCGCCCCATATCCAGTGCCTTCGTGAAGGAGACAACATCGAAGCTGGACCCTATTCGTTCAAGGTTATCGAAACTCCCGGGCATAGCCTTTGGCACATCTGCCTCTATGACGAGCGCCAACGGCTCATGATCATGGGCGACCATATCCTCGAGCGCATCACACCGGCGGTCCTTTCCTGGTTCCCTTCCTACAACGCACTCAAACGTTACCACGAGAGCCTGGAGAAGATTCGCGGCTACGACATCGATCTGGTACTTCCAGGGCATGGCACCCCTTATTCCAACCCTAATGCGCGGATCGACGCCATCATGGAACACGATTTCGAACGACTGCAGGAGATCTACGAGCTCGTTGCAGCTGGACATTCGGACATCATCGATATATCCTCTCATGCCAAATGGCGTTACGCGAATTGGGATCAGTGGCCCATCGATCAGAAGTTCTACAGCATCGGCGAAACGATGGCCCACTTGATTTACCTGGTGAGCGAAGGAAAGGTAAAGCAAATCATCTGCGGAAACGACTACCGCTTCGAACTTCCGTAAGGCGATGCCGAGGCGGTTCGCGGCATCTTTTTCGCATGAAGGGATGCCCATGACCCGTATCGATACGATCATCCACAGCACCCGTGTTTTCACCGGCATCGACGATGTCGCGAAGGCGGGTGCTGTATGCATTTCAGGGGAAAAGATCAACTTCGTCGGCGCACTTGAAGACGCACGTGCCTACGCACAGCGCTACAACCTAGGGTCTACCCCAGCCGAGGAATACGATTACGGCGATGCGTTTATCACGCCAGGCTTTCATGACTCGCATGTTCATTTCTTCCATTCGGCTGTATATGCTTCGCCGCTTGCAACGAACTTCTTGGGAAGCAGCGAGACGGATTGCGTTCGGCGCATGCAAACATTCGCGAAGATGCGCCCAGAAGGCTGGCTTTTGGCTCAGGGTTGGCGCGAATATCGGTGGGACCCTCCCCTGCTTCCCTCGAAGCACTCCCTTGACGAGGCATTCCCCCGCAGACCCGTTGCGCTTTATTCGGGCGACGCTCACACGTTATGGCTGAACAGCTATGCGCTTGCCGAGCTGGGCATAGCTGATGACAGCGTTGCGCCCGCCGGCGGCAGCTACGATAGAGATGAAGCAGGTCACCTTACCGGCATCGTCAGGGAAGCGGCGGCGATGGAGCTGATGCCGCGCATCATGGCATCGTTCAGCGATGACGAGATTGCAGATGCCTATCGGGGGTTTCTTGCACGATTGGCGAAGTCGGGCATCACAAGCGTATGCGACATGTCGCTTATGGCGACCCCCGGGCTTGATTTCATACGCGACGACATCCATAGCCGCCTGCTGGAAAACGGGGAGCTGACGTGCCGAATCAACCTCTTCCCCACCTTGCTTGAGGATATGGGCAGGTTCAAGGACATGCGTCGGCGCTATACGGGCAGCGTGCTGCGCTGCGCTGGGTTCAAGCAATTCTTCGATGGTGTATCGAGTCAGCATACCGCCTGGCTAACCGATCCTTATACCAACGCACGCACACCCGATGACCGAGGGCGCCCCACCATCGACCTCCAAACGATGGCCTCGATGGTACTTGCCGCAGGAAAAGAGGGATTCCCCGTGCGCATTCACACGATCGGCGACGCGGCGATCCACTACGCGCTCGATATATTCGAAGAAGCGAGGCAGAGATACGGAGCACTGCCCGGCAGCGCGCGAAACTGCTTGGAGCACCTGGAAAATTTCCTTCCAGGAGACATTGAAAGGCTGGCGAAGCTTGACGTGGTTGCAGCGGTACAGCCGGAGCATATGACACTCGATCCAGGCGGCCCGGAGCGCGATTTGGGCAAAGAACGCGTTCCGCTCATGTGGCCGTTTAGAAGCCTGATGGATTCGGGGGCCACGCTTGCCTTCGGAACCGATTCGCCGGTCGTCGATGTTGACTCCATGAGCGTCATCTACAGCGCTGTTGCCAGGCGAGATCCTGCGACGCGTCTACCAGAGGGCGGTTGGTTGCCCGAGCAGAAGATCGCCCGCGCGCAGGCGCTGCGCGCCTATACGCACGGCAGCGCCATTGCGGCCGGCGCAGGCGAAGACGTTGGCTTGCTGAGGGCAGGGATGCTCGCAGACATTGCCGTTTGCGACACCGACCTTTTGACCTGCGAAGAAGACGACATCTTAGGCGCACGCGTAATCGCAACATGGATGGGCGGTCGCTGCGTTTACGCACGTTAGGAAAGCGGTGATCAAAGGCAATCGCCCTGATCACGTGGCGTTATCGGCCAGCGCTCCCCCTGCGTTTCGCTACCGAGAGGAAACGCAAGGCGCAGCGTGACACCACATGTGGTCGAGCGGACCCGATCCCGATCCGAGATCAAGCCCCGTCGACATCGCTCCCCTCACGAATCCTTTGGCGCGTCGGACGGCATGCTCGATGTTGTCGCCTTGCGCAAGCCCGCAAGCGATAGCGCTCGAGAGCGTGCAACCGGTTCCGTGAGTGTTATGTGTCGCTATACGCTCAGCACGCAGCCAGACAAGATCGCCTTCTTCGGTCACCAGAAGATCATCAGCTCCGCCATCTCGATGACCCCCTTTGATCAACACGAACCCTGCGATACCCGAGGCAATTTTGCGACCCGCATGCTCGGCACCGAAGTCGTTTTCGATGGGAAAGCCGCAGAGCACTTCGGCTTCGGGGATGTTCGGAGTCACAACCGTCGCCAGCGGAAGCAGCTTCTTGAGCAGGGCCTCTATGGCATCGGGCTCGATAAGGCGCGCTCCGCTGGTGGCAACCATCACCGGATCGACCACTATGTTGAGCGCATCCCAAAAGGCAAGACGTTCGGCGACAACCGAGATGATATTCGCCGAGGATACCATGCCGATCTTCACGGCATCGGGACGGATATCCTGAAACACCGCATCGATCTGCGCAGCCACCACATCGGGATCGATATCCTGCGCGGCCGCGACCCCGCAGGTGTTCTGCGCGGTGATGGCCGTGACGGCGGAGGTGGCAAACAAACCGTAGGACTCAATCGTCTTGATATCGGCCTGAATGCCGGCACCGCCGCTTGAGTCAGATCCCGCAATGGTCAAAACGGTTTTCATCGCACACCTCTTCCGCATGGATTTCCTCAGATGGGCCAGAGCGTTTATCGCGCTGCCGCCCGCACAGTTCCTATTCGTTATCCAGATCGATGACCAGACCGTCCATGATGGTGTTGACCGTACGCACGGCGCACATCTTGCCGCACATCGTGCACGTGCCTTCCACCTCCGGCGGGGCGCTTTCGAAGACCCTGCGCGGACGAACCGGATCGATAGCCAAGCTGAACTGCTCGTCCCAATCCATTCGGCGACGGGCATCGCTCATGCGGTTATCGCGCTCGCGCGCACCCGGGATACCCTTGGCAATATCGGCTGCATGGGCTGCGATCTTCGTCGCCACAAGGCCATCGCGAACATCCTGGGCATCCGGCAGGCGCAAATGCTCGGCCGGCGTGACATAGCAGAGGAAGTCAGCACCGCTCGATGCCGCAATGGCTCCACCGATGGCCGCCGTGATATGGTCGTAGCCGGGGGCGATGTCGGTGACCAGGGGACCGAGCACATAGAAGGGCGCATTGTGACACAAACGCTTCTCGAGGCGCATGTTCGCCTCGATTTCATTAATGGCCATATGACCCGGCCCCTCGACCATCACCTGCACGCCTGCGTCCCACGCACGCTTCGTGAGCTTGCCGATTTCGATCAGCTCCGAAATCTGCCCAGCATCGGTGGCGTCGTAGTTGCAGCCAGGACGCATGGCATCTCCGATGGAGATGGTGACGTCGTGTTCGTGCAGGATTTCCAACACCTCGTCATAGTGCTCGTAGAAGGGGTTCTCGTTTCCCGTCGCCTCCATCCAGGCGAAGATGAGCGAGCCGCCCCTGCTGACGATGTTCATGAGGCGCCCGGTTTCCTTGAACGACTCGATGGTGCGGCGGTTCATGCCGGCATGGATGGTCACGAAGTCGACGCCGTCCTCGGCGTGGCGACGAACCACTTCCAGGAAATCCTCGGCCTTGATGGCGATCAGGGCCTTTTCCAGATACCCAATGGCATCGTACATGGGAACGGTGCCGATCATCGCAGGAGATTTCTCGATCAGCTTTGTGCGGAATGCCTGCGTCTTGCCGCTATTGGAAAGGTCCATGATGGCCTCGGCGCCAAGCTCCAGAGCCGTTTCGACCTTGCGCCACTCCTCAGGCTCGTCGGCAAGGTCGCCGGAAATGCCGAGGTTGACGTTTACTTTTGTGCGAAGACCTTCGCCGACGCCTTCCGCGGAAAGTGACGCGTGGTGGATGTTCGCCGGAATGGCGATACGACCAGCTGCCACGCCTTCGCGGATGAATTCAGGGGTGCGACCCTCTTTTTCGGCAACGACGCGCATGGCCGGCGTGATCTGACCGGCACGTGCGAAATCGATTTGCGTGATAAGTTTAGACGAAGACGTTGCTTGCGTCATGATATCTCCCTTCGTAGGCATTACCCATACAGGTTCATCGGGTCGAAGCGCCACGGCGCCCCCTCTCAGCCTGCCCGGCACGAACGCGCTCGCAAGCTCCCCGTTGCGCCTTCTTCGGCGCGGCGTAAATTATACGCTGTCGTCTTTCGCATCGCAGTTCGGCAGGGGGTAAAAGACATAAAGGGTGCCCGACTCGACGGCGACGGTTGCTTCCTGGCCGATAAGCTCGTTGGAAAGACCGCGGCTTGTGCGGTTGGTGAGCGGTTCGTCATCAAGGGAATACTCCATACCGCGCTCGATAACCCCTTCGCAACGATCGTTTGCGGAGAACACCGAAACGCATCCAGCATCTACGCCTTCGGGAATGGTGAAAGCGTCGGGGCCGGTCACCATGCGGATAGCGAACGTATCCGCAACGGCGGTGACGAACACCCCTCGCTCGGAAAATCGCGAGAAGAGCTGCAGGTTCGCAAGGGTATGATCGAGCCTGCCGCCGATACCGCCGTAGACGAAAAGGGTGTCATGCGAATAGTTGATCGCCTTTTCCATGGCCAATTCCATGTCCGATTGATCCTTGTGAACAGGATGGCGGGAAACGCGCTTCGCTCGCGGCACGTACCCGAGGGAGTCGAAATCACCCACCGCCATGTCGGGAGCCACACCGCATGCCTCAAGCGGCGCGAACCCACCATCGACGGCGATCACGAAATCGAAAGCACCCGCCTTGTAGCGCGCCATGAAATCGGATTCATTGAAGTATGTGGCGCCAACGAGTGCACAGGTTGTCATGATGCTCCTTGTTTCGGGGTTTGGTATGGTAGAATACCACACGCGAGCGAGCCAGACGATCGCGCGCCTTTCGGGGCGTGAGGAAAGTCCGGGCTCCAAAGGGCAAGATGCCAGCTAACGGCTGGGCGGGGCGACCCGACGGAAAGTGCCACAGAAAAGGAAACTCCCCCGCGCTTCAATAGGCTTCGGGCCTGTATGCGGGAGAAAAGCTGAAACGGTGCGGTAAGAGCGCACCAGCGTGTTGGCAACAACATGGCTTGGAAAACCCCATCTGGAGCAAGCGCAAATAGGAACGCGATACGGCTGCCCTTCCGTGCGTTCGGGTTGCGTGCTTGAGACATGCGGTGACGCCTGTTCGAGATAAATGATCGTCCAACGACAGAACCCGGCTTATCGACCCGCTCGCAGCATCACAGCAAAAGGCCCCTGTACGGGGCCTTTTCACGTTAACCGAATGATAAAAAAGGCCGGCGGCATGCCGGCCTTTTGCGTATGACTAGTCCAGATCGTCGATGTCGAACGCATCGGCAGCGTCGCCGAAGCCGGAGAAGTCCTTCTCGACCTTCGACGCAACCGGGGACGTGACAGCCGGAGAGGCCGGCGTCGCGGGGGCGGCTGCGTATGCGTCGGAGCCATCGATGGTGGCGGGAGTATCGAAACCGGAAAGCGACGGCGTGGTGTCGACCGGCTTTTCCTCTGCAACCTTGACATGGCTGTGAGCTCCGCCAGCCACAATTGAAGAAGCAATCGGGGCCTTTTCGCCGATTTCCGCGAGCTTGCGGGTCGCATCGGTGATGTAATCGGTCAACAGGTCGCGATAATCCTCGCGCGCATCCTCGCGATCCTCCTCGAGCTTCTTGATGGCATCGAGAACCTTCTGACGGTCGTTTTCCGCCTTGTCGAGAATACGCTCGGCCTCGGCCTCGGCGTCCTTGATGGTTGCGGCAGCGTCGGCCTTGGCATTGGAAAGAATTTCGTCAGCGGAACGCTGCGCGATGATGAGAGCCTGAGCGATGGCGTTATCGTCGGCCTTCTTCGCCTCGAGCTGAGCCTCCAGCTCGGCGATGCGGGCATCCTTTTCGGCCAAGGCGGACTCGTCGACGGTGACAACCGGCTCTGCGGGCTGCTCCTGCTCGACGTCTTCTTCCTCAACCGGAGCCGCCGGCGTGTCGAACCCTGCGAAGGAATCTTCGCTCAGCTGCGCATTGAGGGAGTCGATCTGCTGATTCAAGCCATCGATCTCATCGGCGACATGCTCGAGAAAGACATCGACCTCGTCGACGTCGTAGCCTTTGCGGTCGATGGAGAAGCTTTGGTTGTGAATTTCAGCTGACGTGATAGCCATGTTCTATCCCTTCATCATGCGTATGGGATGCGCACGCGCGCATTTACAGCAAGTTTATCAGTAAACGTACTCCGAATTGTAGTACAAGCAGAGCAATGATCGGCGTTACATCCACCATACCTCCAATAGGAGGCAAAAGACGCTTGAACAGGTTCAAGTACGGATCGCACACCTTGGCGAGCACGTTGTTGATATCCGCCAATAGACCGCGATCGGTCGGAAACCATGACAGAAGCACGTAGACGAATATGACCATGCAATACGCATCCGACAAGGAGACGATGAGGTATTTCAAGGTGAGCATGCCGAAAACTCCTAAACGAAGCTGCGCCGGACGGTCAAATGGGCCGCCGGCGAAGCCTAATCAGCGTACTGACTACAGAATGCCCTGAGAGCGCAGGTTCGTGCGCTCGGCATCGGTAAGACCGGAGCCGCGGGCGATCACGAACACCTTGTCCGCAATGCAATCGACATTCGCATCGAGGGCGCTCGAAACGCCGAATGAGAAATCGAGCACGCGCTTTGCGAGCGCATCCGGAGTTGACTTCAGCGCCAACACGACCGCATCGCCGGCCTTAAGCGCCTTGGCAACCTTCTCGCATTCCCCGTAGCTGGTCGGCTTGATCACGGTAACGGAACGAGTAGGGCTATGCGTGCCCGAGGCCGTCCCCTCATATGCCTTGTAAGGATCGAAGGAAGACGAGGCTGTTTGCGGACGAGCGATCTTCGCCGTGGGCGCATCTGCGATCTTCGAGGCCGAATCAGCCGAAGCCGCTTCAGCTGTGCTGGAGAACAGCGAATTCAGGCTTTCGGAGCGTTCCTTGCCAGCTGCTGCCGCAGCGCGCCCGTTCGGCGTATTGGCGGCGGCGGGCTGCGTCGCGTCGACCATGGTACGGTTGCCGAAGCTGGTCGTGGAAACCTTGCGCGGCGGAAGCGGGTCGCGGTTCAGGCTTTCCGGCACGGTGGTATGCGCACGCACGTCGTCGATGGAAACGAGCTTTGCCGGACGATACGACGAGGCACTATGAGATGCGGAGCTTACGCGAGCATGGCTACCGCGCGCCGGGCGCGTGGTGACCGGCGAGTAAGGATCGTAATTCGAGGAAGGGGCATCGTCGGCGTCATCGTAGTCGTCAGCGTAATCCTCTTCATCGTAGTCGTCGTAATCATCGTAATCGTCGTCTTTGCGGGAACGGCTGCGATAGCTGCCATAGCCGGAATCGTCGGGGAAACCGAGCTTAGACTTGATATTGTCGAGCATGCCGCCTTCACCGGCGTTGAATTTCGGAAATGCCATACCGTTCTCCTGCTTCGTTTCGTGGGAAGGCGCGCCGCGCCATTGCGTTTCGGTATTGCGAAAGACCTGTTCGCGAATGAATTACGCGCTGAACGTGTCGCTGAAAAGCGCTCGGCCTATCCGCACCATGGTAGCCCCTGCGACAACGGCTTCGCGCCAGTCCTCGCTCATGCCCATAGAAAGTTCACTGAAAAGCGCAGCCTTATCGGCAGGCATGGACGCGCGCAGCTCCTTCGCAAGAGACGAAAGACCCTCGAAGCACTCACGCGCAACGGCAAGGTCGCCCTGCGGAGCCATCGTCATAAGGCCGCGCACGCGGAGGTGCTCGCAGGCGCAGGCGGCGGCGAGCATATCGGAAACGTCGGCCGGAGCAAGACCGGACTTGCTCTGCTCGCCTGAGACGTTCACCTCCAGCAAGACGTCTTGGATTTTGCCAGCCTTCGCGCTTACGGCATCGAATTTCGCCAGGTGGCTTTCCTGGTACAGCGAGTGCACCAGCGAGGCATGCGCGACGATTTCAGGGATTTTGCGCGACTGGATATTGCCGATGAAATGCCAGCATTCCTTCGGGAAGCGATCGGACTTTTCAGCCAGCAAGTCTGGGCGGTTCTCGCCAAAATCATGTGCGCCAACTTCAATGGCCTGCGCAACCGCATCGGGGCCGACCGTCTTCGACACGGCGATGATCTTCACTTCTTGCGGGTTTCGCCCACAGGTTGCGCAAACGCGCGCAAGCTCTTCCTTCGTTGCTTCGTAATGGGTTGAAAACGACATGATATCAGCTCTTTCTGAACGCTATGGCGCCGTGGCGGCCGCATGTTCCGCCCGACGCGCGATAGGAATAATACCGATCGGGATGGCACATCGTGCAAACGCCGGCATCAACGATGCGCTGCGGAGAAACTCCCATGTCGCACAGCGCCACGCGAAGCGCCTGCGCCATGCTGACATGCCGATCGTCCACGATGCAGGAGGCGCCGAAATGTTGCTTGAACGTCTCCACCACTTCGGGACCGACCTCGAAGCACTCGTCTTTGATGTGCGGACCGATGTAGACGTTGCAGCCGGAACACACCGTGCGCAGGTCGTCGCCGTCGCAGGCAGCAAGCTGCTTCAGCGCAGACGGCACAACCCCGGCAACCACGCCTCTCCAGCCTGCATGGCAAACGGCGAAACGACCGGAGGGCGAAACGATGATAACGGAGGTGCAGTCCGCAAAGCACAGAAGCGCCGCGACATCGTCGACGTTGACGATGAGCGCATCGGCGCCGGCCTGTGCGCGTTGCTGGCAGGCCAGCAGATGGCTTGCCGAAGCGTCGTTCACGCTCACGGCAACCGCACCGTGTACCTGATTGGGAACAAGGAGGGGAACATCGGCGGCATCGAGCGATTCCATGAGCAGATGGCGATTGCGCATGACGACATCAAGGTCGTCTCCCACATGCGTCCCGAGATTCAGCGAAGCAAAGTCGCCTTCGCTTTCTCCCCCGCCCCTTGCGGTGAAGGCGATGCGGACTTCCGTTGCGTCGAAGAGCGCTTCATCAGTGAGCATCGAAATGCGACGCGCGCCGAATTGGCGCGCGTCGAGATGCGGAAGCGGTAGGTTTTGCGTTGCGCAAGCCACGCGATGGACCTTAGCGCTGACGCTTCAGAAAATCGGGAATGTAATCCTCGTCGGCAAAACGCCCAGAGGTTCCGGAGAGCGTGGAATACGTCGACTGCTGTACCGGCGTCGAGGAAGATGCGGAAGTGTCAGAGGACGTCGATGCGAACAGGTCCTTACGGGAGAAGTCCATGGAAGACTGCTGCGGAGAGTTGACCTTGAACCCCGTGGCGATGACCGTGATGCGCACGCTGTCGCCCATGCCCTCGTCGATGATCTGCCCATAGATGATGTTCGCGTTCTCGTCGGCGCAAGCCTCGACGGTGCGAGCGGCCTCGTCGACCTCGGTAAGCGTCAGGTCGGGACCACCGGCGATGGAGAACAGGACGCGCGAAGCACCCGCGATGGAAGCCTCGAGCAGCGCGGAGTTGGTGGCCTGCTGCGCGGCGTCGAGAGCGCGGTTTTCTCCCGAGGAGATGCCGATGCCCATCATGGCCGTGCCGGCGTCCTTCATAACGGTGCGGATGTCGGCGAAGTCGAGGTTGATGAGACCCGGGATGGTGATGAGGTCCGTCACACCCTGGATGCCCTGGCGAAGCGTGTCGTCGGCGATGCGGAACGCGTCGAGCATGCTCGTCTTCTTGTCGACGATCTCGAGCAGACGGTCGTTGGGGATGACGATGAGCGTGTCAACCTTCTGAGAAAGCAGATCGATGCCCTGCTCGGCCTGGTTGCGGCGCGTGCGACCCTCGAAGGAGAACGGCTTCGTGACGATGCCGACGGTCAGCGCGCCGATTTCCTCACGGGCGATTTCCGCGATGATGGGAGCAGCGCCCGTACCGGTGCCGCCGCCTTCACCCGCCGTCACGAAAACCATGTCGGCTTCGGAAAGCGCCTCGCGGATTTCCGCGCGGGACTCTTCTGCAGCCTGGCAACCGACCTCGGGGTTCGCGCCGGCGCCAAGGCCGCGCGTCAGCTCTTCGCCGATGTGGATGGTTTTGTCCGCATCCGACATCAACAGGGCCTGATGGTCGGTGTTCACGGCGATGAACTCAACGCCCTTCACACCTGCTTCGACCATGCGGTTGACGGCATTCGTTCCGCCTCCGCCGACACCCACGACCTTGATGACCGCCAGATGCTCACCTGAAATATTTGGCATCGTATCCTCCACACCTGCTCCGTTTATGAGCTCCGGTTTGCTCGTACTAGACAAAAATACCTGAATTATTGTACACGACGGTTTGAGCAATGCAACCGTGCTCTCACAATGTTCACCGCCCAGCGCGCCCAACGGCAACGCTGCTGGGCTGCGAGAATCCTACACCGACCGCCAGGTGGGACGGTCTGGCGAGCGGACATTTATGTAGGTGACCCCGTCGGGATGCTCCTTCATGATCTCCAAGCACACCCTCTCCTTTTCGCGGATGTTGTCCGCAGACCCGAACACGATATCCGGCCCGTTGGTGATGGTGAGCGTGGTCGATTCCGTCTCGGTCGCCTTCACCGAGGCTATGCGGTCGGCAAGCTCGGTGGTCATCCCGGCGACGATGGCCAGCGCGTTGTTGACGTTCGCATCCGAGCAATAGGAGCCGATCTGGGGTTTCGTTCCATAGGGCACATCGGTGATGTGCAGGACCGACTCGGCATCCTCGTAGACCTTCTGGCTCGTGCGCTGCCCCGCCTCTGAATTCTTGTCGGGGATGGGCATGAGCCACATGCCGTCAGAGGCTATCGCCCACGACGTCGTCGTCTTCGCGCTTTCCGAAGGAACCTCCACCACAGCCGTGATGGTGCGCTCGGTGACGACGATCTCAAGCGTCGAGGGAAAGACGCGGTTGACCTTCACGTCGGCAACCCAGGCATCCTTCTTCAAGTTGTCCTTGATGGCGCCGACATCGACGCGCAGCAAGGTGGTGCCCGAATCGACCGCGGCAAGCTGCTGCATGTCGGATGCCGTCAGATGCTCCACGCCCTTCACCGATACGCTTTCGATGGTGAAGGCCGACGAATTGTAGATGACAAGAGCCGCGATGGCGAGCGCGACCAGGACGCCGGCGATGATACCGAGCCTGAAAAGGTAGCGTTGATAGGTTTGCTGGGCGCGGTTCGCGCGGGTTGCTTGGGAGATGTCCCCGACGCGCACCGACGTCAGCCGCGACGAGCCGGCGTCGTAGCCGCGGGGCGGGCGGGATGAAGGGCTGCGAGAAGGCCTGCCGGCGGGCGGCCTACGCGAACCCGAGGAAGCGGACTTCCGGTTGTAATTCGATGCCATACGCCTCGTATACCTTCGACCTTGCAAGATTGATGAGGGCGACCACGTCATGCGCCGTGGCGTTGCCCGTGTTCACGATGAAATTCGCGTGCACCTCGGAGATTTGCGCGCCGCCAAGCCGTGCGCCCTTCAAACCCACCGCCTCGATGAGCTGACCGGCTGAAGCGCCCTCGGGGTTTTTGAACACGCTGCCGCATGAGGGAAGCGTGAGCGGCTGCGTCTTCTTCCGACGCGTATGCGACGCCTCCATCTTACCGCGCAGCAGATAAGGATCGGCGGACTTAACCGAAAGCTCGCACTCCACAACCACCTCATCGGGCGCCAGTGAGCTTGATCGGTATCCCCAGGAGATCTCCGAGCCCTCGCGACGGCGCAGCCCCTCACCGGGGCGCAACGTCGTCACCGACGCGACCCTCGATCCGATGCCCTCTTCGCGCGTGCCCGCGTTCATGCGCACGGCGCCGCCGACCGTTCCCGGTGTTCCCACCGCGAATTCCAGACCCGACAGCGAACGACGAAACGCCTCCTGCACGACCGAGGAAAGCGGCACTCCCGCGCCGACGCAGAAACGCGACGTCTCCTCGTCGAAGCGCATGGTGCGGAAATCGCGGCCGAGCGAGATGACCACGCCGTCGAAACCTTCGTCGGCCACAAGAAGGTTGCTCCCCCGCCCCGATGCGACCCACGCGACGTTGGAAGCGGCGCAGGCTTCCACGAGGCGCTTAAGGGCACCGACGGTGGCGACCTTCACATAAAAGCGTGCCGGCCCGCCGATGCGGTACATGGTGTGGCGGTTCATGGGTTCGTCGGGATACACGTCGGCATCGAAGGTTCGGTCGACGAGCAGCGCTTCCAAAGCGCAGGTGGCATGACGGGCAGCCATCGTCAACCGAGCTTTACGCCCTGCGCGCGAGCAGCGCGTCGATGATCTGCGGGCCCATGGCGGTGACGTCGCCGGCGCCCATGGTGATGACCAAGTCGCCGCTTTGAAGCTTGTTCGTCAGGTGCGGCACCACGTCGACGCGATGGGCGACGAAGTCGGCCTGGGGGTGGCCTTCGTGCTCGAGCACGACGTTGAGGAACGTCTTGCCCGACACGCCCGGAACCGGCGCCTCACCGGCGGGGTACACGTCCATGAAGGTGACGGAATCGGCGGCATCGAACGCCTCGGCGAACTCATCGCGCAGCACATGCGTGAACAGCTTGGCGCGCGAGTAGCGGTGCGGCTGGAACAGCACGTGCACATGGCGATAATCCAAGCTTGCGGCAGCTTTGATGGTTGCGGCGATTTCCGTTGGGTGGTGCGCGTAGTCGTCGACCACGGTGACGCCGTCGACCTCGCCGACCAGGTCGAACCTGCGACGCACGCCGGCGAATTCGGCCAGCACGTCGGCCACCTTCTGCGGGTCGTAGCCAAGCGACCACAGAAGCGCGATGACGCCCGTGGCGTTGAGCACGTTGTGGCGGCCGGGGTTCTGCTTCACGCCGCCTTCGATGATGCGGCCGTCGGGCAGCTTCACGGCAAATTTGCTTCCCACGCCATGCGGCTCGAAGGAGACGATAAGCACGTCGCACTGCTCGGTAAACCCGTAGGTGACCAGGTGCCTGTTCGCACCCTTGGCAAGCTCGACGAGCTTCGCGTCCTCGGCGCAGGCGACGATGGAGCCGTCTTCGGGCACGAGCGCCATGAAGTCCGCGAACTTGTCGTAGATTTCCGCAAGGTCTTTGTAATGGTCGAGATGATCCGCCTCGATATTCGTGATGAGCACCGCTTTCGGCGACAGATACGTGAACGATTTATCGGACTCGTCGGCCTCGACCACGTAATAGCGACCGGTGCCGGAATGCGCGTTCGTCCCGTAGGCGCGCACGATGCCGCCGATCAAGAACGTCGGGTCCTCGCCGATCCCGTCAAGGACGCTGGCGAGCATGGACGACGTGGTGGTTTTCCCGTGCGTGCCGGCAACTGCCAGCGTGTCGAGCCCGATGCCGAGATGGGCGAGCATCTTGGCGCGGTGCCAGATCTCAAGGCCGCGGCGGCGTGCTTCGGCCAGCTCGGGATTGTTTTCGAGAATGGCCGTGGAAACGACGATGACGGGATTTCCCTCGGGAATGTTATCGGCGCTCTGCCCGATATGCACCGTGATACCCGCCTCGCGCAGCTGCTTCGTGTAGCGGCTGTCCTTGATGTCGGAGCCGGAAACCTCCATGCCTTGATCGAAGGCAACGCGGGCGATGCCGCTCATGCCGACTCCGCCGACGCCGATGAAATGCACCTTTTTGATGCGCTCTTCCGTCATATAACAAGCCCCCTGGACCTCTTCGATACCGCAACCGGCGATTGCGCCGGCGGATGATACAGGCGTCCTCGCGCCATGCAAAACCGTTTCAGTGTACCCTAAACCGCCGCCGTGCGACCGGCTGCCGCAATGACTACATCTGCGAGCATGCCGGCTGCGTCGCGCGTCTTCTGGGCGGCCGCGGCTTTGGCCATCGAGGCGCGCACATCCGCGTCTTCGATGAGCGTTTGCAGGTACTGCGTGAACTGCTGCTCCTCGACGTCGGCGTCGGCGACGAGAAACGCCGCGCCCGCCTCGACGCACGCCCGAGCGTTCATCGTTTGGTGGTCCTCGGTCGCGAACGGGAACGGGACAAGCAGCGCCGGGATGTGGCGCGCGGATATTTCCGCAAGCGAAGTGGCGCCGGCGCGGCTGACGATGGCGTCGGTGGCGGCCATGGCCAGCCCCATCCGGTCGGTATAGCCGAACAGGTGCCAGCGCTGCCGCTCCTGCTCGGTCAAGGAAAGCTGCTCGGTCACGGCGTCGATTTCCTTCGGACCGGTGATATGCACGATATGAAGATCGGGATAGCCAAGAAGCATTTCCTTGCGCGAGACCATGGCTGCGTTTAAGTGGCGCGCCCCCAGGCTTCCGCCGGTGACCAGCAGCATCCGAGCATCTTCGGGAATCCCGAAGGCCGCACGACCCTCTTCGCGCGTGGCGGCGAAGACGCTTTCGCGAACCGGATTGCCCGTCACCACGATGGCGTCTTTGCGGGAAAGCGCCTCGCCCGCATGCGCATAGGTCAGGCACACGGCCTTCGCCTTGCGCGCCAGATACTTGTTCGCCATGCCCATGACGGAGTTCTGTTCGTGAACGACCACCGGGATGTTACGTTGCTCGGCGGCTCGTGCGACCGGGATGCACACGTAGCCGCCGAAACCGACGACGCAATCGGGCTTGATCTCGTCGAACCACGCACGGGCAAGCTTGGTGGAACGCTGGATTTTCATGATGGCCCTCGGCAAGGTGGTCGGGTGGTTGCGATTGAAACCGGCAGCCTCGAAAGCGGTGAACGGAATGCCCGCTTGCTTGACCAACCGCGCCTCGACGCCCTTCGGCGTGCCGGCGTACAAAACCTCATGACCGCGCGCCTTGAGCACTTCGGCAAGCGCGAGCGCCGGATTGATGTGCCCGGCGGTGCCTCCACCGGATAAGACGATGCGCATGAAAGCTACCTCCTTGACGATTGCGGTGCGCGACGGGCGCGTGAAGAGCTCCCCGCGCGCGACGGCGCCTGCCGACCGGAGCGGTCGTGGCGCGACGGTTTGGAGCGGCCGGGCGAAGCGATCTCATCCTCGTCAAGGGCGCGCACCACCCGCAGATCGGCGCGACGGCGTTCATAGATATCGGGAACATCGGCGTGCTTGGCAACTGAGAGTATCAGTCCGACCATGATGAGCGTGGCGATAAGCGAGGAGCCGCCGGAAGACACGAACGGCAAGGGCTTGCCCGTGGTGGGAACCAGCCCGATAACGCAGCCGATGTTCAGAAACGCCTGGAAAACGATCATCACGGTCAAGCTTCCCGCGATGGTTGCCGAAAGCGACGTGGCGGCACGACGCGCGATAAGCAGCCCGCAAACCAAGATGACGACGAACAGGGCGACGACGACAAGCGCGCCGACCATGCCGAGCTCCTCTCCGATGATGGAGAACACGAAGTCGGTCTCGGCCTCCGGAAGATAGTCGAATTTCTCACGGGAGTTGCCCAAGCCGACGCCGAACAGGCCGCCTTGCGCGAAAGCGTAGAAGGAATGAATGGTTTGATACCCGTCGCCGTAGCCGCCATCGCCGTCGTTCCAGGGATCGTAAACCACCAGACGATCGGTACGGTAGCCGGTGCCGAAGATCGCGGCAATGGCGAAGACGAACAGGGCAACGAGGATGTAGCCGATCAGCTTTCCCGGCACGCCGCCGAGCCACATGACGGCAAGGCAGCCGATGAGGATGATGGCGGTGGTTCCCAAGTCGGACTGCGTTTTATAGAGCAGGGCCAGCGGGATGACGATCACGGCCAAACTCACCATCAGCTGCTTGAAATCGAGCATGCCATCGTTCGCATCATCGAGAATTCGAGCCGCCAGAAGCACGAAAGCGATCTTCGCGAACTCGGAAGGCTGCAGCGAAAATGAGCCGATGACCAACCAACGCTGCGCGCCGAGCGCCGCGGTACCCGCCACAGCGGTCGCGATGAGCAGCACCAGGCTGAATGCGTAAACGGCCCACACAAACCAGCCTTTCCAGATTTCCGGCGAGATGAACTTCCAGATTACGAACGCCCCTATCACGCCGATCACGCAGTATTTGATTTGGTCGAACAGGTACTCCGCGGCGTTGGCGCTGTCGAGCTCGCCTGAGGAAGCCGCGTCGGAAAGGATGGAAACCTGCGATGACGAATAGATCATGACGAACCCGATGAGGGTCAGCGCCGCAGCGGCGAGGATCAGCACGACCTGAATCCATTGCAGCGATGACGCCTCTCGGGAGGCATTCGAGGTGGAGCGAGGCATATAAGCGCCTTATGCGCCGAGCTTCGCGGCACAATCGGCCACGAGCTTCTTGAAGACTTCCCCACGCTCCTCGAACGAATGGAACTCGTCGAAGGATGCGCATGCCGGGGAAAGCAGGATCACTTCGCCCGCATTCGCCTGGGAAAGCGCGACATCAAGCGCGTCGGCAAGATGATTCGCCTCGAGCTTTTGGAAGTCGGCCGGCGCGCTTGAAGCCGCGCCGTCGAAGGCAGCGGAAAAACGCTCGCGAGCGTCGCCGAAGCACACGACCAGACGCGTATGCGCATGAGCGGCCGCAACAAGCGGGGCAAGGTCGGTTCCCTTATCGTCGCCGCCGAGCAGGACAAGCGGGCGCGTGTGCGGAAACGCCGCAAACGCCTTGAGCGTCGCGTCGACGTTGGTGGCCTTCGAATCGTTGTAGCACTCGACACCGGTGATGGTGCCGCACGGCTCGATCCGGTGCTCAAGCGGGGAAAACTTCGGCAGCGCGGCAGCGACGTCCTCAGGTGAGGCCCCCACGGCAAGCGCCGCCGCGGCGGCGGCCAGCGCGTTGCCTGCATTGTGCTCGCCTTTGATACGCAGGTCGTTTGCTGCACCAAGGTTGCAATCGCGACCGGATAGTGTCACGCGAAGCATGCCCGCCTCGTCAATAAACGCGGCGTTTTCGCTGCCGCATCGAGCGCGCATGTCGCCGCCAAGGCCATCAGCCGTGCCCATGGGAACGTAGGCGAACCCACGCTCATCGCCCGCGGCAGCGAGCTTGCGCACCTGCTCGCGCACCACGTCGTTGGTGGCGTCGAGCACGGCGACCGAACCAGGCTGATCGCGAAGGTTCGCAAGCACCTTGAGCTTGGCGTCGCGGTAGTTATCGAGGGTATGGTGCCAGTGCAAATGATCGGGCGTGATATTGAGCAGAACGGCAACGTTCGGCGCGAAACGCACCGTAGAAGCCAGCTGATAGGAAGACACTTCGGCCACGTAGACGTCGGTGGCGCCCGCGCCAACAGCGCTGATGCAGGTGTCCCCGATGTTACCGACGGCCGCAGCACGTATGCCCGCCTCCTTGAGCAGGAAGGCGGCAAGGGCGGTCGTGGTGGTTTTGCCGTTGGTGCCCGTGATGGCGACCCAACGGCTATCTTGCGCGCTTTCGCGCCACGCGAATTCGACTTCGCTGATGACCTCATCGCTTACCGCGGCAGCCGCCTGATACAGGTCGGAGAATTCGGAGATGCCGGGGCTGGCAATGCAAAGATTGAAACGGCCATCGGCTTTTCGCGCAAGCTCCTCGACCGCACCTTCGCCGTACGCAACCTCAACGCCGGCCGCAGCGACACGGGAGGCGAAATTATCGGACGCGGCGGAACCTCCGCCGAAGACGTAAAGCCCCTCCACGCGCCCAGCGGGCTGCGCCATGAGGTAATCAACGCTGTCGTGACCCGACTTTCCCAAGCCGAGCACCAAAACACGGCCCAAGCTCACCGGCGAGAGCTTCCTGCCCTCGATCATCTTTGCATTGCTCATTTAAGCCACCACCAGCAAACTCTCTGCGAAATACGTTGCGAAACCCAGCGCCGCCAGCACGCCGGAAACGATCCAGAAGCGTACGACGACCTTCGTCTCGCTCCAGCCCTTCTTCTCGAAATGATGATGAAGCGGAGCCATCAAGAACACGCGCTTGTGCGTTTTCTTGTAATAGAACACCTGAATCATGACCGAAAGCGCCTCGGCGACGAACAGGCCGCCCACGACGAGCACGACGAACTCGCACTTCGTGAGGACCGACAGGCAACCGAGCGCCATGCCGAGCGCCAGCGATCCCGTATCGCCCATGAAGATATCGGCCGGGAAAGAATTGAACCACAGAAAGCCGACGCAGGCGCCCGCGAGCGCGGCAGCGAAGATGGCGGAATCAAGCATGTCGGAGCGATACGCGATGGCGGCCATGACGATCATGACGATCATGACGGTGCCGGCGGCCAAGCCATCAAGACCGTCCGTAAGGTTCACGGCGTTGCACAGCCCCATGAGCAGGATGTCCACGAACAGGATGTAGAGCCACGGCACGGACACGCCTGCGATATCGGTTTCAAGGATGCCGAAGTTGAACGTGTAGATGAAGGGAAGCTCGACGGTGGGTTCGATGCCCACGACGTTCACAGCCACCAGGCCGAACACCGTCGCGATCAGGAATTGGCCGACGAGCTTCGCCTTCGGCGTCAAACCGAGGGAGCGCTCCTTGACGACCTTCTCCGCGTCGTCGATCAGACCGAGGCAGCCGGTCAGAAGGGTGGCGATGACAAGCGCGAACATCTCGACCGTCGCATGTCCCACCAAGAAGACCGTCACGACAACGGCGATGAGCATGATGACGCCGCCCATAGTGGGTGTCCCCTGCTTGACCAGGTGGCTTTCAGGACCGTCGGCGCGAACCTGCTGCCCGATATGGCTGCCCTTCAGAAACTTGATCCAGGCAGGCATCAGCACCATGGTCACCACGATGGCGACCACGATGGAGAGAAACACCAGAAACGTCGGATACGATTCGAAAACATGCAGCATGTTAGTCAATCAACCCCTTCACCACGCCATCGAGCTCCATGAAATGCGATGCCTTCACCAGCACCGCATCCCCGGCCGATAGCGTACCTTTCAGCATTTGCAGCGCGCTGGCGCCGTCGGGCACGCAAAACACGCGAGCCTCGTCCATACCGGCCGCGCGCGCGGCGTCGGCCATGGCGCGCGAAAGCTCGCCAACGCAGATGAGCTCATCAAGACTCGATTGCGCCGCGAATTCGCCGACTTCGGCATGCAGGGCGTCGGCGAAACTTCCCAGTTCGCCCATGTCGCCCAAGCAGGCGATGCGTCGACCCGGCACCGCAAGCGCGGCGAACGTCGAAAGCGACGCGCGCATGGAGTCGGGGTTCGCGTTGTAAGCGTCGTTGATGACGGTAAAGCCCCCGGGCGCCGTCAGCACTTCTTGGCGACCGCTTTCCGCACGGGAGGCGGCAAGGGCGCAAGCGATCGCTTCAGGATCCATTCCCGCAGCCAACCCGACGGCCGCAGCCGAACAGGCATTCGAAATATTATGGATACCGCGCAGATCCAAAGAGCACGAAACGCTTCCGCTGCCCTGCCGCGAAAAGCCGGCATAGCACAACGTGAACGAGGGACGTCCCTCTTCGTCGAGCACAATGTCGCGCGCCCAAACGCTGGGGACGGAAAGCTCTTGGTCGGAAAGCGCGGCGCGACGATCCTCGGCACCAAGCGAGCCATCGAAAAGCACGCAGGCAACGCCGCGTTCTTCAAGCTTCGCAACCTCGCGCACAAACGGCGTCAAATCGCAAGCGGCATTGAGAAACGCGACGCCTCCGGCCGGAAGGGCGCTGACAAGCTCGGCTTTGGCGCGCGCGATGTTCTCACGGCTTCCCAAAAGCTCGATATGGCAGTCGCCCACATTGGTGATGAGCCCCCATTCGGGCTTGACGAATTCGCACAGCGATTCGATTTGATGGGATCCGCGCATGCCCATCTCCACCACCAAAAAAGCAGTGTCGGCGTCGGCGGAAAGCAAGGTTGCGGGGACGCCGAGCTCGTTGTTTTGGTTTCCCTTGGTGGCGGCAACGCTGCCGGCAGCGGCCAGCACGTCGCGCACCAGGTTCTTCGTGGTCGTTTTACCGGTGGAACCCGTGATGCCCACTACGCGCCCGGCAAGTTCGCCGCGCCAAGCGCGGGCAAGCTGCGTGACAG
Organism: Eubacterium sp. CAG:786; assembly: GCA_963635025.1. Taxonomy (GTDB): domain Bacteria; phylum Actinomycetota; class Coriobacteriia; order Coriobacteriales; family Eggerthellaceae; genus Senegalimassilia. Next base: position 25,834 of record CAVHFC010000015.1, read on the forward strand.
CCTCGGCGGTGTCGGTGACCTCGACCACGCCCGCGCCCGCCTCGCGGATGCGAGCGATATCGCAAGCGGAAAGCGGCTTGGACGCGAGCACGCACGCCGCGCCGGAGGCCACCGCACCGGCGGCGAAATCGTGCCCATCGACGCGCTCGCCCGGCAGGGCCACGTAAAGCGCGCCAGGCGCAACAGCGCGGGAATCCCACGTCAAGCTGGTCGAGAGCGTCTTTTCTTCCGCAGGCGCGACGACGATGCTGCCGCCCGTCGCCTGGGCGATCTGGTCTATCGAGAAGCGCATAGGTTACTTCGCTTCCCCGCACTCGGAAAAGACGCGCTCAAGTTCCTCGCGAGCAACGACGCGATCATCGAAGGAGAGCACCTTGTCCCCGACGAGCTGATAATCCTCGTGGCCTTTGCCGGCGATGAGGATGGAATCGCCGGGCTTCGCAAGCGAGATGGCCAAAGCGATGGCGCGCCGACGGTCGGCTTCGACATCGAAGCGACCTTCGCCGGAGGACATGCCGGCGACGATATCGTCGATGATGGCATTGGGGTCTTCGGTGCGCGGGTTGTCCGACGTGACGACGGCATGGTCGGCCGCAAGCGCCGCGCGTCCCATGATGGGCCGCTTGCTCGCGTCGCGATCGCCGCCGCAGCCGAAGACGCAGATGGTCCGGCCAGGCGTGAGCGCCATGATGGAACCGAGCGCCTTCTCGAGCGCGTCGGGGGTGTGCGCATAGTCGACGAACACCGACACGCCGCCATCGCAGGATGCATGCACGCGCTCAAGGCGCCCGGGGATTTGCGGGGCGTCGCGCAGCGCGTCGATCACGGTATCGACGGGAATGCCGAGCTGGATGCCGATGGCGAAGGCGCACATGACGTTCTCGACGTTGAACTTGCCCACGAGCGGGTAATCGAATTCATAGATGGAACCGCGCACATTGAGCGTGATGGAGGTGTGCGTCGGGAAGTACTGCACGTCCTTGGGGTGGATAAGCGCGGAGTGGTCGAAACCGGTCGTGATGATGTTGTCGCCCGCTTCCGAGCAGCGACGCAGCAGCTCCTTGCCCCATTTGTCGTCGATGCAGATGACGCGGCGCGCGGGATAGTCGCGACCGAACAGGAGCGCCTTCGCCTCGAAATAGGCTTCGAACGTGTGGTGGTAATCCAGATGATCCTGCGTCAAATTGGAGAACGCAGTGACGGCGAACTGCGTGCCGAAGGTACGCTGCAAATCGAGCGCATGGCTTGAGACCTCCATCGCCACGACGTCGCAGTGAGCATCGGCCATGCGGCCGAGCAGCTGCTGCAGGTCGGGGGATTCCGGCGTGGTGCGGCTCGACTTCTCCTTCACGTCGCCGATGACGGTGCCGACGGTGCCGATGACGCCCGTGCGCTTGCCCGCCACCCGCGCGATATGCTCCACCAAATACGTCGTGGTGGTTTTGCCGTTCGTGCCCGTGATGCCGACGAGCGAAAGCTTCTTGGACGGGTCGTCGTGAAAGCGCGCCGACACCTCCGCCATGGCCTTGCGCGTGTCGGCGACCACAACCTCGGTGACGTCGGTGGCGTCGGCAAGGTAAACCTTGCGCTCGACCACCAGCACGCGCGCGCCGTGATCGATGGCGTCCTGTGCGTAGGTGTGCCCGTCGGATTGCAGGCCGACGATGCAGAAGAACGCATCCCCCGGATTCACCTTGTCGCTTCGATATGCTATGCCTTCCACCTGATCATCGGCGTTTCCGATGATGGTGCAGTCCATGTGCTCAAACAGTTCCGCGCAGGTCTTTCCCATGCGAGTACCTCACTCAGATGTAATCCCGAAACGGTCGATTGCTGTGGTCATTATATCCTTAAAGATAGGGGTGACCACGCCGTCCCCAGGAACCTCATTTGCCCCGACGAAGCACACGAGCTTGCTCGAGGAATCGGCGATGAAGCCGGTGAACGCAAGGTTGTAGACGTTCTCCCGGTATCCGCCGTTGACCTCGTCGTAGATTTCGGCCGTGGACGTTTTGCCGGCGACGTTGTACCCGTCGATGGCGGCCTTCGTGCCCGTGCCGTCGGTGACGACGGTTTTCAGCATGGACTGCATATCGGAGAGCGCGTCGGTGTTCTCGATGACCTGCTCGGTCGCATATTCCGGTTTCTCGCCGGACTGCACCTTGCTGATCAGGAAGTGCGGGGTGCACTCCACGCCGCCGTTGACGATGGCCCCGTAGAAGCGAACCATCTGCAGCGGCGTGACCGACACGCCCTGGCCGAACGTGACGTTGTAGGCCTGAACGGTCGACCAGTCCGACACCGGGCTGAGCATGCCGAGCACGTCGGTACCCTCCTCGCCTTCGCCGAGATAATCCACGCCGGTGCGTGAATGCAGGTTGTAGCGAAGGATATGGTCGTACAGCTCGGTGAAGCCCATCTGCTCGGTCGCTAGCGATATGCCGATGTTCGACGACTGGTCGAGGATCTCGCGCAGGGTGAAGGTGGCGTCGCCGCGCTCGTGCGCGTCGGTGATGGTGTAGCCGTCGGCGGTGATGGAAGCCGGGCAGTACAGCTCGGTTTCCGGGGTCATGGTATTCGTTTCCAGAATGGACATGGCCGATACCGACTTGAAGATGGAGCCCGGCTCGAACAGGTCGGTGATGCACTTGAGACGCTCCGCCCCCGACTCCATGTCGGTGCGGTCGGCCGGGTTGAACAGCGGCAGGGAGGCTGCGGCGTAGATCTCGCCGGTGGCGCCGTCCATGACCACGCTCGATCCACCCGTGGCGCTCATGCCCTCGCAGCCGTCCTTCAGGCTTTCCTCAACTTGGCGCTGCAGCTCGATGTCGATGGACACGACGATATCCTGGCCGTCGACAGCAGCGACCTCTTCGTGCACACCGCCGGGAATAGCCTGTCCCGAACGCCCATATTCGGCTTCGTAGTATCCGGGTTCGCCGGAAAGGATGTCGTTGTATTCGGCCTCAAGCCCGCAGAAGCCGACGTAGTACTCTCGGTTCGCCTCTTCGTCGACCTCGGTGTTGCAGGCGCCTACCACCTGTCCGCCCACCTGGCCGTTGGGGTATTCGCGGCGCGATTCCGTGACGAGGTGGATGCCAGAGGCAACCGTTTCGTTGCTCGAACCCTGTTCCTTGACCTTAGCCTGGGCTTCCTCGACGCGCTCGCTCGCGAGCTGCTGGACGGCATCGCCAACCGACGTGTCGGCCTTGCGCTTGATGACCGAATAGCGCGTGTTGTTCGCGGTCACCTTTTCCAGGTAGTCCTTCGGCTCGCCGCCGATGGCGTCGGCCAGGATTTGGGCCGTCATGCTCGCATCGGTGACCTCGGTCGGGTCGACGTAGATGGTGGTGGCGTCGACGGAGGTGGCGAGCACCACGCCGTTGCGATCGTAGATGGTGCCGCGGCGCGGCTCGATGGTCAGGTAAGACGTGCGCGCCGCAGCGGCCTGCTCGGAATATTCCCCTGCCTTGATGACCTGCAGGTAGAACAACCTGCCGAACATCAGCACAACGAAGATGGCGAACAGGCCGAGCACGACCGCGAAGCGATCGGCGGTCAGCGCGCCTACGATGCCGGAAAGCGCATTCGACGCAGGTGCGGTTTGCGCCCCGCTGCGCTGGCTAGCCCGCTCGCGCTCGGGTGCGCGGCCGGCAGACCCGCCACGTGCGCCACGCCCGCCTCGCCCAGAACGTCCCGAGTCTCCCGTGCGCTCAACGTGCCCGAAGCCATCGGTGCGCGAGGCGCGGGGATGCGAAGATGCCTGACGATAGGAAGAGCCGCGACGAGCGCGGCCCTGTTGCTGCTGATCACGCGAGCTGTGTGCGCGCGAGGTGGACGAGGCGCGCCCGGTACGATCCTGTCTGGCCATGAACGCTACTCCCCTGCCAGCTCGCCGGCGGTCTTGACGCTTTCGGACAGCGACAGCGCGCCTTCGGAATCGGTGCAGACGACGTCGGCGGAAAGAACGATCGAGCCCACGCTTTCCGGAGCGGACATGCCCAGCTTCTCGGCCTGCTGGCGCACGCGCGTGGGATTGGACAGCAAGCTTTGCGTCACCTCGAGCGACGTACCCTCGGCGCGGGCGTCGTCGATTTGGTTCGAAAGCTCCTGCGATTGGATGGAGGTGGAAACGGTTGCGGCGTGCAAGCCCAGGCACGCAAACGACAGGATGGCGAAAAGCGCGAAGACGGCGAGCGCGACCACCATGACGAGCCCCGGAGTTATCTCGTCGGAAGTGCTCTTGGCCGGACGACGCCCAGGGACGACCCTGATGCGTCCGCGGGAGGTGCGCTCAGGCGCGCGGTTCGGATAGGAATAGTACGCCGGTTGCGCGCTCACGATGCATCTCCTTTCGTCGGTCTGTCAGCTTTATATCCCGCCCGGCGCCCCTTACGCACCGGACATAGGTTCATTTGCGCCGCAGCCGATCGGTTTCGCACCTCACAGCTTTTCGGCTACGCGCAGCTTCGCGCTGCGTGCGCGCGGGTTGCGCGCTATTTCCTCCGCAGTCGGCACGACCGGCTTGCGGGTGATCACTTTGAGTATCGGCTCCTTGCCGCACATGCACACCGGAAGATCGGGTGGGCAGGTGCAACGATTCGCATAGCTGGCGAACATGTCCTTGACGATGCGGTCCTCAAGCGAGTGATAGCTGATCACGCAGATCCGCCCGCCGGGGTTGGCCCATCTGATGGCCGCCTCAAGCCCGCGCTTGAGCACCTCCAGCTCGCCGTTCACCTCGATGCGCAGCGCTTGGAACGTGCGCTTGGCGGGGTGTCCGCCTGCGCGTCGGGCGCTTGCCGGGATGGCCGCCTTGATGATGTCGACCAGCTGCGCACTCGTCTCGATGGGAGCCTTCTCGCGCGCCCGGACGATGAACTCGGCGATGCGACTCGCCCACTTCTCGTCCGAGTACATGCGGATGATCCGAGCGAGATCTGCTGCGGTATAGGTGTTGACGATCTCTGCTGCGGTTAAGGTTTCTTTACCCGGAGCCATCCGCATATCAAGAGGGCCGTCCTCCTTGAAGGAGAAGCCTCGTGACGGTGTGTCGATCTGGACCGATGAGACCCCGATGTCGAACAAAAACGCGTCGACTCCGGGAACCTCGACGCCCAAGAGCGCCTCGTCCATGTTGCCGAAGTTGTTTCGCACAAGCTCGACGTGAGGGCACGAATCTTGCGGCAGCGACCCGAGTTTAAGACCCGCGGCCTCAAGGGCCACATCGTCTTGATCGATGCCGATAAGCGTGCCCTCGCGCCCGATGCGCTTGGCAACTTCAATGGAATGCCCTGCCCCGCCGAGCGTTGCGTCCACGAATGTGTGCTGCGGTTTTAGGTTCAAGTATTCGAGGCACTCGGGGAGCAGGACCGGTATATGCCGATATTCGCTTGTCATGGTACTCACGCCTTACGACCGGGGAACAGGACGGAAAGATCGATGTCCATGCGGTTGGCCTCATGGCGTTTCGCATCCCAAATCTCGAAGTAGCCGTCGTTGCCCGTTAAGTCGACGTCCTTATCGATGCCCACGGATTCGCGCAGCTTAGCTGGAAGCATGATGCGCCCCGCCGCGTCGATGTTGACGTCGTTGGCGCGCTCCCTCAAAAGCGAGCGAAGGTACACGTGCGTGCGATCGGTGTCGTCGTAGCCTCCGAACTTGTCCTCGAACACCTTGTCAACCCAACGGTTGAAAGCTTCGGGAACATAGACGCGCAGGCATTCGTCGAACGGGTCGATGGTCACGATGAGATCGGTCGGCAACACCTTGCGAAACGATGCGGGAAGGGACAGGCGGCCCTTGGCGTCCACCTTGTGGTGGTACAAACCGTTGAGCCTGACGTTGTTGGCGTCCTGAGCCATGCCATCCTTCCTGCCGCGTCTCCCACGGCGTGTCGACGTTTGGGATTCTATCCCACTTCCTCCCACTTCGCAATATATTGACCCCACCATTTGGCCCATCGACCCCCTTAGCGAAGTCCATGCGCGACCTGCGCACATGCATTACACGCAGGTCATAAGAAGGCCGTTCCAGATGGTGGGTGATGGTTGATTTCGACCACAAGATATAGATTCGCCCCACAACGAAAACGCTGTGGGGCGATGTGGGAGAGATTTGTGCTGATTTCTTGGCGTGGGGCGATGTGGGAGGGAACGATCTCCGGTTCGCCGCTCCTATGCGCGCGGATGGGCGTGCAGGTATTCCTCGCGGATATGCGTACGGTCGATGTGGGTGTAGATCTGCGTGGTCGATATGTCGGAGTGACCGAGGATGTCCTGGATGACGCGCAGGTCCGCGCCGCCTTCGAGCATATGGGTGGCGAACGAATGGCGCAACGTGTGGGGATGAAGGTTCGCCACGCCGATTCCTAAGCCAGCGCGGGCGCAGATCTTGAAGACGCTCTGCCTGGTGAGGCGGCCGCCCCGCGCGTTCAAAAACACCGCGTCGGTGGGCTTGGAGTAGGGCTTCACCAGCTCTTGCCTGCCCAGCTCAAGGTATTCGGCAAGGTAGCGCGCCGCCGC
>CAVHFC010000015.1:32616-34851 GCA_963635025.1 Eubacterium sp. CAG:786
GCGGGGTTTTTCTGCGTGTAGCCTTCGGAGACGCAGAACCGGTGAAAACCTTTCACCGCTGAAATGCGTCGGCAGACCGTTGAGGCAGCATACCCCTGGCTGAACAGGTGCGATTCGTAGGCAACCAGCATGTCGCGCGTGACCGAGGACAAAGTGAAGGCATCTTCGCCCGCAAGGAAATCGCGATACGCCTCCAGGTCGGCCTCGTAAGCATCAACAGTTCTCGGCGAGCTTCCGCGCTCGATGCGCAGGTAGGCAATGTATTCCGCAGACAGGTCGATCAGGTCGTCCGTGTCGATGCTCTCGTCCATCGTTCACCGCTTTCCACCGGTTGCCCGCGCCGCATGCGGGTTTGCTTCGTTGCCTTTATATATAGTAGCGCATCGAAAAAGCGCCCCCCGAAGGGACGCTTTTTGCAGTTGAACGGCTCTTTTTTAGGCGCGGTGCGCAACCGCAGCAGCCACGAACTCGCGGAAGAGCGGATGCGGGCGCGTCGGGCGGCTCTTGAACTCGGGATGGCCCTGGCTTGCCACGAACCACGGATGATCGGGGATCTCGACCATTTCGACCAAGCGCTCGTCGGGGGAAACGCCGGAGATGACCAAACCGGCTTCGATCAAACGATCGCGGAAGGCGTTGTTCACCTCGTAGCGATGGCGGTGACGTTCGTAGATAATCGACTCGCCGTAGGCCTCCAAAGCCTTCGAGCCGGCAGCGACCTTGCACGGATAGGCGCCCAGACGCATGGTGCCGCCCTTGTCCTCGACGTCCTCCTGCTCGGGCATGAGGTCGATAACCGGATAATCGGCGTTCTCGTCGAACTCAGCCGAAGTGGCGCCCGGCATGTTCGCCACGTCGCGCGCATATTCGCATACCGCCGCCTGCATGCCCAGGCAAATGCCCAGGAAGGGAACGTTGTGCGTGCGGGCATAGCGCACGGCGCAGATCTTGCCCTCGAAGGCGCGCTGACCGAAACCGCCGGGAACGAGCACGCCGTCCATCTTCCCGAGGACCTCGTCGACGTTGTCGTCGTTGAGCTCTTCGCCGTCGATCAGATGCACGTTGGCATGGCAGTTGTTGTGGACGCCGGCGTGATAGAGCGCCTCGATGACCGACAGATAGGCATCGGGGAGGCTCACGTACTTGCCGACGACCGCGATATCGCATTCCTTCTCGCAATTGGCCGCAGCGTCGAGGAAGCTGCGCAGCGGGGTGAGGTCGATCTGATTTTCCGGCAGGCCCAGGCGCGCGAGCACCTTCGTGTCGAACTGCTGGTCGAACAGGCCGAAGGGCACCTCGTAGATTGACGGGCTGTCAGCGCAGGCGAGCACCTCTTCGGGACGCACGTCGCAGAACAGGGCAATCTTCTCGCGTACTTTGTCGGAAATCTCGTGGTCGGAACGACACACGATGAAGTCGGGCTGCACGCCGATGGAACGCAGCTCTTTAACGGAATGCTGCGTGGGTTTGGTCTTCACCTCGTGGGCAGCGGCGATGTAAGGCACCAGCGTGACGTGGATGAACAGCACGTCGCCGGGGTCCTTTTCCTTCTTGAACTGACGCGCGGCCTCGATGAAGGGCTGCGACTCGATATCGCCGATGGTGCCGCCGATTTCCGAGATGACGATATCGGCACCCGACTGATCGGCGATGCGGCGCAGGCGCTCCTTGATAGCCTCGGTAACGTGCGGGATAACCTGCACGGTGCCGCCGAGGAAGTCGCCGCGACGCTCGCGCGCGATGAGGGTTTGGTAGATGGAACCCTGCGTGAAGTTGGATTCGCGCGAAAGGTTCTCGTCGATGAAGCGCTCGTAGTGGCCAAGGTCAAGATCGCCCTCGTGGCCGTCGTCGGTGACGAACACCTCGCCGTGCTGGAACGGGCTCATGGTGCCCGGGTCCACATTGAGGTACGGATCCATCTTCTGCATGGTCACCTTGTAGCCGCGCGCCTTGAGCAGGTGGCCCAAAGATGCTGCGGTGATGCCCTTTCCCAGGGAAGATACGACGCCGCCCGTGACGAAAATATGCTTGGTCATGGTACTCCTTCGCGCTCGCGGGTTTTATTCCAATCGCCCCTCGCGCAACCGCAGACCAGCACGCCTGCAGCACGCGAACAGCGAACTCCACACGTTATTCCATATTACATGCACCAGGCGGAAACCACGCAGACCCGCCAATCGTTTTAACAAAGAAGCAACAAGGGGCCGAACGGGGTTGATTCGCAAGTTCATCCGA
>CAVHFC010000016.1:0-5607 GCA_963635025.1 Eubacterium sp. CAG:786
GCAAGAATTCGTGGGTTTGAGCGACAGCTCAAACCTTACTGGAGAGCGCTTTAGCGCGACACCATTTTGTTCTGGCTTTGTGCGCGACACCATTTTATCTGGCGCGGCGATGCGTAATGAGTTGCTGCAACATCACTCCCCTTGCATGATGCTTGCTATGCCGCTTGGCTCGACTGCTGCTGTTCTTATGCCGCGGCGCAGCTTGATCGAGGCGATGTGCACGTCCATTGTTTCCGCCACTTCCAGGTTGCAGGAGGTGAACCCGCACAGATACAGCCGTTTGCGCGCGCACGCCGCCACACTGTAGGCACTGCATACGCTTGAAGCCCACTGCCGCTCGCGCGCGCCCCCGGCGAGCTTAGCCGGGTCGAAATAGTCGCGGGACGGGATGCAGCCGTTGACGAATGCGCCGAAGATAACCGTATCGGCTCGCACCGACGGGGCCGCGTGGACGGGATAGACGCAGATACTCGCGGAGTGCTCGGCGGCCTCGCCAGCAGCGCGGGCGTTTCCTTCCGGGCGAACACCCTTGTCGCAAACACTATCGGCAAGAAGCGTGCGCGCCCGACGATAAGCCGCCAGCAAGTCGTCGTACAGCGGCTGCGTCAGCTCGTCACACGGCACCTCACCTCGCGAAAGCGCCTCAAGCGCCTCCGGGAGGCGCCACGAACGCGCCGCATCCCCCATCTCGCACACCGCTCGTCGCAGGTGGTCGATCGCCGCGCTGCGCCCCACGTGATCGCCCGCCGCCAGCATCGCGCGCCACGCAACGCCGTCGCCAGGATCGCGACGCAGGGAAGCGAGCGCATCCCGCTCGATCCGCGCGCTTCCCTTCGCGTCGCTCAAATCGCGCACCTTGATGCGATCGGGGGCGGCGGCGCGGATCGGCAGCCCAACGCGCCGCAGGTTCGCCACGACGTTGCGCCGCCAGGTGCGATCAGTCCCGAAGATGGCCACATCCTCGCCGCGCGAGATGGCGTCGGAGCAGGTTTGCGCGATGAACAGCAGCTCGGCCTCGACGGTTGACGCCATAGACACCGAAAACGCTTCCGACCCCTCGCCGGCACCGGGCTCTTCCGAACCCGTCAAGCCCGCTGGTGCAGCGTCCGCTTCCCCGCAGGAAAACAGCTCGGCCCCTTCAGCCACCGAAAGCGCATCATCAGCGCAAAGACGCTTCTGGGCAGCCAAAATGGGCGCCGGCTGAGCAGAGTGCAGCAGCTCGATACGGCAGTCGGGGCATGCCACGGCAAGCTCGGTGAGCCCTTCGAAACACGGATATTCCTCTCCCGATGCAGGCACCGAAGGACGCGGCGAGCCCGCGACCACCAGCTTGCGACGAGCCAGGGCGCGCGCAAGATGCTGGTATGCGCGACTTGCAAGGTTGAAATCGTCCACGATGACACAGTCCCACCCGACGCTTTCGCGCATCTGATCGGGACGGGCGCGCACGCAGGAAAGCGCAAGGTTCGCCGCCTCGCAGGCAAGCACGCCGCCGGCAAAGCGCAGGTTCGCATCAATGCGCTCTATGAGCAGGTCCTCTTCGTAGGTTTGCTCCCAGCTATCGTCGGAAAGGTTGCTCCACCCCGCGAACAGGTAGCCCAAAACACCGCGCAGACGCCTGTTCTTCATCTGGCTGACCTTCATATCCTCCATGAGAATATCCTGCTCATGGGCCACCAAGATGCGCGGGGCGCGACCGTAGCGCTCCTGAGCATACGGCGTAGCAAGCACGCTCAAGGCAAAATCGGAAAGCGGGACGACCTTCACGCCCGACCCCGCAAGCTCCTCGCGCACGCCCGCCGCAGCTTCGGGGACGGCACAGCAGAACAGCACGCTCTCGCCCGCTGCCGACAACTCGCGCGCCGCCTTCACCAGACGGCTCGTACGCCCCGACTGCGCAGGCCCCACGAACAGCGAGACCTCGATATCATCGAAGAGATCGTCTGCGGGAACATCGGCGCGCTCGCAGCACGCCTCGCTTTGACCATGCGTTCGGCTCATGTTCACACAGCTCCTTTTTCCGAATTGGGGGGAGAGGCGACCCGGACCTGACAAGCCTTGCGGCTTGCGTACGGGGAGGGAGGCACCCGGGCCGCCTTGGGAGGGGCGCTTGCGCACGACGCCAACATCGCCGAAGCGCGCCACCCAAAGCGGCCGGACCGCCGTCGCAGTGCTGCGGCGACCCGGGCCTGCTTTTCGGGCAGCAAAACCTACTTTGCGGAATCCGGCTGCGACTTCTCCTTACCAGCCAGCGAACCGCCTTCGCGCACCACGGCGGCCAGCTTGATGGCATCGCCCGGGCAAGCCTCGATGCACTCGCCGCAACGCGTGCACTCGCTCCATGACGACCCCAGCTCAGGATGGCGCGGGTCGATCCCCTGCTCGCACACCTGCGCGCAGCGGCCGCACGCGTGGCCCGATTTCGTTTCGATGCACGCTTCGTGGTCGACCTGGGGGCGCGCCGTGCGATTGAGCTTGCCCACGAGGCTCATAAGCGCCGATAAGGGGCAGATATGGCTGCACCATTTGCGGAAGAAGACGACCTCGACGGCCAGCAGCACGGGAATGACGACGACCGACCAGGTCACATCGCCCGAGCCGAACAACGCGATGAGGACGAAGACGAGCGCGAAGGTAAGCCCGATGGGGCATACCAGGCAAAACACCGGGAAACCGAAAATGGCCGCGGAAAGAAGAGCACCGCCGAGCACGAGGTTGCGCGAGTTGCTCGGAGCGTCGCCAGGCTTGCACGCATGATGGCCGCACGCACCCTTGAGCAGCGCCTTTTCCTTGTCGGTAAGCGGCTTGGCGGGGTCGCTCTTCTGAGAGTCGCCCGCCTTTTTCTTGGCGCTTTCGGGGCGAGAGAAGGCATGACGCAGCTTCGATACGACCGGCACCGGGCAGATCCAGCCGCAGAACGCGCGACCGAGCAGCACGATCGCCACCAGCGCGATGACCAGCGAGATGAGCGCATGAGGCACGATGGTCTTGCTGGCAAGCATCGTGCCTAAGGCGCCGAGCGGGCAAAGCACGGAAATGGACGACCAGCCCACGGCGGAAAGATCGCCGATGCCCGTATGGGTCACAAACCCCACGCCGGCAAGCAGCAGAATTGCCAGGGGAACAAGCATGCGAAGCGTTTTCAATTTCATGATGACCCCCTACCCCTCTACCTCGTCGAGCGGCTTGATCGTGATGGCGCGCGATGTGGCGCCCTCGGCGATCGAACCTTCCTGCAGCGAAACGCAAACGCTTTGGCACGCGCCGCAGCCGTTGCACACATCAGCCGAAACGACGGGGCGTTTGTATTCGTCGAGTGTGATGGCCTCATAGGGGCAGGCATCGTAGCAGAAACGGCAACCGTTGTAACGAGCCCACGCCAAGCACCAATCCGCCCTGATCACCGCTTTGCCGATGATGGTGTTCTGCGGCGTGGCGCCCGCGTCCAAGCGCAGCGCGCCGGTCGGGCAGGCTTCGACGCACAACGGAGTGCCGCCGTTTTCCTCGGTGCAGAAATCGCAATAGGCGACATCGAAGTTCGTGGCGGGCAAGCGAGTGCCCAGGATGCCTTCCTCGATATGCGACGGGCGCAGTGCCTGGCGCGGGCACGCTTCCACGCAACGTTCGCAGCGAACGCACGCGCTGATCACGTGCGCCTCGTCCTGACCTCCCGGCGGGCGCACCTGCGCCTGCGCCGGAACCGCCTTCAGGCCGCCAAGGGCTAACAGCACCACCGCGCCGCCCGAGCCTAAGGCGAACGCACGGCGGGACATGCCCGCGTACGTCTTACCTTCTTCCTCCATGAAACATTCCCCCTTGCACATTCGCGGGATGCCCCGCGCTCCTACATAAACCAGCGGCCCTCGCCCAAGCGAGAATGCTCTCGCCTGCTTGCCGCCCTTATGCCTGTTCGCTCGCCTCCTCTTCGCCGCCCTCCTCTTCGTCGTCGGAAAGCATGTCCTCCATCAGCGTCGTGTCGACCTCCAGAAAACCATCGGTCATATACGAAAGACCTTCGTAGAACTTCGTCTTGCAGAAGCTGCGCATCTGCTCGGTCAAAAGCGGTGCCCACGCGCCGAGGTGATCTTCCATGAAGTTCAGCTGGCACTTCACCAACCGGTAGGCTTCCTCGCCCTCATCGGCGCGCAGCGCATCGACCGTGCGCCCGATCAACACCTGCATGTACTCCAGCTCGAGCGCGATGTGGTCCTCACCCTCTTTCCAGCTTGCCTGCTTGTCCAAGCCGGCCGATCGGTACAGCGCGAGAATCTCGTCGCGCGCACCCTGCATGAGCAGGCGCTTTTCAGATGCATAGACGCTTTCGAAGGGATAGGCCGCCGCATGGCCGGAATACCCGTGTCCGAAAAACGTGCGCATGTAGTCGGCGGAAAGCTCGGTAGCCGAGTTGCGCCACAGCCCCGAAAGCCAGGTCGCGATGAGCTTGTGCCCCTTATCGAGAGCATCATTTCCCGTGCTCACGCGCCAATGGAGCCCGTAAAGCTCGTCAATGAGCTCCTGGGACGCCTCCTCGCGATACAGCCGCGCAAGCAGGCCGTAGGTCTTCGCGCGTCCCTCGTTGATCTCGATCAGTTCCGCAACGCCTGCCTCGGGCGTCATCTTCTCGTCAGTCATGGTCCAACCCTCCTACCAGTTCACGCCGTCGGTCTCGGTTTGCGCGGGCTTGTCATCCGCACTGGGCTCCCAGTCGTCGACAACATCGGCAAGCGCTCCGGCAAGAGCGGCCTTGCCCACGTCGGTCGTCTTCCAGGTGCTGCCGAACCATGCCACCGCCTCGCAACGCTCCAGCGCCTCGACGAAATGCTGCACGAAGTAGTTGCGCGGCTCGGTAGCCACCAACGGGTCGCTGTCGACGGCGGCCGAGAACTGTTTCATGGTCTTGCCGCCCTCTTGCGCACCCAAAACCAGGATGCGCTTGTACAGCTTTAAATACTCCGGTTCGCGCGCGAACTGCTCGGAGAGCTTCTCGTTGGGATCGTAGCTGGCAAGCTGGGCGCGCCCGGCGTCGGTGATCTGCCAGTAATGCTTCGGGGCCGGGACCGGCTCCCAGTACTCGACGCCATCGATGACCACAAGCTTCGGCTCGGGCTCGAACTCGTTGAATGGAGTGCCGTCCTCAAGCACGCGCTCGGCAGCGCCAGCGGTCTCGAGCATGGTGCAGATGTTCGCCGGGGAATACACCGAGAACTTGTGCGCGCGCAAAGCCTCGATGGCCTCATCGGCCGCTTCGTCACTGAGGGGCTCGCGCATGGCGCGCAGCACGCCGTACAGCACGCGGCGATGCGGGTTCATGTTGTTGAACAGCTCGGCCGTGCGCTCGGTGGCGGGTCGGTCGGCATATTCGGGCGCCTGCTGATCGACCACGCCGGGGATCTTCGGCACACGATCGGCGTCGGGGGGCAGAAACTCCGTGCGCCCCTCGGTGTTGGGAAGGAAGATGCCGGGGTCGGCGTCGCCTTCGTCCATCGTTTCAGGCCCGCCGAAGTTAAAAGCCCCCTCTTCGACGTTGAACGAGAAATTCTTCAAATCAAAATCCGCCATGATGTCCTCCTTGCGGGTTTTTCAGTTCAGTTGGTAGGTGCGCAGAAG
>CAVHFC010000016.1:6232-34024 GCA_963635025.1 Eubacterium sp. CAG:786
CGCGCGCGGATCGATGCGGCAACGCCTGCAGAGGCGCAAGCGCGGCGCGCCATCGCGGCCCACGTCATGTTCGGCACCGCGATGGCCAAATCGTTGGCCTGGTCGATATGGCGATGCACGAAGGCCTCGAGCAGACGCGCGGTGCCGGCAAGCTCGTCTTCGGGGGTTTCCCACTTCACGAACATGCTCTCGCACGCACTTGCGCGCGGCGCGGCGGCAACACCCTTCGTCGTCTCCATGGCGCTAGTCCTTAAAAGTCAGCGCCGAGGAGTCGAAGATGCGGGACGTGCCATCGGCGAAGGTGACCGACCACACGGAATAGTCAACCTCAAAGGAGAACGGCTCAGGCGGCTCAACCTCCTCTTCGCGCTCAATGGGCGGCAGATCATCGGAATCGGTGATGGGCACCGCCGTGTTCTCGTAGCTCTTGCGCTCGCGGTCGTAGGCCAGCCACTCCTCGCTTTCGTAGTCAACAGCGGGGGCCTGCGCCTTCGCTTCGGCATCGGTCGCCTCTTCTTCGGCTTCCTCTTCAGGATGCTCTTCCTGCCACTGCTGCCAGGCACCTTCCTGCTGAGCCGCATACGAATCGTCTGCCGGGATGCGCACGCGCACCGCGCCGGCGAAGGTGCCGTCGTTGAGCAGCGAGCGGGCCATGCCGATAGCGGCGTTGAGCTCCTCGGGCACAAAGCCCAGCAGATCGGGATGCAGGCTGACGATGAACTCGCCGCCGGCAAGCTCGATGTCGAAGTTGTCGAAGATCACCTCGTCAAGGCCGATCAAACGTTGGCGACGATTGAACGCCTTCATCGTGGAACCCACCTTATGCAAGATGTTCCCGAGCCAATGCTCGACGATCTCGTTCCACAGCTCATCGGACCCCTCATCCGATGAATGCAGATAGTTGCGCGTCCCGAAATTCACGATGGCGCGCGCCGTATTGCTCACGGGCGCATCGTCGGATGCGGGTGCGTGATGGCGCACGATCGGCGCCGTGATATAGGTGTAGCAGCGTTTCAGCTCCAACTGGGTTTCCTGCGCCGCGAGCCTGTCGTCCAAGTCAAGCACCAGCGTCAGGGATGGTCTGATCAAAGCCATATGCCTCCTCCTTAAAACTCGTCCCCATACGATTTTCAAGTATATGAGCACCGGCGGACGCACAATAATATCAGCCCTATGATTTTGCCTTCCGAAAAGCGCCTATGATAGAGAAAACCGCAGGTGAAGCGTCATATGCGCTCTGTGAACAAGGGGAGGGGCCATGCCAAGTATCTCAAACATGCTCGGGTTGATCGAAAAGGTCGACAGCCCGTATATCACCGTCCATCAAGACCGCTGCGCGCTGGTGCGCAACCGCCACGCCGACTGCCTGCGCTGCTCGCAGGTGTGCACCTCGGGATGCATCCACTACGACGAGCAATCCGAGATGCTCGTCGTGTCCCCCGAGAAGTGCATCGGCTGCGGCACGTGCGCGACCGTGTGCCCGACGTGCTGTTTGGAGGCGCATCATCCCAACGACACGCAGATCATTGAACAGTGCCGCCTTGCCGCGAAAACCTGCGACGGCACCGTCACCATCGCGTGCTCTGCGGTGCTTGAGCAGGTCGCCGGCCTCATTGACGAAGATGCGGTCGTGCGCGTGGAATGCCTCGGCCGCGTGGAGGAGTCGTTGCTCACGCTCATGCAAAGCGAGGGCGCGCAGGTGGTGCTCGTGCACGGCGCCTGCGCAAGTTGCGAGCACATAAGCGGGCACAAGATGCTGCAAGAGGTCCTCGCAACCGAGAAAACCCTGCTGGAAGCTTGGGGCCAGCCTTTAGGCGTGCGCACCTCAACGAAGCTTCCCAGCCGCACGAAGCGCAAGGACACCGAAGAGTTCGACAAATCAAAGCGCTACGCCTTCGAAGAGGGCGGCAAGGAAGCCGCGCGCATCGGCGGCGTGCTCGCGGGCGCGGCGGCGGCCGAGATAACTGGAGAGAGCTTCAGCCCGCAGAAGACGAAAAACTACGTCAAGGTGATGGCCGACGGCACCCTTCCCCACTTCCTACCCGACAGGCGCGGCCGCCTGCTCGATGCGCTGGCGACCTTCGGCGATCCCGAGGACGTCATGATCGACACGCGGCTGTGGGGGCACGTCATCATCGATACCGATGCGTGCCAATCCTGCCGCATGTGCGCGGTGTTCTGCCCCACCGGAGCGCTTCGGAAATTCGGCGAGGACGACGATTCGGGCGAGCCGTTCGGCGTGGAGCATTATCCCGGCGACTGCGTGAAATGCCGAACCTGTGAGAAAATATGCCCGGCAGGGGCCATCACCATATCCGACGAGGTGTTCGCTCGCGAGCTGTTCGCCGGCGCCACCGACGCCTATGAGATGAAGCCTCTTGCCATCAAGCGAGGTCAGGCGCACACCATTTGGCACATTCAGCAAAGCCTGTGCAAAACCGACCAAGTGTACGAAAGATAGCAGCCTTTAAGTCGCAAGGAGACACCATGTCGATCAAGCTGATCAACGTTCAGGAAATTCCGCAGGACTCGAAAGTGCGCCTGCGCATGTCCATCACCGGGGCGCACAAAAGCGCGCTTGCCCGGGAGGCGCTGCAGGTGATGGCGAAGAACGCGGGTATCGCGCAAGGCGACGCTGATCTTTTCGACACGCTCGCCGAGCGCTTCGGCGCCGATGTCGTCAAGGCGCACATGGCGGCATACGTTTGCATGCGCTGCGCGCTCCCCTTTGTGCGCGAGCAGAACCTCGACGTCATGCACAACCCCGAGCCGGCGAACAAGACCATCGAAGGCCTGCTCGATGGTGCCGATGCTACCATCGAGGCCGACGTGTTCGTTCGTCCTGAGGCAACCCTTTCCTCCTACGAGCCGCTTTATCTTCACGCGGGCGAGCAGAAGGTGACCGAGGAGCAGATCAACGCTCAGATCATGCGCGAGATGAACCGTTTCGCCACCTATGAGGAGGCGCAGGGCGGCGCTGTTGAGGGCGACTGCTTGCAGGTCAACCTTTCAACCATGGCAAACGGTGCTCCTGAACTGGGCCTTTCGGGAGACGGCATCGCCATTGTGCTGTCGCGCGATCTGGTGCCGCAGGGGCTTGTGGACGGCGTCTTGGGCATGGAGATAGGCCAGCACCGCGAGTTCGAGTTCGACAACCTGGAGAGCGACCAGACGCTCGTGCACTACAAGGTTGCCATCGACCTGGTGGACAAACGACGCCGGATCGTGCCGGAGCTTACCGACGAGTTCGTTCGCACGCACCTGTCCGAGAGCGACAAAACCGTCGAGGAGTTCCGCGCGCGCGTGGCCGCCTATCTGAAGGATCACGGCACCGATGCGCAGCGAGAAGCACGCGAGACGGCCGCCGACGAAGAAGTGGGAAAGCGCCTGCAAACGGCCATTCCCGACGCGCTTGTCGAGCGAGCGGCAGCCGACATGATGGAGGCCGCGCGGCAAAACGCCGAGTCGCAGAATATGACCCTCGAGCAATTTGCGCAGGCAAACGGCATGGATGCGCAGCAGTTCAGCATGAACGTGATGATGCAGGCACGCGAATCGCTGCGTCAGGGGCTTGCGCTCGACGCGCTGTTCGCGCATCTGGGCATGGATCTTGACGACGAGGACATCGCACGCGCGCTCGCCGAACTTGCGCCGGGTCACGAAGAGGAAGCTAAGAAGGCTTTCCAGGCAAACGACGCCTGGTTCATCGTGCAGACCATGGCACGCCGCCAGTGCGCCCACGCCTGGCTGATGGAAACGGCGGTGTTCGCCTAGAGACTGGACGGGGGACGAAGCGCTTCGCCCCCCATTACCTACCACGCTTCGTCGGCGACCTCGATGGAGTCAACCATGCGGATCAGATCTTGCTGGGAATGCACATCGAGCTTGCGGTACACGTGTCGCATGTGGGTGTTCGCCGTTCCCGCGGAAATGTAGAGCTGCTCCTGGATCATCTTGGTGTTGTAGCCCTTCGCCAGCAAAAACAGCACCTCGGTTTCGCGACGGGACAGCAAACATGCATCGGCAAGCGCCAAGCAGCGGCGCTTGTAACGGCCGATGCGCTGTTCGTCCTGTTCGCCGTCTTCAGCTCCCAGAGCTGCTTTCACCTGTTCAGGAGCTTGTTTCGCCTCGCTCGCCTGTTTATCGTCACCGGGTTCATCGACAGCGGCGCCCACACCCACGTCGGAGGCATCCGACGCAGTGGGCGTCTCAGAGCACGCATCGGCAACTTCGGTAGCGCCCTCCGAGACCGCAACGGCAGCCGATTCGCCCCGCACGTCCTGACCAGCGCCCTCACACACCCCCGAAGCACCCTGCGCGTCGGCAACTTCGGCCTCCCATGCCGCCGCGGCGATGACCTTCGCCGATTCGTTCGTGGTTTCAAGCGGATCGAAGAACGCTGGGCAGATACGGCCGCGCACCAGAACGCGGATGATCTCGGGGTCGCGCGGGTAGCTGCTGGTGGCGAACACGAGCAGCACCAACGCGATTGGCAAAATGGAATCGGTGCTGTTCAGCACTGCGCACAGCGGGCTTTCAGGCAGCATGAGAACCGTGGCCAGCACCGCCCCCAAGGCCAGAAAGCCGCGCCCGACGCCGAACACACGAAACGGGCTGATACGGAACTTCTGGGACATGTCGGAAAACGATATCCACAAACTCGCCTCGATGAGCATGTAGCACACCAGAAACAGGCAATGGGTGGTCATGGCGGACCCCATCGGCGCAAGATACGCCACGACCGCGATAAGGAAGGCGATAATGGGATTTAACGTACGAAACGCGTAATTCGCCTGCTGGCGTTGCGTGAGCATGACGCACACCACCAAGAGGCACACCAAAACCCCTCCCGCGATGACTATGAGCACGAACGGCCTTGCCGAGAAGACAAGCGTGGCGACATCCCGAAACGCATGGATTCCCAGAAAACCGAACAGCAGCCCGAACGCGAACGCCGAAGGAGCCAAGTGCAAGGTGAAGCGACCGGGGCGCACGGGCATCATGGTTGCCGTGAACTCCGTGCGATCGACCAGCTGCTTCGAGCACAGGTTCAAGCACAAAAGCTCAAGCCAGGGAACGGCCACGCAAATGACGGCGCCAGCAGGATGGGCGACCGTATCGATGGCCAGGATGAACCCATAGGCGGCACCAGTCACCACGGAGGAAAGCGCGAACTGCATGGCAGCGGCGGCGGAATCGCATATGGAAAACGAGACGCCGTAGCTCATCAGCAGCGCAGCGGTGCCGACGCCCGTCAGCACGCCACCTACCACCTCAAGCGCCACGCATGCCCCGATAGCGGGAATTCCCGCGCCAAGCGCGATGATCAGAGTTCCTACCGACGCGAAGAGGGCGGCGAAGAAGCGCACGCGGCGGCGCTGCCCCATCGTCTGGAACAGCGGGCGCACCCGAGAGAAGAAAAACGTATAGCACAAAAGCGTGACGGCCATGCAGAGCATGGAGACGATCATCATCACCGACGAAGCGTCCTGCGACCAAAACGGGAATATCAAATTGGAGCTGAAGATGGCCGAGAAGATCCATGCCCAATGCAGGCCGAATCCCACAATCAGCGACGGCGACACCTTTCCGACGCCGGCAGCTTCCTCTTCTCGATACTCGATAGTGACGTGCGGCAGTTTCAAAATCCCCCCTTGCCGGGCGCATGCCCAAGGCAAACGGCTCCCCAAGCCGTTTTCAGCAAGCCCCCTCTTTATGCTTGAAGATGATAGCACAACCGTTCGCAACCGATGCGAACACTGCCCATATATCTCATACGGCAAGCCTGTGAACAGGTGTTTTAGCGAAAATCATATCAAGCATATGATATGAGGCTCCTATCATCCTAAAGCGACTTATCGGCGAAATAATAGCAACCCTATTAAGGGGGCACCCCGTCTGTGGCATAGGCTTTCACTCAAGCGGACCGGTCCTATTTGACGAGAATGACAAAGGAGGGGTGAAAGCGAGGGGACATGAAGGGCCGGACCCGAAATCGAAATCGAAATGCAATTTTGCAACCGTTTAGAAAGGAAAGGTGAATTCATGGCACAGCTAACCATGTCACGTCGCAGCTTCATCGCTGCCGCCGCGGCTTGCGGCGCCGCTTGCGCCGTCAGCGCTTCGGTGACCGCTCCCATGAAGGCCCTTGCCGAGACGACCACGACCACCACGGGCGAAATCAAACACGTACGCACCTGCTGCCGCGCCTGCGGCAAGGTCGAATGCGGCGTGTGGGTCACCGTCAAGGACGGTAAAGCCATCAAGGTCGAGGGCGACGAGAGCGCTCCGCAGTCTCGCGGACATTGTTGCGCGAAGTCGCAGTCGTCCATGCAGGCCGCCTACCATCCCGATCGTCTGCGCTACCCCGTCAAGCGTACGAACCCGAAGGGCGTCGCCGACCCCGGCTGGGTGCGCATCACTCTTGACGAAGCGTTCGAACTGGTCGGCAAGGGACTCGGCGAATGCGTCGACAAGTACGGCGGACAGTCCATCATCGTCATGTGCGGCACCTCCCGCGTCTGGTCGCTCGGCCCCTACCAGGGCATGAAGCAGCTCTTCGGCACCCCGAACGCGCATCTGGCCTACCAGGTATGCAAGGGCCCGCGCCACTGGGCCGGCATCATGACCGACGAGATGGGCTCTCCGTGGATGGAAGTCGAGGCGGAGCCGAAGGTGTACCTGCAGTGGGGTACCGCAGTCGAATACTCCAACTACGACACCACCAACCGCACCATCTCTGACGTTCGCGCACACGCCGACTACCATATCGTCGTCGACCCGCGCATGACGCCTATCTCCAAGGAAGCCGACTGCTGGCTGAACCTGCGTCCGTCCACCGACGGCGCGCTGGCGCTCGGCATGATCAACTGGATCATCGAAAACGAGGCCTACGACGACACGATGGTGCGCCGCTGGTCGAATGCCACGTTCCTGTACTGCGACGATAAACCGTGGTTGACCACGGCACGTCGCTGGGAAGGCAACGGCGGCATCGACATGCGCACGAAGCTCATCACCGAGGCCGACGTCAAAGAGGGCGGCTCGGTGCACCGCTTCATGGTGTGGGACGAGAACAACCAGCGCCTGACCTGGTGGGATTCGCAAGTCTGCAAGTGGGAAGGCGAAACTTCCAAGATCCCGACCTCGGGCAGCTTCATCAAGCACCCCCTGACGGGCCTCATCGCCGACTGCTGGCTGCCCGACGAGTCCACCTGGGCAGATCCCGCGGATTCCGCCTACGACAGCTACTGGGACGAGGGCAACGAAAAGGGCGCCACGACCAACCCCAAGGGCCTGCCGAAGAAGCCCGCGCTGTTCCCCGGCGAGATCGAGGTCGAGCTCATCGACGGCAAGAAGTACAAGTGCCGCACCGTATGGGACGGCTTCCATGATCTGACCAGCCAGTACACGCCTGAAAAGGTGACCGAGGTCACCGGCGTGGAATGGGAGAAGGTCGAAACGGCCGTCAAGCACTACACGACCCGCATCGACCCGCGCCACGGCAACGGCGGCGTGCACTTCCAGCTGGCCACCGACCAGAACGGCAACTCCATCCAGAACTGCCGCACCCTGCAGATTCTTTCCTGCATCACCGGCAACTCCGACGAGCCGGCCGGCAACCGCGGTTCGTGCAAGAGCCAGTTCGACGGCAACCCGGGCCGCTCCAACATGCAGAAGTCTTCCGAGATCGCCGAAGACAAGCGCATCACGTGGGATGGCCGCGACTACACGCTCGAGGAAGTCGGCAAGTACATGCAGGACTTCGTCCAGTACCTGCTCGATGAGAAGTCGCCTTTGGCCGAGCGCTACGGCAACAAGGTTCCCTCCGACGAGGAGGCGATCGTCATTGCCAAGCGCATGGGCGGCGCGATGTACAACTCCAAGTACTACCCCAACCCCAGCTCCATCTTCACGCGCCAGGCCGCCATGGTCGACGCCGACCGTTTCCCGCTCAACCGCTTCTGGGCACGCTGGTGCGACGCCAACACCGCCTGGGACGGCTGCCTGCAGGACCCGGATTGGGAAAAGGCGCAGGTCATGAACGACGTGCTGCATAACGAGCCGTTCGACATGCACGTCAAGCCCACGCTGTACGCCATCCACGGCGGCGTGTGCCAGTCCGGCGACGTCATGAACATGGCCAACACCGTGCGCGCTTGGAACGGCATGGCGCAGATGGACTTCTTCACCGAGATCAACCTGTGGTTCATGCCCACCAACGGCAACGCCGACGTCATCTTCCCCTGCCAGCACTGGATGGAGATCGACTCCACCCGCGTGTCCCAGGGCGCAGGCGGCATGTTCGGCTGCTGCTGCCAGGCCATCGAACCTCCGGGAGACACCATCTACGACCCCGACTGGAACTGCGCGATGTACCGCGCCATGGGCGTGCCGTGGAACACCAAGGACCTCGCCGCCACTGGCTCGAGCGAAGACTACATGCTCAAGCCGAAGGTTTCCAGCCAGACCAACATCGACAAGTGGACCAAGTCGATCGGCCAGGAGTACACCGACGCGCTCGCCGGCAAGGTTTCCTACCTGTGGCCCGACCATGCCCGCATCCTGAAGGACAACGTCGACGCTTGGAAGACCGCGAAGTTCCCCGACGGACCCACCTGGGCCGAGGCGAAGGAATGGTTCACCGAGCACGGCTGGATGGATTGCCGCGAGTGGCATCCCGAGCGCTGGGGCACCTATCGTCGTCACGAGATGGGCTGGCGCCGTCAGCAGGGCGGCTTCAACCTCTTCCCGCTCGTCGACTTGAAGCCCGGCTTCACCACCGCCTCCTCGCTCATCGAGATCTGGTCTCTGACCTGCGAAGCCTACATCTGCAACGCGGGCGACGAGGGCACGCTGTACGACGGCAAGGAATTCAAGGAGAACGGCTTTAAGGGCGACGCCCGCTGGGCTCACACCGACATCGCCGCGTTCCAGGGCGACGACGACCGCTTCCCGATCTATCGCGAGGCCACCGACTCGCCGGTCATGATGCCCGAGCTGTACCAGGCCGACAAGATCGACCAGGTTCCCGACGACTACTTCCAGAACCAGTGGTACAAGGACGCCATCAAGAAGTACCCGGACAACGTCTTCTTGCAGACCACCGGTTCGCGCCAGCCCGTCTACTTCCACTCCGAGCACCGTCAGCTTCCCTGGTGCCGCGAGCTGTGGCCGGTCCCGCGCGTGGAAATCAACCCCGAAGAGGCCAAGCGCCTGGGCTTCGAGCAGGGCGACTGGGTGTGGATCGAAAGCCCGTGGGGCCGCATCCGCGAAGTTGTGGACCTGTACTACGCCGTGAAGGCCCGCACCACCGGCGGCACCTTCGCCACGAACCTGCCCGTATCCAACGCCAACCACCAGTGGTGGTTCCCCGAGTTCGAGTACGCCGCACACGGCTTCGAGCTTGTTGGCGTGAACTGCTTGAACGACCCCTACGGCCAGGACGTCGTGGGCGGCTGCCACACGATGCGCGGCTATCCGGTCGTCATCTATAAGGCAACGGCTGAGAACAGCCCGTTCGGCAACCCCGTGCCCTGCAACCCCTACACGGGCGAAGAGTGCATCCACGATGCATCCGACGAGCGCTTGCGCAAGTGGATGAAGGTCGGCATGCGCAGCCGCGTCGAGGGCGAGCCCGAGGTTGAGTCTTGGACCTACACCGGCACCGGGAGCGTGATCTAATATGACCAAATATGCAATCATCACCGACCTGAACCGTTGCACGGGCTGTCTGGCCTGCTCGACGGCCTGCAAAGCCATCAACGGCGTGCAGCCCGGCGACTTCTGGATCAAAACCCTGCGCATCGGCCCGTTCCCCATCAAGGGGAAGTCGGGAGCATGGCCCGACGTGACCATGTACTTCCTGCCCATCCAGTGCCAGCACTGCGAGAACCCCAAGTGCGTGGCCGTGTGCCCGACGCAGGCCTCGCATGTGGTGGCCGACGGCACCGTGCAGATCGACAAGTCGAAGTGCATCGGCTGCCAGTTCTGCGCCATGGCCTGCCCCTACGGCGTGCGTTACCTCAACGAAGAGGAGCGCGTCGTGGAGAAGTGCACCCTGTGCGAGCAGCGCACGGCTCAAGGCGAGCTGCCGCAGTGCGTCGCCCAGTGCGGCTCTCGTGCCCGCTTCTTCGGCGACTTGGAGAAGGGCATCGACACCTTCGAGGCGCCGGCGCCCACCCACGACAAGGCCACGCCCTACGAGGACATGCTGCACAACCGCACGACCTTGAAGGAATGGGTGGAGCCCTACACCGAGGACGACATCTACCACCTCACCGACGTGGGCAACGGCCCGCACGTGTGCTATCTGCTTCGCGATCGCGAATGGCAAGGAAAGGAGTAAGACATGGAACTGCAATGGCCCCTTATCCTTTTCACCACCTTCGCGGCCTGGTGCGTTGGCGTGTTCGGCTGCCAAAGCTACCTGGCACTCAAGGGCGAAGGCAAGAAAAGCCAGCTTATCTGCTGGATCGTCGCTGCTGTGCTGTTGGTTATCTCGGGTATCTCGGTCTTTTTGCACCTGGAGCACTGGGAGAGGATCTTTAACGGCTTCGGTCACATCACCTCCGGCATCACCCAGGAGCTTATCGCCATCGTGGTGCTCGGCGTCGTCGCCATCGTCTACCTGGCGTGCCTGCGCCGCTCCGAAGATGGCGGTTCGGTTCCGAAGTGGGTTGCCATCTGCGGCATCGCCATCTCGGTCATCCTTGATGTCGTGATGAGCCACTCCTACATGATGGACGCCCGCCCGGCTTGGAACAACGTGGTCGAGATCCTGTCGATCCTCGGCGCCTCGTTCGTGCTCGGCCCGGCGACGGTCGCTCTCATCGAGGACGTCAAGGAAGGCACCATCAGCCCGGCAAACGTCGGCGCGAACCTCGTCGGCTCCGTCGTGGCGGCCGTGACGACCATCGCCTACATCATCGTCATGGCAATGAGCAACAGCCAGTTCACGCAGATCGACTACTACATCGATCCTGTGCAGCCGACCGCCGGCATGGTCGATCTGGCATCCATCTCGCCTTTCGGGGCGCAGAGCCTGCCTCTGACCATCGTCACCATCATCTGCGCGATCATCCCCGTCGTCTGCGCCTACATGGGCAAGAAGCGTGGCGGCGACTGGAAGGTGTGGGCAGGCGTGGGCCTCGTGGCCGCGGCTGTATGCGCCATCTGCCTGCGCGTGGTGTTCTACCAGATGGGAGCTTCGGTGTACGCCCTGTACACGCTGTAAGCACCAAGAACGACATCGAAGGGCGCATGCTTTTCTCCCTCCCTCCTGATGCGCCCTTGGTGAAAGAAAGGCGTCGGATCTTCGGGTCCGGCGCCTTTTCTTATGCCTGCAAGCGACTGACCGTCAATGCAACGATTCCGTCACAAAAGATGACGCGTGTCCAAGGTTTGATACAGTCGATTACCGGCTCGCTGGGAAGGAGCGCGCCATCCGCAAACCAAAGGAGCAGCTATGACTAGCATCGAATACCGCCCCATGACCATCGACGACGCCGACCGGATCGGCGCCATTCTGGCCGAAACCTGGCACGAAGAGGCCAACGGCGAACTTGCGCGCCTGCACGGCATCATCGATTTCGCCACCTACGCGCTGCGGCACACCTATTCGCAGGTGGCCGTGATGGATGGGGTCGTGGAAGGGGTGGTGCTCGCGCGGGCCGGCATGCCGGAAGAGAGCGAGGTTGCGGCATGGAAGAGCCTGTGCGATCAGGCGTATGAGCGCGCCGACGCCATCGACAAGCCGGCGACCGACGGCCTTCGCGCGTTCCTCGCCGCCGAATACGCCGCCGACGATGAGCTGCTGATCGAATCCGGTTGCGATGCCTCCTTCGAGCTTGTGGTGTTCATCGTGTCGGCGAAGACGCGCGGGCAGGGCGTGGGATCGAAGCTGCTCGGCGGCGCGCAGGACTACCTGGCGAGCATGGGCGGGGCGGCGGGCTACCTGTTCACCGACACCACCTGCACCTGGGAATACTACGAGCATCGAGGCATGAGGCGCAAAGCCGAGCGCGCCTTCGATCCGAAAACGTCCATCCTGCCCGAGCAGATGTTCGTCTACGAATTCGACACCGAACGAGCCTAACCGCCTCATCCCAACCCCGACCGCCCTAACCTCCCCTGATGCGCTAAAATGGGAGTTTGCCATTGCAGCGCATCGAGGGAGGAATCGAGGCCCATGATCACCGAACAGCAAATCTCGCTGATGTGCAACCCGCGCTCGCTCGCTCGCGGGCGCTCTCTCGCGTCGAATTCGCGCAACATCCTCACCAAGCAGGTGCGCTACGACGCCTACGAGACAACCATCAGCGCATTCGTGGCCTCGTCGAGCGGATGGAGCGACCGCTACCGCACGTCGGTGACCTTCGACAACAGCGACGACGAGATCGTCGACTATTCCTGCACCTGCCCGGCATTCCGCGAATACAGCGGCATGTGCAAGCACTGCGTGGCGCTTGCGCTCGATTTTTCCAAACACCCCCGAGATTTCATGGGGTGGCGGCCGCAGCACCAGGCCACTTCGTCATCGTGCATCACCGAACTCATGCGCCGCGCCGAGGGCATCGAATCCGACTCCACCCCGCCCGGCAGCGTGGAGCTTATCCCCGAGCTGGCCTATGGCTTCGGCAACTGGTCGGTGAGCTTCCGCATCAAAGGGTCGCTCGATACCCCCTATGTGCTGAAGAGCATCGACGACCTGGTCGATCGCGTCGAGCTGCGCGAGCGCCACAGCTACGGCAAGAAGCTCGCGTTCACCCATTCCCCGCTTGCGTTCGACGAGCAATCCAGACGCATCGAGGATATGCTGCAACGCGCTTGCGAAAGCCGCAGGAGCGGGACGTGGTATTACAGCCGCTCGCAAACCGTCGGGCGCACGCTGGCCATGACCGAAGCCGAGACGGTCGAGCTCATGGGGCTGCTTGAAGGCAGGGAATTTCCCATCAAGGGCACCGATTACGTCACGCCAAGCGTCAGTCGCGTCCATTTGATGAACGCCGACCCTCCCATCAAGCTTGCCTTGACGAAAAACGAAGGCGGGTTTTGGACCATCGAACGCGGTGAGCGCATCCGCATCGCCGAACACGGCGGGAAGCTCTTCGCCTGGCTGGGCGCAGATACGCTCTACCGCTGCTCGGAAGACTTCGCGCACTGCACCGATTTCCTCCGCACCGTCTACGACAGCGACGAGCGCGTGATCACCATCGCTGAGGTGGATATGCCGCTGTTCTGCGCGGCGGTCCTGCCTACCATCGAGAAATACCTTCACATTGACGTCCCCAAGGAGATCGACGCGTACCGGCGCGTGCCCTGCCAGCTGCGCTTCTATTTCGACAAGGACGCCAAAGGCATCGAGATACGCGCCGAGGCCGCCTATGGGCAGAGCACCTACACGCTGCGCGGCATTGAGCCGATCCCGGAAATGGAAGACATCATCGCCCGCGACGGGCAAGGCCGTTCCACCGATTCGCAAGGAGGAGCAACCACCTTGCCCGCGCCGCTGCGCGATACGCGTGCCGAGAATCGCGCCCTCACGCTCATCGACACCTACTTCGGCTTCGAAGAGCATCGCCTTTTGCTGTCCGCGGAAGATGCCGTGGGCGCGCTTATCTTTACCGGTCTTTCCGAGTTCCGTGCGCTGGGCGACGTGTTCACCACTCCGGCCTTCGACAAGCTTATACGCGAGGAAAAACCGCGCCTGACCATGGGCGTGTCGCTTTCCGGAAACCTGATCAACCTGACCGTGCAGGCCGACGACCTTGGCGCCGACGAGCTTGCCGCGATGCTGAACGCCTATCGCAAGAAGAAGCGCTATCACAAGCTGCGCGGCGGCGCGTTCGTGGACCTAGCCGACTTCGACCTTTCCCAGCTCGACCGACTCGCGTCCGACCTGGGATTCAGCGCGAAGGACCTGGCAGCCGGCATGGTCGAGCTGCCCTCGTACCGCGCGTTCTACCTTGACGAGGAGGAAAACCTCGACCGCGACCGCAGCTTCGAGGACTACCTGGCGAACTTCCGCCGCGTCAATGAGGCCGACTACGAAATCCCCTCGCAGTTAGAAGGCGTGCTGCGCCCCTATCAGGCTGAGGGCTTCAGGTGGCTTTCCGCTCGCACAGACGCCGGCTTCGGCGGCGTGCTGGCCGACGAGATGGGCCTGGGCAAATCGGTGCAGCTCATCTCGCTCCTGCTTGCCAGACGCGACGAGGCGCGCCACATCGGCCCAAGCATCATCGTGTGCCCCTCGTCGCTCGTCTACAACTGGACGGCCGAGTTCGAGCGGTTCGCACCTGAGCTTAACGTGAGGGCGATCGCGGGCGTGGCGCATGAGCGCAAGCTGGCGCGCGGCAAGGTGTTCTCGGATTGGGATGCCGCACTTGCCCGTCAGGCGACGGAGGCGACCGACGAGGAACCGGTGGCAAGCGGTGACCGGGTGGAAGATGACCTGGTCGACGTGCTCATCACCTCCTACGACCTCGCCCGCATCGACTCCGCCGACTGGACGGGGCGCGCCTTCTTCATATGCGCGATCGACGAGGCGCAATACATCAAGAATCCGGCGACGCTCACCACGCGCGCCGTGAAGCGCCTCGATGCCCAGCATCGTTTCGCGCTCACCGGCACGCCGATGGAAAACCGCCTTTCGGAGCTTTGGAGCATCTTCGACTTTTTGATGCCGGGGCTTTTAGGACCCTACACGCGTTTCCGCGAGCGCTTCGAGCTACCCATCGTCGGCGGTGACGAGGACATGGCCCGGCGCCTGCAGGCGCTCGTGGGGCCGTTCATGCTGCGCCGTTGCAAGGCCGACGTGCTCACCGACCTGCCCGAAAAGCTGGAAAGCGTGGTGTTCGCGCCGCTCGAGGGCAAGCAGCGCAAGCTCTATGCCGCGCACGAGCAGCACCTGCGCGAGCAGCTGACGCGCCAGCGCGCCGAACGCAAGCAACGCCAAGCCAAGCGCGCAAACGGCGAGGAGGTTTCAACCGTCGAGGTGCTTGCCGAGCTCACGAAGCTGCGGCAGCTGTGCTGCGACCCGAGATTGGTGTTCGAGGATTACCGTGGGCAGGGCGCGAAACTCGGCGCCATCATGGAGTTGGTGGCATCGGCCATGGAAGGCGGCGAGAAGACGCTCGTCTTCTCGCAGTTCACGAGCTTTTTGGAACTCATCGCTCGAGAGCTTGACGCTGCCGGCACGCCCTACTACACCATCACCGGTTCGACCCCGAAGAAGGCGCGCGTCGAGCTGGTCAACGCCTTCAACGAAAACGAGGTGCCGGTGTTTCTAGTGTCGCTGAAGGCCGGCGGCACGGGTTTGAACCTCACCGGCGCGAGCGTGGTGATCCACGCCGACCCCTGGTGGAACGCCGCCGCCCAGCAGCAGGCGACCGACCGTGCGCACCGTATCGGGCAGACGCGCGTCGTCAGCGTGCAGAAGGTCATCGCAAAGGGGACCATCGAGGAACGTATCCTGCGTCTGCAGGAGGAGAAGAGCAAGCTGGCCGACCAGGTGATCGGTGCAAGCGGTATCTCGCTGGCATCGCTTTCCACCGACGATTTGATCGAGCTGCTGGAAGGGTAAGGGCCCCGAAGCGTGCTTCTGTACCGACGGCGAAGCGCGCTTTGAAGTATGTGTCGCGCCTAGCGGCGCTCTCAAATAGGGCTTGAGTTTTCGCTCAAGCCCACGATTTTTTGCTGCCAACCTCACTTGAGCACGCGAATTATTGCCGGCCGGCGCAGCGCTCCCGTCCCAACATCGCCTTCGGCCTGGCCGAGTCATGCCTCGGCCCTACAAATTCTTTCTGCGAAAGATAACCTTACCGATAGTTTTTCGTGGGTGTGAGCGAAAGCGCATCAACAGCCAGCGCCGTCAGGCGCGTCACTCTTCTCGAATGCGGGGCTTAGGATCTTGCTGCTAAGGCAACGCTCCCATCAGGTTTTTCGTGGGCGCGAGGCATGACTCGCGCATGAATAGATCAGCGCCGTCAGGCGCGTCACAAATTTATCCATAAACAAAACCGCCTACCAGCTTATTCGTAGCCGGCAGGCGGTTCAATCTTGTTCCTTGGCGGAAAAACGCCTAGAACTTCCG
This sequence comes from Eubacterium sp. CAG:786, assembly GCA_963635025.1. Classification (GTDB taxonomy): domain Bacteria; phylum Actinomycetota; class Coriobacteriia; order Coriobacteriales; family Eggerthellaceae; genus Senegalimassilia. The sequence continues at coordinate 22,326 of CAVHFC010000016.1, forward strand.
GAAGCGCTGATAACGCTGCTCAAGAAGCTCGTCGGAGGTCATGTCACACAACTCGTCGAGCACACGCTCGATATAGTCGCGCACGTTGGCCTTCGCGACCTCAGGGTTCTCGTGCGCCGGCCCCGCCCCTTCGGGCACAACCGCGTCGATGATCCCCAGTTCCAGCGACTCGGCCGCGCTCATCTTCATGACGGCAGCCGCTTCCGGGGCACGCGTGCGATCCTTCCACAAAATGGAAGCGAACCCTTCAGGAGAGAGCACCGAATAGACCGCATGCTCCTGCATGGCCACGCGATTGGCCACGGCAAGCGCCAGCGCGCCGCCCGACCCGCCTTCACCCAAAAGCACCGTCACCACGGGAACCTTCAAGCCCGCCATGGCGACCAGGTTCTCGGCAATGGCGCCGCCCTGCCCACGCTCCTCGGCTTCGGTGCCGCAATAGGCGCCCTGCGTATCCACCAGGCACACCACGGGACGGCCGAACTTCTCGGCCTGGCGCATCAGGCGCAGCGCCTTGCGATAGCCCTCGGGTTGCGGGCATCCGAAGTTGCGGCGAATGCGTTCGTTGAGGTTCTCGCCCTTTTCCTGGCCGATCACCGTCACGGCGCGCCCGCCGATCCATCCGATGCCGCCGACGATAGCCCCGTCATCGGCGAAGGTGCGATCGCCATGAAGCTCGATGAACCCGTCGACGAACGAGCGGATATAGGTGATGGCCGTGGGACGATGCACGTTGCGCGCCAGCTGCACGCTCTTCCAGGCGCGATTCTCTTCCTCGCCTCCGGATACGGCAGCCACCACGGCCGCAGCGACGCCGGCAACCGCAGCCTTCGCGGCAGCAACGCCCGACGGCGCCTCAGAGGACGCCTCGCACGTTGAAGCTTCGCCGGATACCGCCTCGCTGGACTCCCCCACCTCCAGGGACGCCCCACCCTCAGCATCGAAACCACCTTCGGCAATCGCGCGCTCGAGGCGTTTGCGCGCAGAAGAGCGCAGCGAATCGGGAACGATCGAGGAAACGACCGAACGGCGCAGCTTGTTCCACACCTGCTCTTCCTCGACGGTCATCTCCTCGGGCTTGAGGTTGCCGAACGTCACGGTGTTGTACGTGTCGGTGCCGTGCTCAAGGTTGTCGCGCACCGCTTCATAACTCACCAAGATGTCGCGCTCGCCCGCCTTCGCATCTTCCGGACGAACCTTCATCGATGTAGCCTTGTGCAGCGCCAGGGCATGCGCCAGAGTGCTTCGCAGATCCCCGCGTTCGACGATGGCATCGATAAGCCCGTGTTCGAGCGCGAATTCCGCGGTCTGGAATCCCTCCGGCAGCTCTTGACGGATGGTGTCGCGGATGACGCGCTGACCGGCGAAGCCGATGAGCGCATGGGGTTCGGAGATGATGATGTCGCCGTCCATGGCGAACGACGCGGTGACGCCGCCGGTCGTCGGATCGGTGATGACGGATATGTAGGGCAGATGCGCGGCGCTGTGGCGCTCAAGCGCGCACGAGGTTTTCGCCATCTGCATGAGGGAGACCAGGCCCTCCTGCATACGCGCGCCGCCCGACGCCGTGAAGATGATGACCGGAAGGCGCTCTTCGGTGGCGCGTTCGAACAGGCGCGTCACCTTCTCGCCCACCACGTTGCCCATCGACCCCATGAAAAACGTCGACTCCATGATGCCGATGGCCGCACGCAGGCCGGCGATGGCGCCCACACCCGTGCGCACGGCCTCCTCAAGCCCCGATTTCTCGCGCTGGGCCTCAAGCTTATCCATATAGCCGGGGAATTTCAGCGGATCGGTCTCGGCGAGCACGCGATCCCATTCCTGAAACGACCCGGCATCAAGCAGGTCGTTGATGCGCTCGGTGGAGTTCATACGCAGATACTCGCCGCAACTCGGACAGACGTAATGGCCCGCGGCGAGGCTCGCGCTGTCGAACTTCAGCTTGCAATGCTTGCACGTGCGCCACGCCCCGAAGCCGGCCGCATCCTTGTCGGTGGTGCACAAAACCCAGCCGAAATGCGGGGAATCGCCCAAGGACGTGAAGACGCGGATACCCTCGGCGTTGGCGCGGGAAAGGAACGTGTCGACCTTCGAAAGCGGCGCGGCCTCCTCGCCGAGCAGGATGACGGATGCCTTGCAGGCGTGCGCGGCCTCAAGCACGGCATAGCTGTTGGAGAACAGGGCGTCGCTGTACTGCTCGCCGAGGCTCACCTTGCTATTCGCAAGCTTGAGATAGGCCTCGCCGCGGCGATCCTGCGTATAGGCGGCGCAGACGGAAAATCCAACGTCTTCAGCGGCGAGGATGGTCTTCTTCGCCAGGCGCCCGCGCGCCACCACCAGCGCCACCGGCCCCGACTGCTCGCCAGCGGATGCGTCGCTGCAACCGGGCATGGACTGTGCGCGGCCCGGCTCAACCGCCGTGTAGACCGACATGTCGGTGGCGCCGAGCGCGTTCGGGGACGTCCCCATGTCCGTGCGCGCTTCCTCGCAGATGCGCCCGAGGCGGTACACGACGTCGGCATCCGAATCTGCCGCCGTGTTTGGCGCCGCCGCCTGAGCCTTCTCGGCACCGGCGGCTTCCTGCACGAAGGCACCTGCGTTGTCGAAGGTGACGTAGCCCTGCTTATTGAGTTTCATTGAACGATTCCTCCGACTATCAGGCCTTGGCCAGCACGTACTTCTGCGTGGCCGTGGCGGCCACCTTGTCGCCCACGCGGGCCTCGACCTCGGCCACCACCATGCGCGAGCCGTTCTTCACCACGGTACCCTCCAGAATGAGCGTATCGCCCGGCAGCACCTGGTTGCGGAACTTCGCACCGTCGATGCCGGCGAAAAACCCGAGCGTGCCCTCCTCGGCGCGCCCGACGAGCACGGAAAACGACATGGCCTGCGCCAAGGCCTCCATGATGATGACGCCCGGCAGCACCGGATGCCCGGGGAAATGGCCTTTGAACAGCGGCAGATCGGCCGACACGTCGAGCTCGGCGATCACGTGCTCGCCCGGCGTGCATTCGGTGATGCGGCTGACCCACACGAACGGGTCGCGATGCGGCAGGACGCGCTCGATCACGTCGCGACCGCAGGGGTATTGGATGGTTTCCATGGCTTTCCTCACATCGCTTCCCGATAAGGCGAAATCGCCAGCACCGCGTTATGACCGCCGAAGCCGAGGCTGTTGGACAGGGCCACCTTCTGGGGATATTCCTTCAGGGGCTCGCGCACAACGTTGACCGGGCAATCGGGATCGGGCTCGGCAAAGGCGGTCGTCGGCGGCACGCAGTCGCCCGCGACGGAAAGCGCGCACACGATGGCCTCGATGGCGCCGGCAGCGCCAAGCGTATGGCCCGTTGAGCCCTTGACGGACATAACGGGGATCTTGCGCCCCGCCTCGTCGCCGGCGAGCGCGAGCAGCGCGCGGGACTCGGTGGCATCGTTTGCCGGGGTGGCCGTACCGTGCGCGTTGATGTGGCCGATATCTTCCGGCGTGAAACCGCCTTCCGAAAGCGCCTGACGCATAGCGCGCAGGATGCCTTCGCCGGAAGGCTCGGGCGCGGTCATGTGGTAGGCGTCGCCCGTCGAGCCGAAGCCGGTGATCTCGGCCAGCGGCTTCGCCCCGCGCGCCAACGCGTGCTCCAAGGATTCGAGCACCAGCGCACCCGCGCCCTCGCCCGCGACGAAGCCGCTGCGGCGCACGTCGAAGGGAAGCGAGGCCTGCATGGGATCCTCTTCCTCGCACAACGCTCCCAGGTTGGCGAAACCCGCGATGCAGATGGGGTTCACCGACTCCTCCGCACCGCCAGCAAGCGCCACATCGGCATATCCGTGGCGGATGGAGCGCACGGCGGCGCCGATGTTGTGCGCACCGGTGGCGCACGCGGTGGTGACATCGATGCACTCGCCGCGCATACCGTAACGAATAGCCAGATGACCTGCGGCGATATTGCCGATCATCGTGGGAACGAACAGGGGGTTCACACGCTTGGGACCCTTTTCGAATAGCGTGAAGAAGCCGTTTTGCAGCTCGTCGATGCCGCCGATGCCGGCGCCGAAGATCACGGCCGCGCGCGTGGCGTCTTCCTGCTCCATGTCCAAGCCCGCCTGCGCCACAGCCTCGTCGGCCGCCACGAGAGCGTACTGCACGAAGCGCTCGAAGCGGCGCGCTTCCTTCTTGGAAAGGCCGTGGGCGGTCGCGTCGAAATCGCGCACCTCGCCGGCGATGTGCACCTTGTACCCTTCGGTATCGAAATGCGTGATGGGGCCGATGCAGCAACGCTTACCCATCACGGCCTCCCACAGGACATCGACACCGACGCCTGCCGGGGACACCGCCCCCATGCCGGTGATGACGACGCGGTGCGTCCCGTCGGGGCGACGCGCGCCCATATCAGCTACAGTGCCGCTCATAGTGCCAAACCTCCATCGATGCAGATAACCTGCCCGGTAATATATCCTGCCTCATCGCTAGCCAGAAAACGCACCAGATGCGCGACATCGGCGGGGTCCCCGAAACGCTTCATAGGAATCTGAGCCCCGACGGCTTCGCGCTGCTTTTCGGAGAGCGCTCCGGTCATGTCCGTCGTGATGAAGCCGGGGGCGACGGCGTTGGCCGTCACGCCGCGCGCGGCAAGCTCGCGTGCGATCGTCTTCGTGATGCCGATGACGCCGGCTTTCGACGCAGCGTAGTTCACCTGGCCGGCGTTGCCGCCCACGCCAGAAATGCTGCTCATGTTGACGATGCGCCCATAGCGCTGCTTCATCATGATGGCGCCGGCAGCCTTGCACGTGTTGAAGGTGCCCTTGAGGTTCACGGCGATAACGTCGTCGAAATCGGCTTCCTTCATGCGCACCATCAGCCCATCGCGCGTGATGCCGGCGTTGTTCACCAGCACGTCAAGGCGCCCGAAAGCCTCGTGCGCTGATTTGACGAGCGCGCTGGCCTGCTCGGCGTCGGCCACGCTCGCCGCCTTCGCCAGCGTGCGCACGCCGTAGGCCTCGGCCAGGCGACGGGCGGTTTCCTCAAGCGCCGGCAAACCCGCCTCGCTCGAGCAGTTCAAGCACACGTCGTATCCGGCCTGCGCCAGCTCTTCGGCAATGGCGGCGCCGATGCCACGCGATGAGCCGGTGACCAGCGCGGCCCGGCGTTGATTATCGGTTGATTCGCCCATTCGGGCACCTCCTCTACGAAGCGTTGGCGCTTGCAAACGCGTCGAAACTTTCCCTATCCTGCACGCAGGGGCGCTCGCAATCGCGGCAGATGCGCTTGACGAGGTTCGAAAGAACGCCGCCGAAGCCCACCTCGACGAAGCAGTCGACGCCCTGCTCGCGCAGACGCTCGACGCTTTGCTGGAAGCGCACCGGGTGCGTCAGGTGCTCCACCAGCCGTGCACGCGCACTTGCAGCGTCCATTTCGCACGCATCGGTGTTGCAGATAACCGGGATGGACGGCTCGTTGAAGGTCACGCCGGAAAGGTACGCGTCAAGCCCGTCTGCCGCCTGCTGCATGAGCGGGCTGTGGAAGGCGCCCGACGTAGCCAGGCGCGCGACGCGCTTACCTGATGCGCTCCATGCCGCCTCGGCGCGCTCGACCGCCGCGACCTCACCGGAGATGACGATCTGGCCGGGGCTGTTGTAGTTTGCGGCAACGAGCACCTGGCCGTCTGCAACCTCGGCGCACAGCTTCTCGACCTCTTCCGGCGTTGCTTTCAAAAGCGCGCTCATCACGCCGGGGTGCGCGCTCGCCGCCTCGGCCATTAGCTCCGCACGCTTTGCCACCAGCGCGAACGTATCCGCATCGGAGAGCATCCCCGAGATGGCCAGAGCGCTGATCTGACCCAGCGAAAATCCGAGCACGGCCTGCGGCTGCACACCGCGCGCCACGAGCGCACGGGCGATGCCCACCGACAGCACGCACATGGCCGGTTGGGCGAACAGCGTGTCGTTGATCTTTTCCGCAGGGGCGTTGCGCAACAGGTCGGCCACGTCGTAGCCGAGCACGTCGCTCGCACAGGCGACGGCCGCGGCGACTTCGGGGACATCCAGAAGGTCGGAGCCCATGCCAGGCTTCTGAGCCCCCTGCCCCGAGAACAGAAATGCGCAGGTCATGTTAGCGGCCCGCCCTTTCGCGGCGCGCGTTCGCGTCGGCGGCCTGCTGCAAGTCCAAGGCGCCGAGCGCGCAGGCTTCGTCCATGACCTCGGCGATGACATCGGCAGCCGTCTTGCGCTCGGACACGAGTGCGGCAACCTGACCGGCCATCATCGAGCCGTTCTCGACGTCGCCCGCCACAGCGCGGCGCAGGCTTCCCACGTACATCGCCTCAAGCTCCTCGCCGTTGGCGGCCACGTCGGATTCCAGCTTGCGCACGCTGCGCGAGAACTTGTTCTTCAGGCAGCGCACGGGATGGCCCGTGCCGCGGCCGGTGACGATGGTGTCGGAATCCTTCGCGGACAAGACCTTTTCCTTGTACGCATCGGCCACCGTGCATTCATCAACGGTCAGAAAGCGCGTTCCCATCTGCACGCCCTCGGCGCCCAGCGCGAACGCGGCGGCAAGGCCGCGTCCATCGGCGATACCTCCCGCGGCGATGACCGGGATGGAAACGGCATCGCAGACGGCGGGAACGAGCGCCATGGTGGTCAGCTCGCCCACGTGCCCGCCGCTTTCGGTGCCCTCCGCGACCACGGCATCGGCGCCGAGGCGCTCCATGCGCCGCGCAAGCGCAGTGGTGGCCACCACGGGGATGACCTTGATGCCGGCTTCCTTCCACATGTCCATGTAGTTCGCCGGACTTCCCGCGCCGGTCGTGACCACGTCGATCTTCAAGTCGACCAGAAGTCGTGCGAGTTCGGCGGCATTCGGGTCCATGAGCATGACGTTGGCTCCGATGGGGTTGGAGGTTATCTCGCGTGCGGCGCGCACCTGCTCCTCAACCCAGGAAAGCGGCGCCCCGCCGCAAGCGATGATGCCCAAACCGCCCGCCGCGCTGACCGCGCCGGCGAGGCTCGCGTCGGCGATGCGGGCCATGGCTCCTTGGATAATAGGCACTCGAATGCCCAGAAGTTCAGTGATACGGGTATTCATAGGGGTGATCCTCTTCTCATAGCAAAGCCCTCATGAGCGCAGCTCGTAGGCTTTTCCGTACCTTAAAATGGTAGTTCTAAAGAGGATGATTGCAAGCGCGCCCCCGTTCCTTCCACGGTTTCTGCGCTCATAACGCCAGGCGAAATTCCATCCGTCCCGCTCGCACGTCCACCAAATGAAGCGTCACATCCAAGCGTTGCCCCAGGCGATAGCGCATTCCCGAATCCTGACCCACCAGAGTGTGGCGCACCGCATCGAGCGCGAAATATTCGTCGCCGATGTTGCGCGCCTGAACAATTCCCTCGGCCGTGTTGTCCAGCCGCACGTACATCCCCCAGGAGGCGACACCCGAGATTCGGCCTGCGAACGTCTCGCCGACGAAGGCCGCCATGTACTCCAAAAGCTTCAATTCCTGGGTTTGCCGCGCGGCCTTTTCCGCAACGCGCTCCATGTCCGAGGAATGCTCGGCAATCCAGGGCAGCGCCGCCACTTCCTGATCGAAAAGCTCGGGGCGACGGGTGAGCTGCGCGGCGAGCATGCGATGCACCACCAGGTCGGGGTAACGCCTGATGGGACTGGTGAAATGGCAGTACGCCGCACTTGCGAGCCCGAAGTGGCCCTCGCAGGCAGGCTTGTAGCAGGCCCGCTTCATGGCGCGCAGAACCAGATTCGACACCAACTCGGCCTCCAAGCGCCCCTCGCTCTCGGCAAGCACCTGCGCTATCGCATGGGGATCGCCTGCCACGAAACGCTCGGGGCTGATGCGCCCGTACCAGGAAAATTCCTGCAGCACTGGAAGAAGAGCCGCCAAGCTGTCGGCGGAAGGCTTTTCGTGCACGCGATAGATGGCCGGGAAATCCCGCTCGGAAAGATGGCGCGCCACTACCTCGTTCGCCAGGATCATGGCCTCCTCCACCAGCGAGGTCGCCTTCGTTTTTCGGCGAATATCCACGCCCGTCGGCGCACCGTCGGCGCCCAAGCGCACGCGGGCCTCGGGGAAGTCGAACTCCAAGCCGCCTGCCGCCTTTCGCGCACGGATGCGCACCTGCGCGAACTCGGAAAGGCGGGCAAGACGCTCGGTGAGCTCCGGGCGCGCTTTCCCTTCGCCTGACTGCGCCTGCTCAAGGATGACAAGCGCCTCGTCGTAGGTCAAACGAGCACGGGAGCGGATAAGCGCCGGATACAGGTCGTAGCCCACTACACGCCACTTCTCATCAAGGTAGATGTCGCAGGTCATCGATCGACGCACGACCTCGGGCGCCAGCGAGCACAAACCATTGGAAAGCTGCTCGGGAAGCATCGGGATCACGCGATCGACCAGGTAGACGCTCGTCGCACGACGCCGCGCATCCAAATCGATCGAGGAGTTCCACGGCACGTAGTGCGCCACGTCGGCGATATGCACGCCCAAGCGCCACTTGGCGCCCGCACCCAAAAAGTCGTCCGCCGGCTCCAGCGACAGCGCGTCGTCGTAATCCTTCGCATCGGCAGGGTCGACGGTGAACACGAAGCGCTCGCGCAGGTCGCGATACCCCGACGCCAGCGCGCCCGTTTCGTCGAGTGCGCACGACGCGGCCTCGGCAAGCGCGCCGTCCGAAAACGAGGTTTCCAGCTTGTTGCGCGCGATGATGGCCTCGACGCTCACCGTGCTTTCCTCGGCAATGCCGAGCACTTCCTCGATCACGCCACACGCCGCCTCATGACGCGAGGGAAACGTGGTCATGCGCACGCGCACGAGCGCACCGTCAGGCACATCGGGAAAATCGGCGCGCATGGTGAAGATGTCATAGGGGATGTTCACGTCTTCGGGAACCACCACGCCGAAGGGCTCGGCAACCTCGTAGCGGCCGATGACGGTGTCATGCGCGCGATCGATGACGCGCAGCACGCGCGCGGCGGGGCGCTCCTGCTCAGCACCCTTCGTCGCGCCGCGCACGGGCAGGGGCGCTATTTCGACCAAGTCGCCGTCGAACGCACCAGCCATCTTCGACTCGGGAATGAAATACTCCCCTTCCGCGGTGCGCACGAAGCCGAAGGTGCCGCTATGTACGACGAGCACGCCATGCGGGTTGCTGCGCGGGCGGCGACGCGTATGCTTGCGCGTGCGCCCCACGCCTATTCCTTCACCATCGAGGCGGCGGTTTCCAGGGCGAACGACTTCTGATTGTCGTCGTCCCCGCTGGCGGCGATGACAATGCCGGGGTTGATCCCCAGACCGTCGATGTCGTGGCCGAGCGGGCTTTTGTAATATGCGGCGGTATAGCGCAACGCTCCGCCGAACGTGAGGTCATGCGTCACCTGGACCGACCCTTTGCCCATCGATTTCACTCCGATGATGGTGGCGCGTTGGTTGTCCTGCAGCGCCGCGGCAATCACCTCGGCCGACGAGGACGTGTTACCGTTGATCAGCACGACAAGCGGCTTTTCCGTCGCCACGCTGCCCGTGGCGTTCTTCGTCGTCTCATCGGCGCTTTTCGTTTGGATGCGCACGATGGTGCCGCTTTTCACGAACAAGCTGGAAATGTCCACGGCCTGCGTCAGGTAGCCGCCGGGATTGTCGCGCAAATCGAGCACGAAGGACTGCGCACCCTGCGCATCAAGGTCGGTTATGGCCTGGCGCACCAAGTCGGCGGAATTCTGCGTGATCTGCTTGAGCTTGATGTAGCCGACGGCGTCGGAAAGCTCGGACGTGACATTTTTCACCGTGGCATTGGTGCAGGTAAGCGTCGTGGTGAATTCGGTGCCCTTCGTATCGTCGAGCGTGGTGCCGCGCCGCCAGGTGATGACCACCTGCTCGCCCTCGTCGCGCTTGAGCGCCGAGGCAACCTCAGTGGCGGTCCACTGATGGCTGCGATCGCCGTCGATAGCCACGACAACGTCGTTGGTGCGCACGTCGGCCGCCTGCGCCGGGGAACCCTCGAACACGTCGACCGCATAAGCGCTGCCGTTGTATTCCGAGAACAGCACGCCGACTCCCCCGCCGGTAGCCGATGCATCCTGATTGAGCGAGGCATAGCGACTCGGGTCGTAGTAGCGCAGGTAGGCGTCCTGCGTGGAGAGCGCGAAGGCGTCGAGCACCTTCGAGGTAGCGGTATCGAGGTTGTAGGAATCGAGACTGTCCTCGGTGACGACCGCCTCCACCTCGCCGACGCGCGCGGAAAGCGAGTTGTACTGCAGCGTCTGCGTCGCCTTGGTCTGCACCTCGTCGTTACCGGTGAACTGCGACAGACCCAGCGAGTCGAGCAGCGTGGCGTCCCCACGCACGAAGAAGCCGCCGACAAACGCGGCGGCCACGATAAGCACGGACGCGAACAGCTGCGCGAGCCGTATGTTGCGCGCCCGCGCATAACGCGCGGACGCCGCTAAATTCGATACCTTGTCCGCATGCTTCGACATGCCCAGTCGCGATCCTTTATACCTTCAGGTAGCGACGCATGGCGAAGGCGGAACCCACCAAGCCGATGATCAGACCGAAAGCGGCCAGCATGATGTAGAACATCACGAACGTGGAACTGGACAGGTTGATGGGCAGCCACGTGAGCGCGGCCTGCAACTTCGGCAGCGCCAGGTTGCGCAGAAGCTCCAGCGAGCCGACGGCAAGCGCGGCGCCGATGATGGCGTGCAGCGCGCCTTCCATCAAAAACGGCCCGCGGATGAACCCGTTCGACGCACCCACCAGGCGCATGATGGCGATTTCCTTGCGGCGTGCGAGGATGGCCAAGCGGATGGTGTTGTTGATGAACACCAGCGCGATGAAGATGAGCAGGGCGATAAGCGCGATGCCCACGTAGCGCACGTAGCTGGTCAGCGAGAACAGGCGCTCAACCGTCTTCTCGCCGTAGCGAAGCGAGTCGGAAGGATCGGAGGGGTTGTCGCAGATAGCCCTGAACGTGGCGTTTGCCTCGATCTGGTTGGCGACATCCTCGACCATCTGCGGATCGGAAAGCTCCACATCGATGGAAGCCGGCAGCGGGTTCTGCCCGTCAAGGCTCTCGGCGATGTCGGAGTTCGAGGAGGCCTTGAAGTTCTCAAGCGCCTGATCTTTGTTGGTGAAGCTGACGGTGGCCACCGAGTTCATGGAGCGGATGGAGTTCTGCAGCGAGGCGATATCGGCCTCGGAAGCATCGTCGGCGATCCACACCGTGATGTTGACTTCCTGCTCAACCGACTTCACCACGTTGTTCACCATCGACCCACCCACCAGGAAGATGCCGATGATCAGAAGCGACAGGAAGATGGTGACGATGGAGCCGAGCGCGGTGGACAGGTTACGCGTGAAGCCGGTCAGCGACTCTTTGAGAAAGTAAAAGAAACTAGACATCGAATCCGTACACCCCTCGATCTTGGTCGCGCGTCAGGTTGCCGCGGTCAAGCGCGATGACGCGGCGACGCATGTTGTCAACCATTTCGCGGTCGTGCGTTGCGACGACCACCGTGGTGCCGGTGCGGTTGATGCGCTCGAGCAGGTCCATGATGCCGCGAGAAGTTTGCGGGTCAAGGTTGCCGGTCGGCTCGTCGCAGATGAGCACGGGAGGACGGTTCACGATGGCGCGCGCAATGGACACGCGCTGCTGCTCGCCGCCGGAAAGCTGGTCGGGGCGCTTGTTCAGCTTGTCCT
>CAVHFC010000017.1:0-18127 GCA_963635025.1 Eubacterium sp. CAG:786
GGCTTTGCGGTATGCTGCTAGGCGACTTGTAAAACGCGCTTGAAAATGTTTGGAAGGAAGCAACCATGACCAAGCAGTACACCATCTGCACGCTTCCCGGCGACGGCATCGGTCCGGAGATCATCGCCGAGGGCATCAAGGTGCTCAATGCCGTGGGGGAAAAGTACGACGTGCAGTTCAACTGCGAAGAGGCGCTGATCGGCGGCGCTGCCATCGATGCTGTGGGCGACCCGCTGCCCGCTGCGACGCTTGAGGCGGCCCGCGCCGCCGATGCCGTGCTGCTCGCCGCTGTCGGCGGTCCGAAGTGGGACACCACCGACCCTGACGCCCCGCGCCCCGAGCAGGGCCTGCTGGGCATCCGCAAGGGCCTTGGCCTGTACACCAACCTGCGTCCCGTGCAGATTTTCTCCGCGCTCGCCGGCGCTTCCACGCTCAAGCCCGAGGTTATCGACGGCGTTGACATGATGATGGTGCGCGAGCTCACCGGCGGTTTGTATTTTGGCAAGCGCGAGCGTTTCTATGACGAAGAGGGCGCCGGCACCGACGGTGCGAAGGGTCAGCGCGCTTACGACACGCTGGAATATCGCGAGTATGAGGTCGAGCGCATTGCGCGCCAGGCGTTCGAAGCCGCCCGCAAGCGTCGTGGCAAGGTGACCAGCGTCGACAAGGCCAACGTGCTTGAGACGAGCCGCATGTGGCGCGAGATCGTGCACCGCATCGGCGAGTCCGAGTATCCCGACATCGAGATCGAGGACCTGCTGGTCGACAACACCGCCATGCAGCTGATCAACCGCCCGGCCGACTTCGACGTTGTGGTGACCGAGAACATGTTCGGCGACATCCTTTCCGACGAGGCTGCCCAGATCACGGGCTCGCTCGGTATGCTCGCCTCGGCCAGCCTGGGCGATTCCACCGCGCTGTACGAGCCTAGCCACGGCAGCGCTCCCGACATCGCGGGTAAGGGCATCGCCAACCCGCTCGCGCAGATCCTGTCCGTTGAGATGATGCTGCGCTACAGCTTCGATATGCAGCAGGCTGCCGACGACATCCATCGCGCTGTGACCGAGCTGCTCAACGACGGCTGGCGCACGGGCGACCTGAAGGACACCGAAACCCCGGCCGACAAGGTGGTCAACTGCGCCGGTATGGGCGACTTGGTGGTGAAGTACCTGTAGGGTCGGGCGTTCCGCCTCAGGCGGTTCGTTTCGGTTGTTTCGGCCGACCTGTTCGACATATGCGCAGGTCGGCCTCGCGTCATCGGCATAGACGTCGCGCCCGCCTCGGCGGCGTGGCCACAAGGAAAGGAGCCATCATGGCTGACGATTGCTTGTTCTGCAAGCTTATTTCGGGCGAGATCCCGACGAACAAGGTGTACGAAGACGACATCTGCTTCGCGTTCGATGATATCGAGCCCGAAGCGCCGGTGCACACGCTGCTGGTGCCGAAGCATCATTACGACGACATGTGCGACGGCGTGCCGGCCGAGGTGTTCGGCCATATGATGTCCGTGGTGCCGAAGGTGGCCGAGCTCAAGGGTGTGCGCGAGAGCGGCTTCCGTACGGTGGTCAACACCGGCCCCGATTCCGCCACAACGGTCAAGCACTTCCATATCCACATCTTGGGCGGTGTGAAGATGGGTCGCTTCACCTTTGAGAATTCCCAGCGCGCCTAGCAGTAAAAGCGAGCCAAGCTCGCGGACGCAGGGTATTTCCCTAAAGCCGTCGGCCGCAGAGCCGGCGGCTTTTTATGTGTCGGGAAAGAAGTCACACGGCAAGCGCAAAAGAATACCAATACCAGGAATCGATTCTCAAATGTTACTATATTCGCATCGAAATAATTCATTGAGAAGGTGAGTTATGACAGATGCAACGAGAATCGATTTCGAGAATGCTATCAATTTCTTATCGTCGACGGACCCTGCTTCTCTCGCGGAGTTGAACGTGGCGGAATGGTTTAACCTATGCGTTGCGCTAAAACATTTTGGCCTTCTATGTATGTCTGTATCGAAATTGCGGGAAGTCGCTCCTGCGGTTGTTTCTCGCAAGGTTGAAATATGGAAAAGGCATCACGATTTCTTTATGAGGCGACGGTCTGCAATGTTGGCATACTTTTCAGAGGAGTCCCGACGGCAGAACCTGCACTTTGTCGTGATGAAGGGTATGGCGTTGTCAAAATTGCTTTATGGTGATGCGTTTGCTAGACAATCCGGGGATATTGACATTCTTGTTGCCCCAGATGATGTCGCAAAAGCAGATTACGTCGCAAGGTCTTGTGGGTGGTATCAACCGGGTGAAGCAAGGCTGGTAAGGCCTTTGCAAAACAGCGGCAAATTGGATGTTGCTACCTTACAGCGCCTGCAATCGCCATATACGCTGCGGAGCAATGTCATTTTGCCACATATGACGAATTATTACTTTCCTTATGGTGACGGTTCTTCGGACTCTTTGGAGGTGCACGATCGCTTCCATGGAATTCCTTCTTCCTGTACTGGTTCGTTGTTGTGGGATCTGCAAGAAGTCGAAATCGATGGAGTGAAGTATCTAACCCCATCGAACGAATTGTCACTTATCGTTTCTGTTCTGTCTTTGCATGAAGACGCCGAAACTATTCGCGCTAACACTTCGACGCGTTCGACGATGGGGGTAAAAGCTTGCTTCGATATATCTTCGTTCTTGCAAGCGGAATCGCATGTGCCGATTCACTGGGATACATTAACTCGACATGTATCTACACTTGGAATATCAGATTGGTTTACTCAATCTGTTTCGGATGCGCGGATGATCTTCCCTTGTGAGTGCGAATTACCTGAGATCTTTCGGAATAGCGCTGATTCAATTTGGAATTTGCCTTACATGGAGCGCTTGCTAGATTTTGGTTATCGTGCTTGTGCTGGTCTTGAGACTATTTCTAATTGCTTGCTAAATTCAATTCCTTCTCCGGCAGTTCAAGAGCATCTTTTAAGGCATCAGTCGGATTGGGATTGGCTTCCTTCGAACGGTGGGAGCGACCTGACCTCTTTTTTAGGGAGGACTTTGAAGTTGCCGTCTGGGGATGCCGAGCTTTCTTGGCGGCTTCCGATTTGGTCTGCTTGCCTTCTTGGCCGCTTGGTGCTGCAAGGGGTCATCCTTTGCCCTGGGGTGACGCCAAATATAGGGTACAGGATCAACGTGTTTCTCGAAAATGGCGAGTGGAATGGCTTTGTGCAGGAGATGACCGTAAATAGCGTCGATGGTCATGCAAATAGGATTGCGCGAGGGGATCCTGTAAGAGTAGAAGCGCAGCATGCACAAGACGCTATTGAAGTAACTGCGCAAATTGGTTTGTCGCTAAAAGATGGCTCCTGCTCTTCAATAGCGGTTTTGTCTATTTGGGAGTGCGTATACGGCCAGTTGTATAGAAAAATCGCAGGTATTGATTCTATGGAAATGCTTGAATTGTTGCTTGAGTCGTAGGGCATTGATCAATCGAAGGGGTTTGTCTTGAGAGATTATGCGGAATACGTGCCAACATTACGAGGTACGGTTTTGTTCGTTGATATGTCTGATGACGAAATCGTCACGGTTTTGAATGCTATGCAGCCACCGGTGGTATTTGGTCCTCCGTCTCGTCCTGCAGACGGAAGTCCTCATAAGGCTTTTTGGATTGTGGCAAGAACAAATCCTCCTCATGAGCCGCATCCTGGTAAATTCGCCTATGGAACACAGGAGCATGGTGAGCCGGGAATGGTGATGGGCGAGATATTGGTTCTTTCGCGAAAAGAAGAGTTTATGAAGCCAACTCCGCTAGGGATCAAGCCAATGCTGCCGAAGGTTTCTTGGGAGATGGAAATGCTTGAGCTAACACCAGCGATGATTACGCAGTTTTACGGAGCAGAGGTAGCTCCTGCGCAAGGGAAAATGATCAGGAATCTTCTTGGCATGCTTGCTCAAAAAGTTGTTGATGTTCGTCGAGATCTGTACTTGGAAAGAAGTGGATACGATATTTATGCGCCAGAAAACCTTTTGCAATAGCTGAGCAATGATAGTGGATTGCATCTTAGCTGGTGAATGATGGTATACGTTTTGTTTAGTCGTGGATTCGCGATCGCGTTTGAAGATGCTGAACTTGCGCAGCGAGTGTCTTCGCTGTTTGCGGCTAATTGTAGCTGCTCGGATTTCAACGGTGACGTTGCATTGCGCGTTTACGGGGAACGAGGTTGCTACGGAATTCGTTTTGAAGACAGAGCGCAAGGACTGGCTCAGGATATTGTCGCATCAAACGTAATCGGCTTTATAGATGATGAGTTTAATTGTCGCTTAAGGGCCACGATTCCACCGGGGTGCTGCTCGGTACATGCGAGTGCCTTGAGTTTGGGCGACTCCGCCGTTGTTTTGGTGGGAGAATCCGGTTCTGGAAAAACGACGCTTTGCTTGGCGGCAGCTGCTAGTGGTGCGAAATTGCTTGGTGATGAGTTTGGAATCATTAACTTTAACATCAAGTCTTACGTTCAAGCAAATTACCCGTTTTGTTTGAAGGAGGGGTCAAGGGCTGCCTTAAAGACGTTTGGAAACGTGCTTCCTCAAGGTGAGTTGATGGTAAGTCCCTGGGGCGTTTGTAGTGAGATGTTGCCCGTTTCTGCAGTTGATTCTGTCTTGAAATCGATGGGCGGATTGGGCATTGGGAGCACATCGGTATTTTCTTGTGGGGACTTAACGGCTCCCCTGCCATTAAAGGCGATAGTTTCTTTGAAAAGGGATAGGGGCTTCAATTCAATAGAAACGCTAAATGTTGCGATGTGGCTATCCGAAATTATGCCGTCGCTAGATTGCTCGTGGAGTAGAGTTCGCTTGTTTAAGCAACTAGTGAAGCTGGCTAGCGAAGGTGTAGCGATGAAGCAGGTTAGTTACGTAAGTCCATATGATGGTGCAGGGCTTCTTATAGAGGAATTTGGGCGTTAGCTACCGTATCAATGTTGGATCGGGGTTTTATTGGCGGAGGTGTAAATTGGGAAAGGGACGGTTATGGCAAAGGAAAAGTTGAAGATGGCACGGGGATGCGGAGCTGAATGGGTTAGTCATGAACTGGTTATCACGCTTCCTCATGAGGATATTGTTGTTCTTAACGAGTCTGCTGGCATTATTGTTGAGGCTGCCTGTTGTGGCAAAGACCCGGTTAGAGCTCTTTGCTCAAAGTATAATGTGTCTGCTCATCGAGCGGAGTTGGAATCGAATCGGTTGATTCGAAGGCTTCAGACGCTGGGAGTTTTTCGGGCGTCTTATGCGTGCTGTAAATTTGACCCCCATGTTTCGCGGCGATTGTTTGTAGTCGGAATGGCGGCTTTTGGTGTGAGCCTTTTGCCATCAGGGACGGCTCTAGGTGAAGAGTCCGCGGAAACAGCAATGAAGGTGTATAGCGGTTCGCCACTCGGAGAATGGGGAGGCTCATCTGAAAAAGTCTGGGTAGATTCGTTGGGAATCGAGTCTTTTATTCCTGCAGAATTGTCCTCCGTCGCTCCGTATGGTCCCTAGGCGCGTGCAATGCTTGAAAGTATAGGGACTATTCCTATCGCGAACGTAACAGCTCGTGGCATGCATGCGTCGGCTGATGGCGCAACTCAGGTGCAGGCTGCAGCAATTGCTGACAGCGTTGAATCGCCGTCGTCGATTAATCAAGTGTTAGTCACAGAAGAAAAGCCAAGTTTGATACTGGACGTTGGGGATAGTCTTGGCAGACTTTGCGATAATGCTGCTTTAGGTGTGGAATCGGGCGAACAGCAGGTTCCGGTTGTGCATATGATGGCCGGGATCCAGGAAGTTCCTCAGGCCTTTCGAGCTCTTGCGGATTTGTTGGACGTTCCGTATGCGAATGAGCTGGCGGATTATACGGCGCAAATTCTGGTAACGTTCGCTCAAGGGCGTGAACAGCTGTCAGGTGAAACGATGAAGCGAATATATTATGGTCAAGGGATCGACGGGCTTTCAACTCGCTTTGCGGGTACGCTACTTGATGATATTTGCGCAATGGTGGGAGTGGAGAATATTGCTAGCCCCTTATCCCTTGAAGAATCGTCTCAAGTCGACCCATCGTGGATAGAGGATCAGAAACCCGACCTTGTCATTATATCTTCTCCTGGTTTTAATACTGATAATGAAGCGCGAGAGCTCATTCGAAGCATATGGCTAGAGCATCCTTTTTCTGGTGTGGCTCATGTTGTTCCGTGTGAACCGTTTTCTTGGCTTGATGGTTCTCCGCTGACAATGCAGACGCTTGGCGCGTTGTGGTTGGCGAATTTGGCTTATCCGGATATCTACAATTATGACATGGCGGATGTGGTGGTCGATTATTTTGACAGATTCTTCCACTTTGCAGTAGATCGCGAGGAAGCGATTGACTTGCTCAATATGGGAAACATCTAGCATAAGAGGTGATGTTGATGTCTGAGCTTGATGAAGAAGCAAGCGAAGAAGCGCCCGAGGCTCTTCAGCCATTTGAAGAGCCTTCCGACGAGTTTATTTCTTCTTACGTGATAGATAGCTATTCCGCAAGGATGTCCAGCGGCTACGGCGGCGGGGGAGGAGGCGGTGGTGGCGGTGGAAGCACGACGCCCGCAATTGGAACGAAAAGTAATCCGAAAGTTTTAACTCAGGGGTTTGGTGCGAGTACCTACAGCTCTCCCTACTGGTTCAAGTGTACTGTAACGGGATCTGCGGATTTTGAGATCACTATCTCTAGTGCCAGCTCGGGTGCGAAAGCTGAGGTAATTGTATATGTTCTGAAGGGATCGACGTATGAAAAGATCCAATCTTGTTCCTTGACCGGAAGAACCTATGTGCGAGCAAATGAGATGGGTCCGCGCTCTTATTACGTCGAATGTAAAGGGTCGTATTCTCAGGTGACGTGCCGGGTCGATCAGCATGTTGATAAAGAATCGAACAGCAAACGTAAGCAGTGGGATGCCGCGAAGAATAGCGGTTATGATGGCTCATACAGGCATATTAGATGGGCATTCTTTGATAAAGATGAAGCGGGAAGGCTCGTAAAATATGTAAAAGAGGAGGTCGTTTATAACTGGTGCCTGGAGTTCATACGGGGCTCTATTCCGCAGACTGTTTTCGTTGAAGGGCTTAGCTCAGCTTCTGTTGACCGCTACAACATTTTACCGATTTTGAAATATTTGGATGGAGCATTGTCGGCAACTCAGCTCGTCGGTCGTCTTCAATTCTATTGCACGGTATTTTTAAAAGCGGGCTGCGACAATGACTTTAATGCGGCAAATGCCATTGTGATCGAATATTACGAAAAAGCGACTGGAGAAGTGGTCTATGACGTGGTGAAATGGGATGGCGTTTTAGCTGGCCCCAAGGGTATGCGGGGCGTGTTTTCAGTACCTTATTACAATAGCGTATGGGGATGACATGCCAACTCTGCGATTTTTAAAGGGATCACTCCTTGCGGTTCTTCTATTGCTGCTTATTTCGACAATCATAAATCCTGGTATCGTCTGGTTTGAGGATGGTTGCTTTTTGTGCTATCCAGCGCTGCTTTGCGCATCAGGTTTTTTGGTTCTATCTTTTCTGGCATATTATGGCTATGCCGTTGACCAGCGAAGGCTTGTGGCGGCCGTAAAGGTGCAAGGTTTGAAATTAGACAAGAAGGTTTTACGCGAGAATCCGTCTTATTTGGCCAAGCGCTTTTCGGCGCTTGGCCATCCGTCCGAACTCGATATTGACATTCTGAAGACAGATATGGGTGCGGAAGCGTTTCGGTGTTTGGGGTTCGAGGTTGTTTCTCTCTACTTTTGCTATGATATAGCGTTTGGCGCGAGGACGGGTGCGGCTATGATTTTGCTCCCTATTTCTCCAGTTTAACGTGGGACTATATGTGCTCCGTGTTGGGATGTAGCTACAAACCTAAGGTGGCTGATCGGGCTGTAGAGCTTCCCAGCGTGCAGGTGTTTCCCGGAAGTTGTCAGCTATGAGGTTAGCGGCTTTTTTGCGTACTCTGGTAAGCTATTCACTGGCTTTTCGGAAGGACTAATGCGTTGCTAGAAGTTGCGGGAAAAGAAGGCGTTTGGCGGCTTGAGCCGCGCGAGAAGCTGCTGGGCGTTCGGCTGGAGATATTCGAGGATGCCCTCTCGCCGCTGCCGAGCGGGGAAGTGGTCCCCGGCGCTTTCGGTGTTGTGGGCGGTCGCGCGATGCGGCCGAAGCCGGCAAGTGGCGGCATGTATATCGTTCAGGCGGAGGGGAGTATCCCCGATCGGGCCATGCGCATTCTGGCGTATCTGGACCGGTACGGTCGCGTGTTCGCCTGCAACGAGCCGCAGAAGGTCCCACCGGCGCGCGTCCCCGACTTGATGATCGATCGCAGCGATTCCGGCGGTGAATCTTCCCAAAGGACGACGGGGAGCGTGTACGTGCCCGATGACGAGGGTCGCCTGCGTCGGGCGGTTGCGTCCTATGAATATGATCGCGGTTGGTATTCCGCGTTCAACACCTGGTACGATTTCGGCCCGTACGCGAAGAAGGCCCTCTACAAGGAATTCATGACGCGTGCTTTTCTGGCCTTTTCGTTTCGTCCCGCTTGCGGCGCCCCGCCGGTTCCTTCGTGTCATGTGTCGAATCTGCTTGATGAGGTGCATCGCGAAAATCCGCTGGCCTGCCTGGCGCGCGTCGTCGGCGAAGTGCGCGACATCAAGCGCGACCGCCAGCTTCAGGTGCCCGCGCTCGTATCGCTGTTCGTTGAGAACCTTGAGCAGGTCGGCATCGATCGGCTCGTTGATGCCGGCGTTGCCGCCGATGCGCTGCGCTTGGTTCCGTCGACGAAATACGCGCATATGCACTATCTTTCCGTTAGCGACGAGAAGGCGGGGGTGTCGCGCCGCGAGTTGTGGGGCCTCGAAGGCGCCCTGAATCGGCTGCATCTTTCGCTCGCCGCATTGGGGGAGGAGGCCGATGGATGCGACGAGGCGCGCTGCCGTGGGGTGGACGAGGCTTTGTTCTCATGCGTCGGGCTGCAATCCTTGACGGGAGACGTTCCCGAAGGAGCGCCGAAGGGCTCTGTTGGCGGGGACTGGGATCTTCGTTGTCGCCTGTCGTGTTCGATCGAGCAGCTGCGCCTGCCGGTTCGCGTCGGCGTCGACTTCCGTCTTGACTGGCCGTCGGGCACGATTTCGCTGCTGCTGGAAGTTCCGGACGCATCCTTGATGCCGCGCACCGTCGACGCCGAAGCGTGCGCGCGCAAGTACGCCGCTCACGTTGGCTTGCTCCTTGCTTCCCGAACATTCGGGTTGCACGACAACGTGAAGCAGGTGGGCGTGGCGGCGAATCCGATTGCGCCTAGCGGGGACGAAGCGGCGCCGCAGGCATTTTTCGACGTCACGTTCACGCGCAAGTTGTGGGAGGAGCTCGCCTGTTTCGACGGTGCGCTTGCGGGTGATCCGTGGCCCGCGTTTCGTGCTGCCGGCGCGCGTTTCGACGGGGCGGCGGTGCAGCTTCCCGTCACCGATTCCCTGCATCCCGCATATGAGGCGTGGCGATCGCGCCGCCGGCAAGGCTCGGCATCAGCGCTTGCGCCTGATGCGCGTCTGGCCTTGGGCGCAAGCAGCGCGGGGGATTTGAACGTCGAATACGATACGGATTATCGCTGCATGGCGGAAGACGTCGCCAGCAGGCTTTCCGGGGCGAAGAGCGCCACCGAGGCCATTCGCATCGTCCGGGAGGTTTCTGATAGGGCGGTGGCCGATCGCGACGAGCGTGCTGCGACGGCCTGTGCTCGCCTGATGTCCTCGCTTGCCGAGGGAACCGTCGATGCCGTTGACGAAAACGCGGTGGTGGGGCGTTTTCTGGGTGATGATCGGTGCTCTGAGGCGCTCAAACGTGCGCAGGCGATCGAATCATCCGATCCCGATCAGGCGATTTCCGTTTTGGCGCAGGCGATTTCCGAAGCTCAGCTGTTCGATGGCGTCATGGACGGCGCGTCGGCGGCCTATCGCTATTTCGACGGGTACGCTTCGCGCGTGCTGTACAACCTGGCGCGCTCAGGCCGGTTTGATCTGGCCAGCCGCGTGAAGGGTGACGTGGGCAAACAGGTGCTTCCGGCGCCCGACGCCTACTTCATGTGCCATATCGAAATCGTGCGCCTGCTTGAGCAGTCGTTCAGCCGAACCGACGAGGCGCTGCGCTACGGAGAAGCGCTGCTTGCGCTGGCGCCGTCGGTTGCCTTGGCGTATCGCGTGGTCGGGCGCGCCTATATGCTGACGGGGGACGCCGATCGCGCCCGCAGCGTGCTTGCGACCGGCTTGCGCGTGGCCATGCATCCGACCGACGTGGCGCTTCTGTATTACCAGCTGGCTTACGTGCTGTGGAAGGCGGGCGAGACGCAGGGCGGCGTGGCGTGCTATCTGAAATCCGTCGCTACCGCGCCGACCGTCGCCATCCAGGCGATGGCCGAGCTGCGCGAGCTTCTTTCGGAGGCCGGCGGCTCCATCGTTGCGCATGAGGAGCTGGATGCAAGCCTGAAAGCCGCTGGTGTGCCCCTTTCTCCCGACTCCGACGTGCTCGATGCGTTCGATGCGGCCGCCGTGGCCGCCGCTGATGCGGGCCTGGTGCACGTGGCGCGCAGCGTTCTTGCCGTGCGCTTGCGCTACCGTCCCGACGACGTGCTCATGGGCGTGCTGCGCAGCTTCGGGGAATAGGGGCGCGCGGCGCAGCCCGCCTGCGCTACAATACGGGAGTTTGACGAATCACCAAGCAAAGGAACCGATCATGGCCATCAACTCCCCGGAAGGAACGCGCGACCTTTTGCCTGACGAGGCGAAGTTCTGGGCGCATTTCCGCGACACCGCATTCGGCATTTTCGCCCGCTACGGATATCAGCCCATCGAAACGCCGCTGTTCGAGCAGACCGATCTGTTCGTGCGCGGCATCGGCCAGGCGACCGACGTGGTTTCCAAAGAGATGTTCACGGCCATTTCCGGCGAGAATTTCAAGCGCGTCATCGACGGCGGCACCATCAAGGCGAAAAGCCGCTTGAGCCTGCGCCCCGAGGGCACGGCCGGCGTAGTGCGCGCCGTGGTGCAGCATGACTTGGTGCCGCAGGGCGCCGCCCCGGCCAAGCTCATGTATGCCGGCCCGATGTTTCGCGCCGAGCGTCCGCAGAAGGGCCGCCAGCGCATGTTCAACCAGGTGGGCATCGAATGCTTGGGCGCGGAAGATCCGAGCGTCGACGCCGAGGGCATCATCATGCTCATGCGCTTCTACGCGTCCGTGGGCGTTCCGATGGATGCCACGGTTCTGCTGCTGAACTCGATGGGCTGCGACGAGTGCCGCCCGAAGTATCGCGAGGCCGTGCGCGCGTACATGGACGAGCATGCCGAGGGTTTGTGCGACGAATGCAAGCACCGCGCCGAGATCAACCCGCTGCGCGCCTTCGACTGCAAGAATCCCGGCTGCGCCGAGGTGATGGACGGCGCCCCGAGCATCACCGATTACCTGTGCGATGACTGCAAGCATCATTACGAAACGGTCAAGTCCTACCTTGACGCGGCCGGTCTTTCCTACGTTGAGGACCGCAAGCTGGTCCGCGGCTTGGACTACTACACGCGCACCGTCTTCGAGGTGCAGGTCAATCAGGGTATGGGAAGCCAGAACGCCATCGGCGGCGGCGGTCGCTACGACAAGCTGTGCGAAGAGGTGGGCGGTCGCCCCACGCCCGGTTTCGGCTTCGCGCTGGGATACGAGCGTTGCGCGCTGGCCATTCAGGCGGCGGGAGGCCAGCTCTCTTCCGCGAAACGCTGCGACCTGTTCGCCGCCTGCGTGGACGATTCTGTGCGCGCTGAAGCGTTCGGGCTGGTGCAGGCGTGCCGCGATGCGGGCATCGCGGCCGAGATGGATCATCAGCACCGTAGCTTGAAGAGCCAGTTCAAATTGGCGGACAAGCTCGGGGCGATGTTGGTGGCGGTGCTCGGCCCCGACGAGCTTGCGCAGGGCCAAGTGAAGGTGCGTAACATGAATTCCCATCAGGAGCGTCTGGTCGACCTGAACAAGGCCAAGGCGCTGCTGGCCAAATTCGGCGGCGCGCCCTTCGAGGGCGAGGTTTTGAGCGCCGAGGACGTTTTCGGTCCCGAGGAATAAGGCCGGTCGCGGCGTTTTCGCTTCCGAGCGCGGTAGGGCGCGGTCGACCTTCGCCGTTTTCCCAGTGATGCGAGATCGCCTATCCGTGTCGTTTTCACAGGGGACGCGCCTCTGAAAGCAAGCCGCCGCCTTTCGTGCGGTACAATGACCAAGTTTGAGCTATATCCCCGCTCTTTGCACGAGCCGGGGCGGGAAAAACGCTATGAGGAGCAAGAAAGAATGACGGATTACGTAAACGAGTTCTGCATGCACACCGCAACCTGCGGCGAGCTGCGTGCGTCCGATACGGGCCGCGAGGTCACGCTCACCGGCTGGGCCTGGCACAACCGCGACCATGGTGGGCTGATCTTCTGTGACCTGCGCGATCGCGCTGGCTACACGCAGGTGGTCGTCGATCCCGATTGCGTCAGCGAAGAAGACTTCCATGCCGCTGAGCACCTGGGCCGCGAATTCGTGCTGCAGGTCACCGGCACCGTGCGCGGTCGTGGGGCCGACGCGGTGAACCCGAACATGGCCACCGGCGAGATCGAGGTTCTGGCCAGCAAGGTCCGCGTGCTCAACGAATCCGTCACGCCGCCGTTCTCCATCGAGGACGGCATCGAGACCGACGAGACCACGCGCATGAAGTGGCGCTACATGGATCTTCGCCGTCCCGAGATGTACAACAACCTGCGCCTGCGTCACACGGTTGCCCAAGCCATGCGCGCTGCACTTAACGAGCGCGGCTTCATCGAGGTCGAAACGCCCATCCTGGCGAACTCCACGCCCGAGGGCGCGCGCGACTACCTGGTGCCTTCCCGCCCGAACCCGGGCAAGTTCTATGCGCTGCCGCAGTCTCCGCAGCAGTTCAAGCAGATGCTCATGGTCGGCGGCATCGAGCGCTACTATCAAATCGCCCGCTGCTTCCGCGACGAGGACCTGCGCGCCGACCGCCAGCCGGAATTCACGCAGGTCGACATCGAGATGTCCTTCGTCGAGGAAACCGATGTCATGGACCTGATGGAAGGCGTGTTCAAGGAGGTGCTCACCGCCGCGGGCGTCGAGCATCCCTTCCCGCTTCAGCGTATGCCTTGGAAAGAGGCCATGGATCGCTTCGGCTGCGACCGTCCCGACGTGCGTTTCGGCATGGAGCTCGTCGACATCACCGAGATCGTGAGCGGTTGCGGCTTCGGCGTGTTTGCCAAGGCCGTTGACGCCGGCGGCGTGGTGAAGTGCATCAACGCCAAGGGCGCGGGCAACTGGTCGCGCGGCGACATCGAAAAGCTCGCCGAGGTTGCCGCCGCCAACGGCGCGAAGGGCATGGCCTGGATCGCCTACACCGATGCCGACGCTGACCTGGCGGGCAAGAGCCCTATCATCAAGTTCCTGGGCGATGAGGTGCACGGTGCCATCAAGCAGGCCGCCGGCGTGGAACCGGGCGACTTACTGCTGTTCGCGGCCGACAAGTACGACGTTGCTTCCGCCGTGCTTTCCGCGCTGCGTCTGCACATGGCCGACAAGCTGGAGATTCCCCGCGAGGGCCACGCGCTTTTGTGGGTCGTCGACTTCCCGATGTTCCGCTACGACGAGGAAGAGAAGAAGTACGCAGCCGAGCATCATCCGTTCACGATGATCCCCGAGGCCGACTGGGACAAGATCGAGTCCGACCCGCTTGCCTGCGGTAGCTACAGCTACGACATCGTCATGGACGGCTTCGAGATGGGCGGCGGTTCCATCCGTATCCACAACGCCGAGCTGCAGAAGCGCGTCCTTGCGCGTCTGGGCGTTGCCGAGGAGGACATGGAAGTGAAGTTCGGCCACCTCATCCACGCGCTTGAGCTGGGCGCCCCGCCGCACGGCGGCATCGCGCTGGGCCTCGACCGCCTGGTGATGCTGCTGGCCGGCAAGCAGTCCATCCGCGACGTCATCGCGTTCCCGAAGACCTCGAGCGCGTCCGACCCGATGACCGGCGCCCCGAACGCCGTCACCGGACGTCAGCTGAAGGAAGTCAGCCTGCGTCTTTTGTAAGGTTCCGTCTGCTTGACGGCAGCCGACCGACCGCTCGACGCTGTGGGCCGCTGTGGTTCCCCGAATTCGCGGGCGCCGCAGCGGCCTTCGCTGACTTTTGCGCCACTTGCGACTTCCCAATTTCCATCCCCTGAAAGGACCCTCATGAAAGCTCAACGTCCGTATCCTCGCGCCACCATCACGCCGAAGGGCGAGCATGCGCTGGCCAAGGGGCATCCGTGGGTGTACGAGGCCGAGGTGGTTTCGCTTGAACCGGCGCCCGGTGCTGCTGCTGATGAGGTGCCCAACGGCAGCCTGGTCGACGTGGTGAGCCGCAAGGGGTCGTATCTGGGCACAGGGCTGCTTTCCCTTTCCAGCAAGATTCGCATCCGCCTTATCACGCGCAACGCCAACGATGCCTTTGACCGGGCGTTTTGGAAGCGAAAGGTTGCCTGGGCTTGGGAGTATCGCAAAACCGTCATGGGTGAGGACGCGAGCTGCTGCCGCGTTTTGTTCAGCGAAGCCGACGGGTTTCCCGGATTGGTGGTCGACCGTTTCAACGACGTGCTGGTCGCCGAAACGCTGTCCGTCGGCATGGAGCAGCTCAAGCCGGTGATTTTCCCCGTGCTGCTTGAGGTGCTGGCGGAAGACGGTGTGGAAATCCGCGGCCTGTACGAGCGAAACGACGCCGCCACACGCAAGCTCGAAGGCTTGCAGCAAACGGCCGGCTGGTTCGCTGGCGCGTCCGGTGAAGGCCAGGCCGCTGGTTTGGATCCGCTGTCTCCTGGTGCCCCTGAAACCGAAGCCTACGGCCCCACTAGCGCGCAAATCACCGAAAACGGCGTGCGCTACGAGGTCGACTTCGAAAACGGCCAGAAAACGGGTTTCTTCTTGGATCAGAAGTACAACCGTCGTGCCGTGGCGAAGTTGGCGGCCGGCAAGCATGTGCTCGACTGCTTCACGCACACGGGCAGTTTCGCTCTCAATGCAGCGGCAGGCGGCGCGGCGTATGTGAATGCGGTGGACATCTCCGAGCTCGCCGTGGCTCAGGCGCGCAAAAACGCCCAGCTCAACGGCTTGGAAGAGCGTATGGATTTCACCGCTGCCAACGTGTTCGACCTTTTGAGCGCCCTCGATGCCGCGCACGATAGGACCTACGACTTCATCGTGCTCGATCCTCCGGCGTTCACGAAGAGCCGCAAGACCATCCAGCAGGCGGCGCGCGGCTACAAGGAAATCAACTATCGCGCTATGAAGCTGTTGCCGCGCGGCGGTTACTTGGCAACGTGCAGCTGCAGCCATTTCATGGACACCGAGCGCTTCAAGCATGTTGTGGCCTCGGCGGCGCACGATGCCGGCGTGCAGCTGCGTCAGATCGAGCAACGCCAGCAGGCTCCCGATCACCCCATCGTGTGGGGCGTTCCCGAAACCGACTACCTGAAGTTCTTCATTTTCCAGGTGGTGTAGCCCCTTTCGCGATTTCCCCCAGATGGGGAATAAGAAACAGGTACAATATCAGGCGTGCATGAATTGCGCGCCTTTTTTGATGGGCAGCTTGCATGGCATCGAGAGCGAAAGCGAGGCGGGGCATATGGGCGAAAACGGTGCGGAAATCGATGCGGGTGGCAAGAAGAGCTTGCGGCACTCAACGGATCGCCGCGTGGTGCGCACGCGCAAGGCGATTCGCGATGCGTTTTTTAGGCTGATGGGGGAGCAGGACTACCACAAGATAACCATCGCCTCGATCGCGCGCGAGGCCGATATCGACCGCAAGACGTTCTACCTGCACTACGATTCGGTCAGCAGCCTGGTGGACGAGATCGTGCTCGACGAGGCGCGCGTGATGGTGGACGGCTGCCGGGAGGCCTTCGCGGGAGGGGACAGAAGCTTCGACGTGAGCAAGCTGTTCCGAAGCATTTCCGATGCGCTGGCGTCGGATGCGGCGGCGAGCAAGCGCGTGGTGGAGCATATCTCGATGCAGGACATCCTTGATCGCATGGAGGCGAGCCTGGTCGAGGTACTCATGGAAGACAACCCGCTCGGCATCTCGCACGATGACCCCTACCTTCCCTATATCGTCTCGTTTTTCTGCGCGGGGCTCATTTCGGTGTACCGTCGCTGGATGATCGGCGAGTCGAATATTTCCTTGGAAAATCTTGCGAGCGCCACGAGCGTGTGCATGTTCGACGGCTTGAACGGCGTGCTGGCAAGCGCAGGGGTGGGAAAGTAACGCGGGCGTAACGCTGGGCATGTTTTCCCTGAGCGCGCGGGTCTGTTGCGTAAAGGCTCGGTAAGGGGCATATGTTCGTTTGGTATCAGGCGTTCATTGCGCCTGTCGGCGGCGCCGGCATGCCCTATACTTCACCTTCGTCATCGCGAGCATCTTACATGGGCCGGGGCGGCGCCAAGTTTCGAACCTGGTCAGGTCCGGGAGGAAGCAGCCATAAGGGACCGCTGACGAGCGTCCCGTCCCATGTAGGATGCTCTTTTTGCGCCCGCATTCGGGCGGCAGGCGAATTTCCGTGCGCGGGCGCTTTTAGGCGCCGCCCATGACGAAAGGCTCCCATGGACATCATCAACTTCTTCCTCAACCTGCTCAGCGACCCGCGCGGCGCCATCGCCGGCTGGATCATCACGCTCGGCGCGGTATGGGTGTACACGCCGCTGTTTATCATCGTGTTCGTGGAAACGGGCTTGGTGTTCTTCCCGTTTTTGCCAGGTGACTCGCTGCTGTTCGCGGCCGGCGTGTTCTCGGCCGACGGCGGCGGGCTGCATCTGTGGGCGACGCTTCTGGTGTTTTATGCGGCGGCCATCCTGGGCAACACGTCCAACTATTGGATCGCGCGCTTCTTCGGCAAGCGCATCATCGATTCCGGCAAGGTCAAGGCGCTCACGCCCGAGCGCATGGCCAAGCTTGACGGCTTTTTCGCGAAATACGGCGGGCTGACCATCGTCATCACGCGCTTCATGCCGTTCTTCCGCACCTTTGCCCCGTTCATTGCCGGTACCGGGCATATGAATTTCGGGAAGTTCACGCTGTTCAACGCCATCGGCGGCATCTCGTGGGTCAGCCTGTTCGTACTGGTGGGCTACTTCTTCGGTGGGGTCGAGTTCGTGCAGAAGCACTTCGAGGTTATCGTGCTGGGCATCGTGGCCGTGTCCGTGGCGCCGGCCGTTATCGGCGCGGTGAAAGCGGCGCTGTCAAGCCGCAAGAAGGGTGCGCACCAGGCCTAAGGGCATTTTCGAATCATCGGGAATCCTGGTCGGTTCGCTTCTGATCGCTGGATCAAACGCCCGGAGCTTCGGCTCCGGGCGTTTTCCGTATTCGGGCGTCGCTTGGGCGAGCGTGGGGGCGATGCCCGTATAATGGGAGAAAACCCAAGCGCCCGGGTTTCCGGGCTTTCGCATATTCGCACATCAGCACCAAGGAGCACGAGGCATATGGCAGAAGCGCTGTACCGCAAATACCGTCCGCAAATCTTCGAGGACGTCGTGGGGCAGGAGCAGATCGAGCGCACCATCAAAAACGCCATCGAGCAGGACAAGGTGAGCCACGCGTACCTGTTCTGCGGTCCGCGCGGCACGGGCAAAACCACCACGGCGCGCCTGCTTGCCAAAGCGCTTCTGTGCGAGCGGGGCCCCACCCCCGACCCGGACGGAACCTGCGAGGACTGCACCATGATCGCCGACGGCGTGCATCCCGACGTCTACGAGCTCGACGCAGCAAGCCGCACCGGCGTGGAGAACGTGCGCGAGGAGATTATCAACCGCGTGCAGTTCGCCCCGACGCGCGGGCGCTACAAGGTCTACATTATCGACGAGGTTCACATGCTGTCCATGGCAGCGTTCAACGCGCTGTTGAAGACGCTCGAGGAACCCCCCGATCATGTGGTGTTCATTCTTGCGACCACTGATCCGCAGAAGGTGCCGGAAACCATCCACTCGCGCTGCCAGCGCTTCGATTTCCGCCGTATTTCCAACGAATCCATCGTCTCGCGCCTGGGCGCCGTGTGTGTGGCTGAAGGCGTGGA
>CAVHFC010000017.1:18272-22391 GCA_963635025.1 Eubacterium sp. CAG:786
TCGGGCGATATGGCGAACATCGTGGAGGCGATCGGCAAGCGCGATGCGGCGGCGTGTTTTTGTTGGACGGCCCAGTTCGCCGAATCGGGGGCCGATCTTGCCCAGTTCGCTCGCGAGTTGGCCCAACACGTGCGCAACCTTTACGTGATGAGCTTGGCCGGCGCCGATGTCGCGCTCGATGTGAGCGCGTCCGAGCGTCGCCAGCTTGAGGGGGAGCTTGCGCTGTTCGGGCCGGATCGCCTGGCGCGCATGCTTTCCGTGCTCGGCGATGCGATCGCGGAATTGAAAACGTCGACGAACCCGCGTCTTTCTTTCGAGATAGCCTGCACGCGCATGGTGCGTCCCGAGGGCGACCTGACGCTTGCGGCGCTCGCTGAAAGGGTGGAGAAGCTTGAGCGCGCGATTGCGGCAGGTGTTGCTGTTGCGCCGGCAGGGGCTGCTGCTCCGTCTGCGGCGAGCGTACCTGCGCAAACCCCGGCGAGTGCGAAGGTTCCTGCAGCCGTGGCGGCTCCGGTTTCGGCACCGGCGAGCGCCAAGCCTGCCATGCCCGCTCCCGCGCCCGTTGTCCCGAGTGCCACCTCGCGGCCTCAAGCGAACGCGTCGGCTCCCGTCGCGCCTTCGCCTGCTCCTGTTGCAGCAAGCGCTCCTGCCCCTGCTCCTGCGCCACCGGCGTCGAACGCTCCTGCCCCTGCGCCGACTTCCGCCCCTGCGTCGAGTGTGCCGTCCTCGGGCGCTCCTTCGGCTGTTGCAAATCCTGCTCTTGCCGAGGTTCTTTCGAACCCTGCGGCCCTGCAGCGATCTTGGCAGGCCGCCGTCGCCACGCTCAAACGCAGCAAGGCTGCCTATGGTGTGCTGTTTTTGAACACGAAGGTCTCCTTCGATGCGGCGCGCGGCATGCTCGCCATCGACTTCCCCGCGGGTAACGCGTTCGCATTCAAGGCCGTGCAGAAGCCGGATATTCAGGAAGCGGTAGCCTCAGCGCTCGCCCAGGCGTGCGCATGTCCGGTGCCGTTCGTGTTCACCATCGGCGGCAAGGGCGGAGCGGCTTCGGCTCCTGCTCCTGTTCGCGAAAAGCCTGCTGCGCAACCTGCGAGGCCTGCGGCGCAGTCCCAGCAGCCGATGTCCCATCCTGCGCAGCCTGCGCGCCCCGCGGCCCCTTCACAGCCTCGTCCCGCAGCGCCCGCAGCGGCTCAGCGGCCTGCAGCGGCCACCCCGGCGCCAGTTGCATCTCGCGCTGACGCCCCTGCACCCGCACGCCCCGCAGCTTCGCCATCGCCTGCATCCGCACGTCCCGCTTCCGGCGCATCCGATGTTCCCCCCTGGGAAGACGAGCAGGTTCCGTATGGGGACATGGACGTTCCCCCCAGTGACGAGGAGCTGATGGGGGCTTCGTTCGCCCCTGCGCAACCCGCGGTTTCAAACACGTCCCGCGCCCCGCGCACCGCGCCTGCCGGCGCGCCCGCACCGCGCCCTGCAGCTCCCGCTTCGGCAAACAGGCCTGCGGTGCCCGTCGTTTCACCAGCGACCGAGCCGACGCCTTCCGACGACAAGACACCCGATGATTTGCAGGCCATCTTGCAGGCAGGATTCGGTGGCGGTGTAACCTTCGAGGAAGTGACGCAATAGCGCGCCGTGCGCAGGCGCATATCGGTACAATGCAATGGTTTGCGCACCTTCGCGCACCGACGATGAGATAGGAATTGAGATATGGGTAGAAAAGGCGGATTCCCCGGCGGCGGCATGGGCGGCAACATGGGCGCCATGATGAAGCAGGCGCAGAAGATGCAGCTTGAGCTGGCGCGCGCCCAGGAGGAAATCAAGGACATGACCTTCGAGGCCTCCGCTGGCGGCGGCATGGTGAAGGCGGTTGCCAAGGGCGACAATACGCTGCAGAGCCTGGTCATCGATCCGGCGGCGGTCGATCCGGAGGATGTGGAAATGCTGCAGGACATGGTGACCGCTGCGGTCAACGAGGCTTTGCGCGGCGTTGCCGAAATGGGCAACCAGCGCATCAGTGCGGCCACCGGCGGTATGAACATCCCCGGCTTGATGTAGGGTTTTCCCGCTGTGCAATCGGCTCCCGTCATTCAAAAGCTCCTCGACGAGCTGGAGCGTCTTCCCGGCGTCGGTCCGAAGTCGGCTCAGCGCATCGCGTATTGGATCTTGAATACGGACCGCGCCGGCGCGCTTCGCTTGGCGCAGTCCATCATCGAGGTCAAGGACACGGTGCGTTTCTGCAGCCGCTGCTTCAACTACGCCGAGGAGGATGAGTGCGACATCTGTCGCAACCCCTCTCGCGACACGTCGCTTCTGTGCGTGGTGTCCGAGCCGCGCGATATCCCGCCCATCGAGCGTACCGCGGTGTTCTCGGGCGTCTACCATGTGCTCGGCGGCGCGCTTTCCCCCATGGAGGGCATCGGCCCGGACGACCTTCACATTGCCGAGCTGATGCGCCGGCTTTCCTCCGAGGATATCCGGGAAGTGGTCATCGCAACCAATCCGAATGTGGAGGGGGAGACGACGGCGGCGTACCTGGCGCGCCTGATCAAGCCGCTCGGCGTGAAGGTGACTCGCCTTGCCAGTGGCCTTCCCGTTGGCGGCGATCTGGAATTCGCCGACGAGGTGACGCTTGGGCGGGCGCTCGAGGCGCGTCGCGTGCTGTGATCAGCGTAAATCCGTTCGCCGATAAAAAATGTTGTGATATCGTGAAGGCTCTGATACAATAGCTTTGCTTTTTTCGGAAGCCTCACGGCTTCGACAAAAGAGAGGGATTCCGTTTTTTTGGAGGGGGCGGAATCCCTTTTCTTTTGCCTTCACGGGGCCGGCTCGGCTTACGATCCCAATCGTTTTTGCACATGAGGCGTCGGGCTCGCATGCGCACTGCGCAGCGCCGGTCGTTTTCGTGCGTGCATGCTATACTTGCCCTCACGAAAGGACGGCTCGCATGATCGCAATTCCTTCACCGGCGATTTCCATCGTCGGTCGTCATAACTCGGGTAAAACGACGCTTATCGAAAAGCTCATCTCAGAGCTCACCGATCGAGGGTTCGATGTGGGCAGCGTGAAGCATCACAGCCATGTGGGTTTCGAGATCGATCAGCCCGGAAAAGATTCCTACCGTCATCGCCATGCGGGCGCGACCGAGACGGTCATCGCCTGCCCGGGGCAGATGGCGCGCATCAAGACCACGGCCGGCGAGCTTGAGTGCGACGACATCGTCGCAAGCATGCCGGGCCACGACATCGTGGTGGTTGAGGGTTATCGCAAAAGCGGCCTGCCCACGATAGAGATCATGCGTTCGGGCAACGCCGCCGACGCACGCACCGCGGCCGTGTTCGCCGAGGGCGCGAGCAAAGGCTGGCCGCTCGGCACCGATTTCACCCAGTTCGGGCGCGGGACCATCCCTCCGGCCGAGGGGCGCAGCGTGCCGCAACGCCCCGCACCTGCCGCAAGCGACCATTTCGCCACGCAGCATCCCGACCATACCGATATTTCCAACAAGCTGCCCACGGAAACGACGGTGGCCATCGTCACCGACATCCCCGAGGCGCGCGAGGGCGCCGCCGCGTACGGCATCCCGGCATTCGGCATCAACGATGTGGCGGGCGTGGCGAACTTCATCGAAACGCAGTACGTGCGCCCGCGCGTGTCGGTGGTCATTCAGGCTGGCGGCGAGAGCAAGCGCATGGGGCGCAGCAAGGCAACGGTCCCGTTTCGAGGCCGCCCGCTTATCTGTCGCCTTGTCGAGCGGCTCGCTCCGGTTGCCGACGAGCTGATCATCACCACGAACGAGCCGGAAAACCTGGCGTTTCTGCATCGCGAGTTCCCTGAGCTGCGCATCCAGCTGGTGTGCGACGCGTTCAACGAGCGCGGCGCGCTACCTGGCCTGTACACCGCGCTGCAGGCTGCGCGCAACCCCTACGTTGCGGCGATCGCCTGCGACATGGTGTTCGCCAGCCCCTCGCTCGTGGTGGCCGAGGCGCTGGAGATGACGAAGTCGGGTGCCGACGTCGTGGTGCCCGTCAACAAGCACGGCTTCGAGCCGTTTCACGCGGTGTATCGGCGCATGGGCTGCTTGCCGGCCGTTCGTCAGGCGCTTGAACAGGGGGAGAAGCGGGC
>CAVHFC010000017.1:23148-33538 GCA_963635025.1 Eubacterium sp. CAG:786
GCGTCGAGCTTTCCCGCCGGTATGGAGCTTGCCGATAGCCGCAGTTTGCTCGGAGAGGCGCGCCGGGGTTTCTTCGCCTCCGCGGGGTCGTGGACGGCAAGTGCTGCGGAAAAGACTGCGAACCTGGTCATCCGCAAGAACCTCGGTGTGAAAGATGCCGCGAAAACGCTGCGCGAGCAGCTTGGCATCGGTGAAGACGGATCCCTGCCGACGATTGCCGAGCACCGCCATTCCCAGGTGCTCGATGCGATGGATCGCCTGGGCCAGCCGGCGGTGGGGTCGGTTCATACCCGCCTGTTCGGCAGCGTGCGCATCGATGCCTCCGCATGCAACGCATGCGGGATGTGCGCGGTGTTCTGCCCGACCGACGCTCTGAAGAAAAGCAAGATCAAGCCGCAGCCTGCCGAAGATGGAACGCCCGACGGCGGCAGCTTCCTGGAGTTTTCGGCGGCCGATTGCGTGCAGTGCGGATTGTGCGTCGACGCCTGCATGAAGAAATGCCTTGTCGTCGAGGACGATGTGTCGCTTGCCGAGCTGTTCGACTTCGAGCCGCGTTTCATATATCTGCCCAAACCGGGCCGTCGCCCGTCAATTCTTTCCGCAGCCAAGAAATAACGCGCAAATCGTTGACGCAGGGGGTCTCTCTGGTATACTGCACTCCATCACTTTAGTGTAGTAAAGTACCAAAGAGCGAATCGCCTCACGGCATCCGCCCGCAAGGGAAGGTGAAACCATGAAGAAGAAACTCCTCGCCATCGCTGTCTGCGCAGCTGCCGCGGTTCTGTCGTGCGCGCTGCTCGCTGGCTGCTCCAGCTCCTCATCGAGCTCCGACACGAAGGCGTCCTCCGACTCCTCTTCCAGCGACTTCACGCTGGTCGTCGGCTTCGATCAGAGCTATCCGCCCTACGGCTTCATCGGCGATGACGGCAAGGCGACCGGTTTCGACCTTGACCTGGCGCAGGCCGTTGCCGAAAAGAACGGCTGGAAGGTTGAGCTGACCCCCATCGATTGGGATGCCAAGGACGCGCTGCTTTCCCAAGGCAACATCAACTGCATCTGGAACGGCTTCACCATGGAAGGCCGCGAGGATGGCTACACCTTCTCCGACGCCTACATGCTCAATGAGCAGGTTGTCGTTGTGAAGTCCGGCAGCAGCATCTCCGACTTCTCCGGCCTTTCCGGGAAAACCGTTATGACGCAGGTCGACTCCGCCGCGCTCGACGTGCTCGAGGGCGATCAGGCTTCCGTTGCCGCAACCTTCGCCGGCGGCGCCCCGCAAACCATCGCCGACTACAACAACGCGTTCATGCAGCTTGATTCCGGCCTCATCGACGCCGTGGCGTGCGACCTGTCCATCGCTCAGTATCAGATCGCGCAGAACCCCGGCAAGTACGTGCAGCTTGACGAGCCGCTGTCTTCCGAGCACTATGCGGTCGGCTTCAAGAAGGGCGAGACCGAGCTTGCGCAGAAGGTTACCTCCACGCTCAAGGAGCTCGACGCCGATGGCACGGTCAAGCAGCTCTGCGAGAAGTATGCGGACTACGGCCTGTCCTACGACAACTGGGTGCTGGGCAAGTAAAACGGCCGCTCTTGCTTCGGCGAGAAGGCATTTGCGCAAGCGGGCGCAAACAGCAACGATAACGGATAACGAAGCGTCAGGGTCTACCCTGGCGCTTTGCCGCGCAAAGATGAGTTTGCCGCGGATATGCACGGAAGGAGCGCTATGGAATTCGGGACGATGATGGGGCTGTTGTGCTCGGGCCTGCAGATCACGGCCGTCATCTTCGTGGTAACGCTGGTGGGCGCTCTGCCGCTTGGCGTGTTGGTGGCTCTGGGACGCATGAGCAGGTTCAAGCCCCTGTCGCTTATCGTGCAATTCTACATTTCCATCATGCGCGGCACGCCGCTTATGCTGCAGTTGATGATGTGGATGTTCGGCCCGTACTACATCTTCCACATCTCAATGCCGACGGATTGGAAGTACGGCGCATGCTGCATCGGTTTCATCCTGAACTATGCGGCCTATTTCGGCGAAATATATCGTAGCGGCATCCAGTCCATCCCGCGCGGGCAATACGAAGCGGCGCAGGTTTTGGGCTACACGAAGCTGCAGACGTTCACGAAGATCGTCTTGCCGCAGGTGGTCAAGCGAATTCTGCCGGCCATGGGCAACGAGATCATCACACTGGTCAAGGACACCTCGCTGGCGTTCGTGCTCGGCATCATGGAGATGTTCACGCAGGCGAAGGCCATTGCGGCTTCTCAGACGAGCATGTTCCCCTATGTGATCGCCGCCGCCATCTACTGGGTGTTCAACTTCGTGGTGGTGCTGGTGCTCAACAAGATCGAGAAGAAGCTCAACTACTACCACGATTAACGCGACGATTGCCCGCAAGGCGACGCCGGCTTGCTTCGGCGCAGCTTGTGCGCGGCAATGCGTAGATGACGAAAGGATGCGTATGGCTTCCCCTCTAGTGCAATTGAGCCACGCGAAGAAAAATTTTGGCGAAACCGAAGTGCTCAAGGATATCAGCCTGTCGGTTGAGCAAGGTCAGGTTGTCGCGATCATCGGGCCGTCCGGCGGCGGAAAGTCGACGCTGCTGCGCTGCATGACCCTTCTGGAAACCCTTGACGGCGGCAATCTGTTGTATGGAGACCTCGCGGTGGCAACCGATACGGGGTCGGGCTCGGTTTATGGCGGTAAGGATGTTCTCGCGCAGGCGAAGCGCCGTTTCGGGCTGGTGTTCCAAAACTTCAACCTGTTCCCGCATTACACCGTTATGAAGAACATCACCGACGCTCCTATTTCCGTGCAGAATCGCCCGCGCGCAGAGGTCGAGGCGCAGGCTCGCAAGCTGCTGGCCAACATGGGTCTCGAAGGCAAAGAAGATATGGTTCCCTGCGAGCTGTCGGGTGGACAGCAGCAGCGTGTGGCCATCGCGCGTGCGTTGTGCTTAAACCCCGATGTGCTGTTCTTCGACGAGCCTACGAGCGCGCTTGACCCTGAGCTGACCAAAGGGGTGCTCAACGTCATCCGCGACCTTGCGCAGCAGCATATGACCATGGTCATCGTCACGCACGAGATGTCTTTCGCGCGCGATGTTGCCGACCATATCATCTTCATGGACGGTGGCGTCATCGTGGAGGAAGGCCCTGCTGAGCAGGTGATCAACAATCCGCAGCACGCGCGCACGAAGGCGTTCTTGACGGATTACGGAAACTAGCATGTCGCAGGTCACGTTTTTCGTTACCCGTCATGGGCAGACGGTCTACAACGTTGCGAGTTTGGTGCAAGGTTGGTGCGACTCGCAGCTTACCGACGAGGGCGTTCGCGTCGCGCGGCAGCTTGGCAAAGGCTTGGCCGCTGTCGAATTTTCGCATGCGTACTCTTCTGATGCCGGTCGCGCCGTGCAGACGCTCAATGAGATCCTTTCCGCCCGCAGCGAAGCGAATCCGCAGGCTCGCCTCCCACTGATTCATGTACCCGACGCCCGTTTGCGCGAGTGGTGCTACGGCAATTTGGAGGCGGGTCCGGGAGCGGAATTGCATCGGGCTTTGGCGGAAGGATTTGGCGAAGATTTGCCGTTTGCCGAGCTGAATAGGCGCTTGCCGGAAGTGGCCGGTGTGCTCGCCGATCAAGACGACACCGGGCGTGCCGAGCGGTTCGATGCGGTGGAGCAGCGCCTGCGATCGTTTTTTCGCGAGGCGGGCGAGGAGGCGCTCGCGTCCGGCAGCGGCAACGTGCTCGTGGTTACGCATAGCTTCGTGGTGCGATCCATCATGTACCTGCTCGACGCGTCGCGCGTGAACGATCCGCTGCGTATCTGCAACGCGAGCGTTACCCAAGTCGTCTTTGACGGGGATGCCTTCACGCTTGGTGAAACGGCGTCGCTGCGTTGGCTCGGGGAAACTCCGAAAGAAGCGAACGCTGTTCCGTTTGGCTTTAAGGCATAGCCACCAACCGGCGTGCTCACCTCGCCTGCGTTTTGAGAAGCGTGACGCGCTCCGGGCGCTGATCTAGTGCTGCGCGAGTCATGCCTCGCGCCTACGAAACACCTGATGGAAGCGCTAAACCAGAAGCAAGGTGGACAATCTAGAACGTTTTCCTTGCAATAAAATTCCGTGGGGTCGTCCGACAGCTCGGCCCGTATTCAAGAGCGCCGAAGGCGTGACGCAAATCTTTGCGTCGACCGGCAGGCCATTTCATCCCAGGAAAAGCTGGCGGCCCGTGCTCGCCGAGCGCGGGCCGCCGTTTGTTTCATAAGGTGTTTGTTCGCGATTCGCTACTTCGAGAATTTGCTGTAATCGTAACCGCCGCCCGAGCGCTTGCCCTTGCTGTTGCCGTTACCCTTGTTCTCGTTCCGCTTGTGCGCCGCGGCGTTCTTGCGGTCCTTCTTGCGCATGCGCGACTGAGCGTTCTTCGCGTTGCGCATGGCGCGATATTCTTCGTCGGAAAGCCATTCGCCGTTTTTACCGGATCCTCGGCGTTCCCCGCGGTTGAACGGGCGGTCGCCGTGATCGAAGCGATTCGCTTTGCGCCCGTCGCGACCATTGCGACCCGGGCGGTTGTCGCGACCGCCGCGACGCCCATCGCGCGCGCCACCTCGTTCGCCCTCGAACCTGCGTCCGCCTCGACGGTCGTCGCGCCCTTCGCTGCGGCGATCGCTCGAACTGGGACGACGTCCTTCGCGTTCAGCGCGCTCGAAGCGTTTCTCGCCGGCGCGACGCGCGCCCGCCGGCTTGTTGCGCTTGCCGCCGCCGGCGCCGCCACGCTTGGGCTTCTCCAAGATGGAGGGGTCGGTCTCGTAGTTCTCGATGGTGGTGAAGGGGATATCCTTTCCGATCAGCTTCTCGATCTCGCGCAGGGTCTTCACGGTTTCGCGCGTCACGAACGAAATGGCGAAGCCGTCCGCACCGGCGCGGCCTGTGCGCCCGATGCGGTGCACGTAGTCCTCGGCCATGTCGGGCAGATCGAAGTTGATGACGTAGTTCACCTCGGGCACGTCGATGCCGCGGGCCAGAACGTCGGTAGCCACCAGGATGTCGGTCTTGCCGCGACGGAAGTTGTCGAGCGCGCGGCGGCGGCGACCCTGGGTCTTGTCCGAATGGATGGACTCGGCGTGGTAGCCGGCAGATTCGAGCAGCTCGGCGCATTCCTCGGTGCGGTTCTTCGTGCGCGCGAACACGATGACGCGCTCATGACCCTTCGCCTCAAGCACGGCTTCAAGCAGCTCCTGCTTCTTGCGGTTGGCGATGGGCATGATGAACTGCTCGACGGTTGCAGCCGTCTCGCCGTTGCGGGCGATCTCGACGATGGCCGGGTCGGCGAGCAGGCTGGAGAGGTTCTTCTGAATGGAGCTGTCGATGGTGGCGCTGAACAGCAGCGTTTGGCGATCGGCGGGCGTCTGCTCCACGATCTTGGTGACGTCGGGCAGAAATCCCATGTCGAGCATGCGGTCCGCCTCGTCAAGCACCAAAACCTTCACCTCGGAAAGGTCGACCACGCCACGATCCATAAGATCGTTCAGGCGCCCGGGCGTGGCGATGAGCACGTCGGTGCCGCCGCGCAGCTCGCGAATCTGCGGGCCGTAGGGGGTGCCGCCGTAGACGGTGGTCACGAAATGCCCGGTCTTGCGGGAGATTTGCATGCACGTGCGGCTGATCTGCTGCGCAAGCTCGCGCGTGGGGCTGACGACGCACACGCGCGGAGCGCGGCCTCGTCCCTTGACGCGGGGTAGGGTGGACAGCGTCGGCAGCAGGAAGGCGGCCGTTTTGCCGGTGCCGGTCGAGGCAGCGGCGATGACGTCGCGGCCTTCCAGGATCAGCGGGATGGACTGCTCTTGCACGGGGGTGGCGTCGTCGTAGCCGAGGCGTTCGACGGCGGCGAGGGCTGCTTCGGACAGCCCCAGTTCGGAGAATGCGGTCATGTGAATCCGTTTCTTTTCGCGATTGGAGCGCAGCACGCCAAAGCATCAACGATGCATCGCGGCTCTCAAGCGCTTCAACCTGTTCCAATACTCGCACCCGCCCCAGGCGGCGTGCTTTGCGCTTGACGCGAGCCGCTTTCTGCAATGTTCGCGGCCCGACGCCCTTGCTGCGGGCTATCGGTGGACAAGTTCGCGAAAAGAATGAGAAAGAATTTCGTGAGAAGCAACCTTTTCAGTATGGTTATTTTTCTTCGTGTACGCAAATGGTTATCGAGAAGTTTGGCCAAAATACGCAAAGTGAGCATATCGCATGAGACGAATTGAGAGCTTAGAGGGTGCGGCCTTGCCATAAAAAGGTGCGGTTGTGACAATAATGCGGTCTTTGGTTCGCTCTGTCTCGTTCTTCTGCTTGACCCGTGGAATCGACGCAGGAAAAAAGATATTTCTTGCAACGTCTGGTATCGTGTACAAGGTTTATGCGCTCTATTTCGACGATGTTATCGAAGGGCTCGCAGCGCCGCTGCGCATAAGCAATCGAGAATGAAACATCGGGGGGGGGTTCGGAGCCTCTACCCAAGCGACGAGGAAGACGACATACTTATGGCAACGAATAATGAATTCGGCGGGGGGAATCGCCAGGGTTCGCATACGCAGGGGCAAGGTTTCGTCCCTGCTGCCGGCAGTTATGCCAACAGCGACCTGGTTCGCGTCCGTAAAAAACGCAAGAAGCATACGGCACTGAAGCGCGTGCTCCTCGGCGTGCTGATCGCCATTGTCGTCATCGCTGCCGGTACGGCCGCGTATGCCGCATGGTACATGAACAGCCTTTCCAACAACATCGCGATGGATTCCCAAGAACAGCAGGAGCTGAACCAGGTTCTCACGCCTGTTGACGACAACAAGGTGCAGCCTTATTACGTTCTGCTCGTCGGGTCCGACAATTGGGAAAACCACGGCGAACGCTCCGATGCGCTCGTGCTTGTGCGCGTGGATCAGTCGAATCACCAGATCACCATGGTGTCGGTGCCGCGTGATACCCCGTATATGCTCAACGGTGAAAAGGTGAAGATCAATCAGGCCTTCGCCGAAGAAGGTGCAACGGGCGCCGTCACGGCGGTCGAGCAGCTTACCGGCGTGAAAATCGCCTACTATGCGGAAATCGAGTTCGCCGGCCTGTCCGACTTCGTTGACACCATCGGCGGCATTTACGTCAACGTTCCTTACACCATCGACTATCAGGTCTACACGATGGATCAGGACGTCGTGCA
Source organism: Eubacterium sp. CAG:786 (assembly GCA_963635025.1). Lineage (GTDB taxonomy): Bacteria > Actinomycetota > Coriobacteriia > Coriobacteriales > Eggerthellaceae > Senegalimassilia. The sequence goes on from CAVHFC010000017.1 coordinate 30,344, forward strand.
CATCGACGCTGGGCAGCAGCGCCTCGATGGTGAACAGTGCGTGGCGCTGGCCCGTATGCGCACGGCCTACGGCGATGATCAGGACGCAAAGCGTCAGGCGAATGTGCGCGCCATGACGGAGGCGCTGATGAAGACGGTGCTGAAGTCGTCCCCGGCCGCCATTCCCGGCTTGGTGCAGGATCTGTCCAAGTGCTTCTCCACCAGCATGGACATGAACGACATCATCTCTCTTGCAACCGACTTCTCGTCTGCGGGCAACGTGACGTTCTACACCTGCACGGGTCCGTACAAGGGCGACATCGATGAAGCGACGGGCATGTGGCTGTGCTTCGACGACCCGCAAGGGTGGGCGACGTTGATGGCCGCCGTCGACAAGGGCGAGAACCCGGAAAACGCCGCCACGACGGTGAACGGAAAGTAGCAAGGTCTTCTTGTAACAGGGAATAAGAAGTATCTAGGTAGAGAAAGGTTCATGGGATGACGCTTCTTGAGTTGATGAAGCTGTTGCGCAAGCACCTGAAGCTGGTGATCGTGCTTCCAGTGGTGTGCGCATTGGCGGCGGCGGTGGTCAGTTGGGGCTTTATGGCCGACCAGTACACCGCCACGGTGTCGGCATACGTTCTTCAGAAATCCGATCAGGCGAACGGTTCGACCAATTATTCCGATCTGAGCGCCAGCCAGATGGTGGCAAACGACGTGGCCGAGCTTGCTCAGACCGAGGACGTCAAGGACAAGACAGCCGAGGCGCTGCGCATGAGCTCGTTGAAGGACGCCAAGGTTTCCGTGACCTCGTCGACCACCACGCGCGTCATCCAGCTTTCCGTGACCACCACCGATGCCGACTCCGCTGCGGTTATCGCCAACAAGTACGTTGAGACCATTTCCGACATCGCGCAATCCAAGATGGGTCTGCAGGGCGTCAACACCATCGACTCCGCGAAGACCCCGACTTCCCCCTCCGGCCCGAACCGTCCGCTGTACGTGGCGGTTGCGCTGCTGGCGGGCCTGTTTTTGGCTATCGCCATCATCGTGGTGATGGATATGGTGAACACGCGTGTTCGCACCGCTGAAGAAGCCGAGGAGCTGCTGGGCATTCCGGTCATCGGTCGCATCCCCAAGATCAAAGGCGAAGGAAGGAACTAGCCATGGCAAAGAAGAAAAAGCAGTCCTCCAATCGCCTTGAGATCCAGAACGCGGCTAAAACCCTTTTCGCGAACATTCGCTTCATGTCGCCTGACGAGCCGATTCGCTCCATCGTCATCACCTCTACCGTTCCTAACGAGGGTAAGTCGACGGTCTCCATCGAGCTTGCGCGCGCCATTGCCACGTCGGGCAAACGCGTGCTGCTGGTGGAAGCGGACATGCGTCGCCGCACGCTCGCCGATGCGCTGAACCTGCGTCCTCGCGTTGGCCTGTACGCTGTCCTGACGGAGGATGCGCAGCTCAAGGATGCGATCGTTGAGGCGTCCGTTCCCAATATGTTCTTCCTGGATGTTGAGCCGAGCATTCCCAATCCGGCTGACATCATCTCCTCGAAGCGTTATCGCAAGCTGGCGGCAACGCTGGAGCAGGATTTCGATTACGTGATCTTCGACACCCCGCCGGTCGGTACCTTCGTGGACGCTGCGATCCTGTCCACCATCGTTGATGGCACGGTTTTGGTTGTGCGCTCGAACGTTCCGCATCGCGCTGAGCTGCTCCATGCTTACGATCAGCTTCAGAAGGCTGAGGCGAACATCATTGGCATCTGCACAACGTTCGTCGAAAGCTCTTCTTCGGAGTACTACTACGCGTACTACACCAAGGATGGCAAGCGCGCCAGCGCCGCCGACGTCGAGGCTGCTCACGATCAGCAGACGGAGGCGCAGGTGAAGAACCTTCCCGACCGTACGGGCAGCTTCGAACCTGTGAGCGACAAGAAGCCAGGTCCGCACTCGCACCGTCGTCCGTCGCGCCCGTCCACGCCTACGCCTTCCGGCCGTCGCCCGTCCGGCGGTCCGAATAGCCGCTCCGGTCAAAATCGTCGATAGGCAGCGCCGTGCGTGATATCCATTGCCATATTCTCCCGGGTGTCGACGACGGAGCGCGTAACCTTGATGAGTCTCTTGCCATGCTTGAGGCTGCAAAGCGCGCCGGTGTTACCTCCATTGTATGCACGCCGCATTGCCGCGACCCGTATTTTGACTACGATGCTATGTGGGATGCGTATGACCTGCTCGTTGCCAATGCCGACGGGTTCCCTATCACCATGGGTTTCGAGGTCAACCATACCAAGCTGATGGATTTGGGTATGGAATGGATCGATTACCTGCACTTCGACGGTTCCAATGAGTTTTTGCTCGAGCTATCCAACGGTGCGCGCAAGCCGCAGTTCGACGAGTACGAGCGAACTATCTACGAGCTGCAGTCTCGTGGATACCAGGTTATCATCGCGCATCCGGAACGCTATCGCGGCATCCAGGAGGACGTGGAGATCGCACGTCGGCTGGTGCGCAAAGGATGCAAGTTGCAGGCATCGGCTGATTTCATCGCCGGCGGTCGCTTCGGTGCTGAAAAAAAGCCGGCGAAGAAGCTGTTCGAGGAAAACCTCTACACCTATATCGCCAGCGATGCGCATAACGTGCAGCACTACGACTACTTGGCGCAAGCGCGCAAGGAATTCCGCACTCGCGGCTCGCATGCTCGCTTTTAGCGTCACGCGTTAAGCTACGGAGGGGCAAGGCGGGCTTCGGCTCGCCTTGCTTTGTGTTTGGGCGGGAGTCCCTGTGGCAGCCACAAGGGTCCCTTCTTGCGGCTGCTACAATACCGATAACGATTCATTTGACTTGAAAGGCCCGCTATGGCTGATTACATTGAGGGAAAGCGCCCGATCATCGAGGCGTTCCGTACCGGCGTTCCCATGCGCCGCATCCTGATGGGCGACTTCATGAAGCGCGACCCCATGGTTGAGGATATCCTGCGCAAAGCGAAGCGCAACGGCGTGAAGGTCATCCACGTTCCCAAGAAGGAGCTTGACGAGAAATCGGCGCGCGGCAGCCATCAAGGCGTGATGGCGGAAGCTGCACCGTTCGGGTATGTGGGCATCGGCGAAATCGTCAACGCCTCAAACGAGTATGCCGAAGCGCACGACGGGCGCGCCATGGTGGTTATCTGCGATCACCTGACCGATGCGGGCAACCTTGGCGCCATCAGCCG
>CAVHFC010000018.1:0-31363 GCA_963635025.1 Eubacterium sp. CAG:786
AAATACCCGGTCGGACGTTTGAACGTGCTGCCGGCGCTCGGCATCTCAAGCGGTTGCTTCTCCTCGCGACGCGCCTTCAGGTCGTCCATGCTTTCCCGGATCGCGCTGGCGTCATCGGGATGCAGCTGAAGAGTTGCCTCGAGAACCACGTAGTTGCAATCCGACATCATCGAGTGACGATACCCCCAGCACGCCTGCCAGGGGCACACCTCGACGATATCGCCCGTGGGCGTAAGGCAGGTAAGACGGGCGCAAACATCGCGAAACTCCCCGCCGTAAGCCCCCGCGTTCATGATGGCGGCGCCCCCGATGGTGCCCGGGATGCCGCTTGCGAATTCATAGCCGGCAAGCGAAGCGCCCAGGGCAGCCTGAGCTACCTCGGCGTTCGATGCTCCTGCTGCGGCGCGCACGCGCGAGCCGGCGACCGTCACCTGGGAGAGGTTTTCCGCAAGGCGAATCACCACGCCGCCAACGCCTTCATCGGCAACAAGGAGGTCGCTCCCCAGCCCCAAGACGCGCCACGAAACACCCTGCGCGTTGCAGATGCGAACCGCTTGGGCGACTTCCTCGAAGCTCGAAGGCTCCACCAACACTTCCGCCGGACCTCCGATGCCAAACGTCGTCAGATCGCGCAGCGCAACCTTCGAGCGCACCGCACCGGGATGCAGGGCCTCTTCGAGCTTGCTCGCATATGAGGGCATGTTCTTCATTCGTTCACTCCTTGGAGTTCAATAGCGACTTCGTCTCGGCTTCCCCTAAATCGATCAGCTCCTGACGAGTATGCACGCCGCACTTGGCGTAGATGCGGCGAAGATGGGTGTCGACGGTGCTCTTCGCGATGAACAGCTCCGAGGCGATACGCTCGGCCGTGCGCCCGCGCAACGCCATGGGAAGTATCTCCGACTCGCGCTTCGAAAGCTTGCAGCGAGCCGCGATGGCACGGCACGCATCCGAGAACCTATCGGCCTGGCGAACGATGCGCGACAGCGCGCGGAAGTCCGCTTCCGTGAACAGAAACAGGTACACGAACAAGGTTACCAATCCGGCGAAGGAGGCGACGGCGAACGGCATGTCGCCGCCGGGCGAGGAAAGCTGCAGCACGTTGCCAAGCGCAAGCCCCGCCGCTTCACCCAAGTACAGCGCCGCGAAGCCGCGCGAGAACGACAGCGCCCCATCGGCCCCGGATATTTTAGCGGTCAGCACGAACAGCGATATGAGCACCGCGCTCAGCCCCAGGTACCCGGCAAGCACGATGGCGTCGCCCGGCACCCCGAACGGCTCGAGCACGGGAACGAACAGATAGCCGGCAAGCATCACGAGCATCGCGAGGCGGTACACCGACACCAAAAGCTCGCTGACGTCCTCGTCGCCCTCACGCGTTGGGGCACCCAGCCCGATCACCTGCAGCGACCCCACGCAAAACAACGCGAGCAGCAGCAGCGATACCGGAAACGTCGGCGTTGCGACCATGCCCGGGTCGGAAGCATAGGTTTCCATAAGGCCACCGGAGATACCGAAGAGCACGGCGCCCGAAACAACCTTTCGGGAAAGCCTGAGCGTTTCAGCACGCTGCTCCTTAGTTGCGAGCAGGCGCTCGAAGAGGGGCGCGGGCGAGCCATCCTGCGCGCTTTCGCCATCGCGAGGTTTCGCCGCATCCTTTTCCCCAAACGCCGGCGTGAGCGAGAGCAGCCAGGCAGAAGCGAAGGGAAGCAGATCCGCCGCATACAGAGCTGCCGGAGCCACCTCGGACAGAAGCGACAAGAGGAAGGAAAACACCGCCGCAAGCGCCGTTGAAAGGAGCACGCCGCGTACGCCTTGCGCATGCGGGATGGCCACGAACGCACGCCCCCAGGCGCTGAGCATGCAACCGAACGGGAGCCCGACGACAAGCCCCTCGATCGCCAAACCGATCGCGCCCGTTTCCTGAGGAAGGGACACCGAAGAGCCAAGCGCCATGAGGAAGGCGTAGCACCACAGAAGGTTGCGTGCCAAAACGACATCGCGCACCTGCGTCGTCACGCGGCGCAACACCAACAGCACGAACGCCATGGCCAGAAGGGCGAAGAACACATCGATGCGCTCGAACGTCCAGGGGCCCAGCGTTGCGGAGCGATTCCATCCCATATAGAACAACGAGAACAGAAAGGCCTGATTGCAGGCGAAACCGATAAAGGTGCGCAGAAGCTCACGCCATGCCGGCGTAAAACCACCCGTCAGCGGATGTGTAACCGTTGTTTTGTTGCGCGTTGCCATATCAATCAGTTTAGCAGCACCCCATCCCACCCACCGACGGTAAGCGCGCATGACCATAAAAGAAGGCGCCCCCGCAGGGACGCCTTCCAAGCGATTGTGAAATTCCGATCGATGCTATTCTTCGACCGTCGCCGGCTTCTTAGCCGCAACCTTGACCTTCTTCTTGGGAGCAGCCTCTTCGACGACTTCCTCGAGGACATCTTCCTCGTCGTCGTCCTCGATGTCGACCTTGCCCTCGTCGCTCGACATCCCCTCACGCAGGCTCTTCACCGACTTGCCGATTGCGCTGCCGAGCTTGGGAAGGTTCTTCGGCCCGAAGATCAGCAAGACGACAACCAGGATGATGAGAAGCTCAGGTACGCCCATGCCCAGAAATTTCATTGTTCCTCCTTGTTCGAAGCGTGCGCGAATCTTTTACCGTGCACGCCTTCCATTCCCCGTCGCCTCGTCCGCAACGGTTCTTATCGACAAGGAGCATTGTGCACGAACAGGCGCGCCGAGCCTATCATGCAAAAGGCGGAATTCGTCATCAACAACGAATTCCGCCCTGTCATGCAAAGTAAGTACATTGTACGTTATGCCTGTTCAGCGTCCTGTTCAGACTGTTTCACCAATTGACGGTAGGCGATGAGGTCCAAACGAGCCATCACCACGTCCTCAACCTCGAAGACGAACGGATACAACGAAGCCGCCGGCGTGTCCTCCTCGTAGGAGGTGCGCACGTAGCCGCCGCACTCGTCGCATGTCGCGATGCGGTGGTCGTCGTCGCCCTCCACGTTGAAGAAGTGCAGATGCCCCTGATTCTGGGTCCCGCAGCGGGCGCAGCGAACGCGCTCGAAATCCCACACGCAGCCGCACTGGCCGCACCACAGCGTACGGCTGCGGCCCTTGGTCTTACCGCCCGACCCAACGCGGGCAACCGCTGCGGGGCTTCCGCATACCGGGCAGCCGATGGTATAAGGCTGGTCGACTTTCTCGTCGCGGCGAAGCTTCTGGATAGCATCAGCCACCGAGTTGAGCAAGGCGCGCAGCGCCAGCGAGGCAGCAGAAGCACCCAGACGGGCGGCGGCATCGGACAGGCCATCGTCAACGAGCAGTGATTCGATGTCCTCGACGTAGGCAACCGGATCGCTCCCGGCCTTTGCCAAGTCGCTCGCCGCCACGATGCGATCCCAACGCACACGGGAAAGAGCATCGCGCGCACCCTCATCGAACTGATCGAACAGCGCCATAGCAGCTGCGATGCGAGCGGCGGTATCGACAAGAGCCTCTTCGGAAACGCTTGCCGGATACGCGTTGAGCACCGGACGAGACGCCTCGGAGCAAGCCTTCAGATCCGCAGGCGCGGGCATCTCAAACGAAACGGCATCAGGGTAATCCCCCGCGCATTCGCATTGCACCTCCCACAGGGAACGAAAGAACCGCAACCGCTCGAATTCAGTATCGGAGAGCTTGTCACGGTAGGCTTCGATAGCAAAATCAACCTGCTTCAAATCCAACATGTACATCCTCGTTTCTCGTCAGCATCGCCGATGAAGGCGAACTTTCGGCCTCACAGTAGACCAAGGCTCATCACCAAACGCGCCGACGCGCAAATGTAGCATGGTGATGCGCCTTGACCAACTTGCCTGCAGTGTGCGCCCTTGACGCATTACAATAACCGAAAGCCCGGCGCTCCCCCCGAAGCGGAAGGTCTGCGAAGCGCCGAGCTGTCGAATAGATAGGTGACCGGTTGGCCACCTATCTCTTTTTTGGTTATGTCCGCCGCATCGCGCCGAAGTCGACACGATGCGGCGGATCGGGTTCGGTTCTCAAGCGAAAGCCGAGAACCCAGGCATGCTACTTGCGCACGTCCTTCTCCACGACGTTCTTGCCGGAAGTGATCTCTTCACGAGCCCAATGACCCCAGTGATACAGGGCATCGGCCTCGGAAACCATGCCGTCGCCGAACATGAGCTTGTAGGTACCGCGGTAAGGCTGGAAGATGCCGCCGCCCAGGAAGATATGGGCCAAGCCGAACACGGCGATCAGCAGAAAGCCCAGATCATGCAGGAACAGCACCACTCCATAGCCCGTGCCGAAATCGCACACGGTCGAGCCGAGCACCAAGATGATGCCCGTGACACCCATCAGGGCGCCAGCTACCCACAACATGCCGTCGGCGAAACGCTGGCCGGACTTCACTTCGCCCTGGTCGGGCATATGGATCCACTTGGCCATGAACAGGTACGGGAAGAACAGCAGCATCCACTTCTTGTCGTCGCCGTCCCAAGAATGGAACAGGTTCTTGAAGATGTGGGCAACGCCCTTCGGTGCCGCGATGGCGCTGATGATGGGCACCAGCACGAAGATCAGACCAAGCACGCGGTGGCTCATGCGGATAGCGAACACCGTGTCCGCGCCCACAGCCTGAGCCAGTTGCGGGATGAACACGAACAGACCGGAAATGCACAGCAGGATGCAGGCGGAAACCGTGATGCCATGCGTCCAGCGAGCCTGCTTCGAATGGCGCTGGATGTACTTCTCCTTGCCGGAAGCAGCACGCTGTTTCAAAAACTCGTCGTCTTTGGCACGAGCTTCGGCGGAAACCGAGACGGTATGACTACTCATGCTTGCCTCCCTTCCCAATCGGAAGATTCTCAGTGATGTGCTCGACGACCGTCTTGTCGTCCTGCGGGTCGCCGTGCTGCACGACGTCGCCGGTGATGACCGAAACGGTATCCTCGGTCTCGGGGTTGTAGGCGAGCTTGTCGCGCTTGTAACCCACGGCCAAGCCGAACATGGCAGCCAAGCCCGCGACGGTCAAGCCCGTGATGGCGCCCGTGACCGGCTTCATGATGCTCGTGAGTTGAGCGGTTGCGGGAACCTGCGGGTTTGCCACCTGGCCATGCGCCGCAACGCCGTACTTGAGCACCTGGATGACATGCAGGCCGCCCATCTCGTTCTCGCCGTACAGGCAAGCGTCGGGATAGCCGTTCTCGTGCAGCCACTCGACCTTTTCCTTACCAAGGGCGACCATCTCATCGCGATCGCCGAACTTGAGCGCCTGCGGCTGGCAGGTGCTCACGCAAGCCGGCGCCATGCCATGGGAGACACGGTCGGCGCAGCCGGTGCACTTGTCGATGACCGTCTTGTCCAGCACGCCGTTGCTCTCGTAGCGCGGCACATCGAAGGGGCACACGCTGTGGCAGTACTGGCAGCCCACGCACTTGTCCTGGTAGACCTCGACGAAACCGGTGTCCTCGTTGCGCACGAGCGCGCCGCCCGGGCAGATGGAAGCGCAGGGAGCATCGGTGCAGTGCTGGCAGGCACGGCGCCCGAAAGCCCATTTCACCGGCTTGACCTTGGAATCGCCCTCAAGCTCGTTGAACGTAATGATCAAACGCGTGGTGCCGTTGATATCGGCCGGGTTCTGATGCGTGCCCGACCACTTCGTGGCGTTGGTCTCCAAGGGGCTCGGCAGGTTGTTCCAGCATTTGCAGGCGACCTGGCAGCCCTTGCAGGCGGTGCACTTGGAGGAATCGAAGTAAATCGCTTTTTCAGCCATGATCTATCCTCCCTTACAGCTTCTCGATGTTGACGAGGAACGCTTTGTATTCCGGCGTGAACGAGTTCGGGTCGCCCACGTTCGGGGTCAGGTCGTTGACCACGTCGCCCGTGCCGAACAGGTCGGCCCATCCGAAGTGATGCGTCAAACCAACCAGATGCTGCTTCTTGCCGTGAACGTTCAGCGGCTGCATGCGCTTGGTGACGAGCGCCGGCACGACGACCGATCCGCGGTTGTTGTACACGCGAACCTCTTCGCCGTTCTTGATGCCCTTTTCCGCAGCAAGCTCTTCGCTCATCTCGACGAACTGCGAAGGCATGGCCTCCACGAGCGACGGGCACAGACGGGTCTGACCGCCGGTCTGCCAATGCTCGGTAACCGAGTAGGTGGTGCCCACGATCGGGAACTCCTCCTTGGTGCCCTGCTTGGTGGACGCGTACTTCGTGCCGAACGCGCAAGGATTCTGGAAGGCGCCGTTGAGCGGGTTTTCCTCCACCGGGGACTCGAAGGGCTCGAAGTGCTCGGGCAGCGGGCCGTCGACCATGCCGTAGCTCTCCAGGCGAGCGTTCTGCTCCCACAGCATGAAGAACGTCTTGTTGTTCGGCGGAACCGGCTTGCCGTTCTTCGCGGAAACGAAGTCGCCCTGGTCGACGAGGTCCCACTTCTCGCCCGTCCACTCCATCAGCTTCTTGTTCGGATTCCACGGCTTGCCCTGCATGTCGCAGCTGTTGCGGTTGTACAGGATGCGGCGGTTGCTCGGCCAGCTGAAGGCCCACTCGGAGTTCAGGCCGATGCCGGACTTGTCGTTGGTGTTGCGGCGGCACAGCGGCTGCTCGGCGGGGTCGAGCGGAGCCTTGTTGTTGTTCCACATGCCGGAGTAGATCCACATCGCGCAAGCGGTCGAACCGTCGGCGCCGAGCTCAGCGTAGCCGGAAAGCAGGTCGACCTTCGGGTTGGAAGAGTCGGTGTTGCAATCCGTGCCGGCCACGCGGTAGCCATTGAGGGCCCAAGCCACGGGGCGCGGGTCGATCTTTCCGTCTACGTAGTAGTCCCACTTGGTCTTGAGGATCGGGTCGGGGTTCGCGCCGCCCTCCTTCTTGTACAGGTCCACAAGCGCGGTCCAAATAAGGTCGCACATCTCGTAGTCGGGCTTCGCCTGATCCCACGGCTCGCAGGCCTGGTAGCGATACTGGATCCAGCGGCCGGAGTTCAGGATGATGCCCGGCTTCTCGTAGATGAGCGCGCACGGCAGGTAGTACACCGTGGTGTCGATCTCGGCCGGGTTCATGTCCGGGGCCTTCCAGAAGGTGGCGGACTCGGTCAGCACCTGGTCGGCCACGACCAGCCATTCCAGGTTCGCCATCGAACGACGCACGTTGCCGGCGTTCGGGGCGGAGTGGCACGGGTTCATGCCCCAGTTGAAGTAGCCCTTGATGACGCCTTGCTGCATGAGCTCGAACGTGGAAATATGCGTGTAGTCGATCGCACCGGTCTCGGAGGGAACCTTCGGCCACCAATCGTAGCCGTAGTCGTTCTCGACCGTGGCGTTCTCGCCGAAGAACTCCTTCAAGGAGGACACGATGAACTTCGGCTTGTTGGTGTAGTAGCCGTCGGAGTACGTCTGCGACTCGAGCCACTTGCGCAGGCTCGAACGGTCGGTGGTGTTTGCCCACTTCAGGTAGGCAGGATGCTCGTTCACCATCATGCCCATGTCGGTTGCGCCCTGAACGTTCGGCTCGCCGCGCAGCGCGTTCACGCCGCCGCCGGGCACGCCGATGTTGCCGAGCAGCAGCTGCATGATGCACATGGCGCGCGTGTTCTGGGCGCCATAGGTGTGCTGCGTCTGGCCGAGGGCGTACAAGACGGTGCCGGACTTGCCGGGCTTGGCCGACTCGCAGTACGTCTTGTAGACCAGCTCCAGAACATCCTTGTCCATGCCGCAGATGTCGGAAACGGTTTCAAGGGTGTAGCGGGAGTAGTGCTTCTTGAACTGCTGGTAGACGCAGCGCTCGTTGGCCAGCGTCATATCCTTTTCGGGGTTGGTGAGCGTCGGCGTGGTGAACTCAGGCGTACCGGCTTTCTTGACCCAGGCGTAAGCACCGTTCTCCGAGGTGTCCCACTCCTCTTCGGAAGCGGTCTCGTAGTGCCAGCTGTGCACGTTATAGGTCTTCGTCTTCTCATTCCAGCCGCTGAACAGGCCCGTTTCGGGGTCGAATTCGTAGTCGGGGTCGAGAACGTAGGAAGCGTTGGTATAGTTGAGCAGATACTCGAAGTTGTAGTTGCTCATGTCGCCCGTGGCAAGGTAGTTCGCCAGACCGGGCTCGATCAGGTTCTCGATGATGTAATGGTACATACCACCGTAGAACGCGATATCGGTGCCAGAACGGATGGGGCACCAGATGTCGGCCTGCTCGGCCGTACGAGTGTAGCGAGGATCGACAACGATCCACTTCGCACCCTGCTCATGGGCCTTCTCAAGCCACAGGGCGGAAACGGGATGGTTCTCGACGGAGTTGGAACCGCAGTTGAGGATAACGTCGGTGTTTTGGAAGTCGCACCAGTGGCTCGTCATCGAGCCGCGACCAAATGAAGCTGCCAGACCGGCAACGGTGGGGCCGTGTCAAACACGGGCCTGGTTGTCGATGGCGATGATGCCCATCTGACGCATGATCTTGAGGATCATGTACTCCTCTTCGGAGTTTTCCTGCGAACCGCCCAGGCTAGCGATTGCGGGGGTGTAGTTGACGGTCAGGCCGTTCTCGTTTTTCTCGATGAACGTTTCGTCGCGCGTATCCTTGACCTTGCGCACGATCTCGGCGATGGCGTCGTCCCAGGTGATCTCTTCCCAGTCGCTTGCGCCGGGACGGCGAACCAGCGGACGGGTCGCACGATGCGGGTTCTTGATAACCTCGTGCGTCTCGGGATCAACCACGTTACGCAGCTGGAACATGGTCGCGCCCTTCGGGCACAGGCCGCCTTCGTTGATGGGATGATCGGGGTCGCCCTCAAGGTTGATCAGCTCGCCATCGCGCACCGAAAGAAGAGAACCGCATCCGCCTGCGCAATAGCAGCAGATGTTGGTGTACTCCTCGGTGTTCACCAGCTTCCAGTCGCTTGCAGACTCTGCCGCAAAGGCCTGGGTCTGCGAAGAGAGCTCGAAGGCCATGGTGGTCGCCAAGGCTGCGCCGGTAGCTTTGAAAAAGCCCCTGCGTGAAAGGTTCATACCTTTCAGCTCCTTTCCTACTCGTCTTGCACTCGTCTTGCTCGTCAGAGCATGCGCAAACTGCGGAGCTGATGCATCAACACCTTATAAATGGCATCAAGCGAAGCGTCCGCAGAATAACGCTCGCACCCACCCGATTCCGCTCGGGTGAATAACCTTTTCAGATAATAGGAGCAAATTTGCTACTTGCTTAACTGCATTACGGTAAATGGTAGTTATAGAGCCGCAATTGTCAGAATTAGCCCGTTATGAAGGAGCCGTTTAGGTCAGGTTTAGGCATTTTGTCCGTATAAGAATACAAATATGCTTCATATTTGTTCACGAATTGTAATACCGTGAAGATGAATTGCATTATTCTCGGTCATAAATAGTTTCGTGTGGGGACATTGAAACACCGGACAAGATTACGTAAATGAGTAAGTACAACGATATACAAGTCTTCAGAAACGAGTTAGTGAATAATCAAATGCAATGATTGCAATTACTGATCTGAATAATTGTCAGGCAACCGCGCTCACGCTTAAAGAGAGTCGATAACCTTCGCTGAAACCGTGTTCGAGGGAGATACGAGAACCGCACCAACCTTACCCTGTTCGGGTGCCGCGACGTAAAACGTCTTGTTGGAGTTCTCCCCCATGGTCGAGACGGAGTCATCCTGCGTGGTCACCACGATATCAAGGCCTGTGACAGACTCAACGTATCGCTTATACGGCGTCACACAAATGATCATATCCACCTTAGCGTCTGCAAACGGCTGAAGAAATGTGCTCGCAACAACAGAGGTCACCGGAACATCGATGGATATAATTCCGATGCGTTTGGCACCACGCTTAACGATGCTTCCCTCTCGATACACTTCGGGAGTAACGGTGTCGAGCGTCAAAACTGAGGACTTCTTATCCTTATAACTTGCAGACACGTCGTCAGGATTAACGGAGCTCGAGCTTCCCTTCGATGAAGGGGGCCCAGAAGTCGCCTCATCCGACTCGACCGAGGAAGACACAGCCGATGATTCAATCGAGGACTCTTCAACTGCATCCGTCACCGCGGACTCGCTACCCTCAGAAGAAGAATCCTTTGAAGTTTCCCCATCAGTGTGAGATGAGGAAGATTGCGAGCCGGCGGAACCCTGCGCTTGAGAAGCAATCACGGAAGCCGCCACCGAGCCAACATCGCTCGTCGATCCCGTTGCAGCGTCTTTATTGAGTTCCGAAGATTCATAGGCCGACGCCCCATGAGTAGAGGCAGAAGCGTCAATGGACCGAGATTCAGCTGATTGAGAAGAACCCTGTTGAGAAGAGGCTGTTTGATTTTTGGTGACGCTTGAAGCCGTCGCTTTCGGCACCGTTGTTCCGGAATACACGATTGCCGTGTAACCCTCCATCTGACCAACGGAATCATCGATCTTAGAAGCCGCGACATTCCAGGAATGGCCGACAACCAAATACCAGCCAACCCCGGCCAAGCCGAGCAATATCAGCAAGCCGAACACCAAGAGGGCCAGTTTTTCACGAGTCGTTGAAGCCATGCGATTCAGTATAGACGTAGCCGGGCATCACCCATGCGCGCACCGAAGCGCATGTGCTAATACTCCAAATTACCCGCTACCGAACCATGATCTCGTACGCTGACCGACGCTTCTCGAGCCCTCGCGTATTGCGAACGAAAATCGTTCCGCAGAACGTGAACCTACGCTTCTCGAGCAACCAGCGCATAGGTTCGTTGCCCGGATAGATGTCGGCGCGCAAGCTTGCTCGCCCACCTTCACGCGCCAGGCGACATGCCCGATCGAGGATGAAGGAGCCGACGCCGCGACGCCGGAAGGGAGCGTCGACGGCGACCCAATGAAGCTCCGCATACGCCTGCGGATCGTTCTCGGTCGGAGTCAGCCAGGCACCCTGAATCCCCTTTGCATAGTTCTTATCGGGATCGAAGGAAACCGCATACACCGCAATGAGCTTCCCGTCGGAGTTCTCGACAACATGGGTCGTCCCGTTTTTGATGCTATGGGAAAGACGGCGCGCCGAAGGATATTTCTTGTACTTCCCTTCGGCAATTCCCATGCGTGCATAATTCTCGTGCGCTTGATCGAGCAAACCTTGAACGCGCTTAAAGTCGTCCATAGTGGCAGGCCTGCTTTGATAGAAACCTAAAACGGATGCGCGGCCGGCAAATACGGGGACCTCGGCAGCAGGAGAATCTGCCTCGAAGCCTTGTTGCGGCGCCGTTGCGACGACCTCCTTGTCCTCGGGCCTCTTGAATTTGGAAACCAGAACGATCATCACCAGAATGCACACGCAACCAGCAACGTCCCAGGCCGACAGCGGGGAATGAAGCCAAAGAACGGCAAGAAGCATGGCCGACACCGGCTCTACAGCGCAGAGCAATCCGGCTTTCACCGAACCAGCATCCTTCACGCCTTGAAGGAACAGCATATAGGCGGCGCAGGTGCCAACCACAACGATCGCCGCAAACGATCCAATGGCACCAAGACTCAATTCGATAGGGACGTTCCATGGCTGCGTGAAGGGTACCAGCACAACGCCGCCGAAGAGCATCGCGAGGCCCGTTACCAACATAGCTCCCCATTTTTCCAGCACGCGAACAGGCATAAGCGTATAGAGTGCCAACCCCAGTGCCGCCGCGAAGCCCCACGCCAAACCTTCAATCGGAACAGCCAGGCGAGACAAGTCCCCTTGGGTTGCGATCAACACCAAGCCAGTCAATGCCAAAACCAATCCCGCAACCTCACGTAGCTTTGGCCTGCGTCGCGTCTTGAAGCACGTCCAGAGCATGATAAGGACAAGGCCGAGCTGCTCGAGAGTGGTGCCAACACCAGCCGAGGTGTAACGGATCACCTGCAAATAGCTTAATTGGCACACGATGATGCCGAAAACCGCGAACAGGGCGATACTCACCAGGGAACGCGCATCGCGAAGAAGCGCGATAAGAGAATGCCAATTCGTGATGAGTGCGCCGCCGAGGAAGAACACTGCAGACAAGAGCATGCGCACGCAGGTGATCCAACCGGAGGGAGCACCATATTCGTTCATCAGCAGCTGGGCGCAGGTACCGGAAAATCCCCAGCAGGTGCTCCCGACCAACGCGAACAAAACGCCTCGCATCACGTGCTGCTCAGATGCACCGCCCACAGCCATGGCTCTCCTTCCCTGCTTGCTTCGTAGCGAAAGGCGCCCGCGAAAACATACGCGGGCGCCCCTAATTGATTCGCATCTTACAGCATGCGAGAAAGAAATCTACCGGTATGGCTTTCCTCTACCAAAGCAACGTCTTCCGGCGTTCCCTGCGCGACCACCGTGCCGCCCCGCTCGCCGCCCTCAGGACCAAGATCGACAATATGATCAGCGCTTTTAATGACATCAAGATTATGCTCGATGACAAGCACGGTGTTTCCTGCATCCACCAATCGTTGCAACACCGCAAGAAGCTGCCGCACATCCTCAAAGTGTAAACCCGTCGTCGGCTCATCAAGAATATAGAAGGTTTTGCCAGTCTGTCGACGATGCAGCTCACTCGCCAGCTTCACACGCTGAGCCTCGCCACCCGACAAGGTTGTAGCCGGCTGCCCAAGTCTGATATAGCCCAAGCCCACATCGAAAAGCGTCTGCAGCTTGCGCTTGATGCCGGGGATGTTCTCGAAGAACTCAAGCGCATCCTCCACCGTCATATCGAGCACCTCGGAGATATTCTTCCCGCGATAGGTGACCTGCAGCGTTTCGCGGTTATAGCGAGCGCCTCCGCACACCTCGCAGGGAACGTAGATATCAGGAAGGAAGTGCATCTCGATCTTGATCTGCCCATCGCCCTTGCAGGCCTCGCATCGACCACCGCTCACATTGAAGCTGAAACGCCCAGGGCCATACCCGTGCGCCTTGCTGTCCTGCGTGCTCGCGAACAGCGCGCGGATGTCGTCCCATAAACCGATATACGTGGCAGGATTGCTGCGCGGGGTACGCCCGATGGGGCTCTGGTCGATGTTGATGACCTTATCGATGTTTTCGATCCCCGTGATCTTGCGATAGGCGCCGCAACGTCGATGCGCGTGATTGACGCGGTTGGCCAATGCTGGCGCAAGCGTATCAGTGATCAGCGAGCTTTTACCGCTGCCGGAAACGCCCGTCACCACGGTGAGCGTGCCGAATGGAACCGATAGAGTGACGTTCTTCAGGTTGTTCTCGCGAGCACCCGTAAGCTTCAGCGACCCACGACGCGGGTGGCGCCTCTTCGCGGGCACCTCGATCGATTTTCTCCCAGAAATATAATCCGCCGTAAGCGATCCAGTGGCTTTTTCGATCTCTTCCGGAGCGCCGAAGGCGACCACCTCACCACCGCGCTCGCCCGCACCAGGACCCATATCAACCACGTAATCCGCTGCACGAATGGTGTCTTCGTCGTGCTCGACCACGATGACCGTGTTCCCCAAATCCCTCAGGTGCTCGAGCGTGGCGATGAGCCGTTCATTGTCCCGCTGATGAAGGCCGATCGATGGTTCGTCCAAGATGTAGAGCACACCCATCAAACCGGCACCGATCTGCGTCGCAAGGCGAATACGCTGCGCCTCACCGCCCGAGAGCGTCGCCGTCGCACGTTCGAGCGTAAGGTAATCCAAGCCGACATCAACAAGGAACTTCAGACGAGCCACGATCTCCTTCACAATAGGGTTCGCGATATGCGCAGCCTGACCGGAAAACGACAACGAAGAAAAGAACGCCAGCGAGTCGCGCGCGCTCATCTGACACACATCGTGAATCGATTGTCCCTCGATGGTGACCGCAAGAATCTCAGGTTTCAGGCGCTTTCCCGAACACGTTTGACAGGGCACCACAGCGAAGTAGCTCTGAAGCTTTTCTCGCTGCGTATCGCTTTGAGCCTCCTGATACCGGCGCATCACAGCCGCAAGTGCGCCCTCCCATTCCAAGAACCAATAGGTGTTGCGCCCATCGACGGTCAGGTAATCCACTTGCACCTTCTCTTCGCCAAGGCCATGAAGCAAACCGTCTTGAACCCGCTTGGGCATATCCTCCCAAGGCGTATTCTCATCGCTTCCAAGATGCCGAGCGACCGCCGCCAGAACCTGCGGATAGTAATTTCCATTCTTAAACGGGGCGATAGCACCTTGCGCTAGCGTCAAAGAAGGGTCAGGCACCACCAACGACTCGTCAACCTCTTCCCTGCTGCCAATTCCCGAACAATCGGGACATGCGCCATACGGCGCGTTAAAGCTGAAGTCACGCGGCTGCAGCTCATCCATGGAATGACCGTGTTCAGGGCAGGCAAGAGCGAGATTGAAAAGATGCTCGCCAGCACCAAGCCCGCCTTTCGCACCGCTCGATGAGCCACCGGCCTGACCCAAGGGTTTACCGTCTGCTCCAAGAACCTGAACCAGCACCCGTCCTTCAGCAAGCTTCGTAGCAAGCTCAACCGCTTCCGCGATACGGGTAGTTGCCGAAGACTTCAACTGCACGCGATCAACCACCACGTCAATGAAATGCTTGATCTTCTTATTCAGAACAATCGGCTCACCGGTCAGTTTCGTGATCTCGCCGTCGATTCTCACCCTGCTGAAGCCTTCATGAGCAAGATCGGCGAACAGCTTCGTGAATTCGCCCTTGCGACCAGCAACTACAGGCGCCATGATAATGGCCTTTGAGTCCTGACTTAATGCAAGAATCTCATCAGTGATTTGATCGGTGGTCTGCTTCTTGATGACGCGTCCGCATTCCGGGCAATGCGGAACGCCCACGCGCGCATACAGCAATCGAAGGTAGTCGTAAATCTCCGTAGTGGTGCCAACCGTGGAACGAGGATTGCGCGAGGTGGTCTTCTGATCAATGGAAACCGCAGGAGAGAGGCCGTCGATGCTGTCGACATCCGGCTTGCTCATTTGCCCTAAGAACATGCGCGCGTAGCTTGATAGGCTCTCCACATAGCGACGCTGGCCTTCGGCGTAAATGGTATCGAAGGCCAAGCTCGATTTACCGCTTCCCGAAAGGCCGGTGATGACCACAAGCTTGTCGCGAGGAATGGTGATGTCAACATCTTTCAGGTTATGCTCGCGAGCGCCTTTGATTACGATTGCGTCTTGACCCATGCTTCCGTCTTCCTTCGCTATATGCCAATGGGGCTATGATAACACGAACATTAGTTTGATATAACCAAATTTTTCTTGCAACAACAAAAAAGACCGGGTTACCCCGGTCCTAAGTTTAAATGGAGCGGACAACGGGATTCGAACCCGCGACCCTCACCTTGGCAAGGTGATGCTCTACCAGCTGAGCCATGTCCGCATATTAACTTGTCAATGCCTCTGTTGGAGGCGACGCCCGGATTCGAACCGGGGGTGAAGGCTTTGCAGGCCTCTGCCTTACCACTTGGCCACGTCGCCATCCTGGCGTCTTCTTGTCTTGATAAGAACTGGCCGGCTTCCCGACCAGTTCTTGACAGACAATGGAGCGGACAACGGGATTCGAACCCGCGACCCTCACCTTGGCAAGGTGATGCTCTACCAGCTGAGCCATGTCCGCAAATGGTGGGCGTTACAAGATTTGAACTTGTGACCTCTTCCGTGTCAGGGAAGCGCTCTCCCCCTGAGCTAAACGCCCACTTGCTGTGCTTTCTTGAACCTTTCGGCTCAATCGGCAAGACGTTAGTATACCGGAACCGGATTCAATGTCAAACACTTTTTTGAAAAAAGTTTTTGCCACCGTCCAACGTCCTCCAGGCAATAAAAAAGCGGCCGTTACAGCCGCTTTCGATTTCCTGGTGTCGGAGGCGGGATTTGAACCCGCACACCCGTAAAGTGGGCACAAGCACCTCAAGCTTGCGTGTCTGCCGTTCCACCACTCCGACGTGTTCGCCTCGAAAAGCAACGTCGATTACTATACTCGACCGTTTCTCCCTTGGCAAGCCCTAAATTTAAAAAATTTAGCTCGTCGCAATGGTCCCCTGCGGGTACACGATCATCAGCGCGATAAGGGACAGCAGAAACACCACCGCAAAGATGATGGTGATGCGATCAAGGTTCTTCTCAACAATACTGGTGCCCGTTTGGGAAGAGTACACGGAACTGGCGATCATGTCCGAAATGCCCGTGCCCTTGCCCGAATGCAGCAGAATGAAGATGATGAGACCGAGGCCGGAAATAACCAGCAACGCGATGAGAATAATCAACAGAGGATTCAAAGCAATGCTACTTTCACTCGAATAACTACGTATGCAAGTAGTTCAGTATAACGATGCGCCGCGACCAAGGCAAGCCTAGCGAAATGGCGCATCGAAACTACGCAACAGCGGACGGCGCGAAATGCGGCGGAGCGCATCGGCAGAAATCACCAGCCAGCGCGCCCCGCCAACCTATAGCTGCTTACTTGATCAGCAAGCTCTTTCCCGTCATTTCCGCAGGAGCCTCCAGGCCCATCGCGTCAAGCATGGTCGGGGCGATATCGCACAGCGCCCCCTGACGATCCGCAAGTTTGCGGCCGATGCCCGCCGCATCAAAGAACACGAACGGGACCGGCGCGGTGGTGTGAGCCGTATGCGGCGTACCGTCATCGGCGATCATCTTGTCACAATTGCCGTGATCGGCGGTTACGAAAGCAACGCCGCCTCGACGCTTCAGCGCGGCAAGCACCTTCGCGACGCCGGCATCAACCGCTTCGACGGCGGCGACGGCGGCGGGGATGACCCCGGTGTGCCCCACCATGTCGGGGTTGGCGAAGTTCACGATGTATACGTCCGCCTCGCCTGCGTCAATGGCATCTGCGAGCGTTTGCGCGACCTCAGGTTCGCTCATCTCAGGTTGAAGATCGTACGTGGCTACCTTCGGACTGGGAATGAGGCTGCGCTCCTCCCCCGCCTTCGGCTCCTCACGACCACCGTTGAGGAAGAAAGTGACATGCGCGTACTTCTCCGTCTCGGCGATATGGTATTGACGCAGGCCAGCCGCCGAAAGAACGTCGGCAAGCACGTTGTCGGGGAACGCCTTGGGAAAAGCGACCGGAGCCGCGATATCGGGATCGTATTCGGTAAGGCATACGAAACTCACCTGCGGACGACGTTTGCGATCGAAGCCTTCAAAGGCATCGTCGACGATCGCGCGGGTCAGCTCGCGTGCACGATCGGGGCGGAAATTGAAGAACACCACCGCATCGCCATCGACAACCCCGCGTCCGTCAAGCGCAACGGGCACAACGAACTCGTCGGTGACTTCGCTATCATAGGACGACTGCATCGCCTGAACCGCGTCCGCATCTTCGGCAAGAGGCTCGGCGCACACGATGGCCTCGTAGGCCTTCTGCACGCGATCCCAACGGGTGTCGCGATCCATGGCGTAGTAACGGCCCGAAACGCTCGCAATGCGAACCGTGCCTTCAAAGCCGTTGCTTTCGATGAAGTCGGAAAGCTCCTGCATGTAGCCCTTGCCGCTTGCGGGCGGGACGTCGCGCCCGTCCATGAACGCATGGATGCGCACATCCGAAACGCCGGATTCAACCGCATGCTTTATCAGCGCGTAAAGATGCGAATTGCTTGAATGTACGCCGCCGTCAGACAGCAAGCCCATGAGGTGTAGCGCCGCTCCCGGTTTCGCAGCCTGCGAATACGCGGCATTGATCACCTCGTTTTCGCAAATGGACCCATCAGCGCAGGCATGATTGATGCGCGAAAGCTCCTGATGCACCACGCGTCCGGCACCGATGTTGAGATGCCCCACCTCGGAATTGCCCATCTGGCCAGCCGGCAGGCCGACCGCTTCACCGGAGGCCTCGAGCTTCGTCCAAGAGTGATTGGCAAGAAGGCCGTCGAGGCACGGGGTTTCGGCAAGAGATACCGCGTTGCCCGGACCCGCTTCCGCAAGCCCAAGCCCATCCATGATGATGAGGCAGACGGGCAACGTCAGCCCCGTCCGCGCAGAATTGGACGCCGCCATTACAGGCACGCCTTCACAAGCTGGATGAACTGGTCGGCCTTCAGGCTTGCGCCGCCGACAAGGCCACCGTCGATGTCGGGCTGCGCGATGAGCGCCTCTACGTTGCCGACGTTCATGGAGCCGCCGTACAGCACGCGTATTCCCTCGGCCACTTCCTCCCCGAAAAGCTCGCGAAGCGTTGCGCGGATGGAAGCGCACACGGCTTGCGCCTGCTCGGGAGTTGCGGTGCGACCGGTGCCGATGGCCCAAATGGGCTCGTAAGCGACCACGCACTTCGCGGCCTCAGCCGCTTCGATGCCAGCAAACGCCGCGCGCACCTGCGCGCACACGAACTCCTCGGTGGTTCCCTCGTCGCGCACAGCAAGGGACTCGCCGACGCACACGACCGCGTACAGGCCAGCAGCGACGAGAGCCTTCACCTTGCGGTTGACGTCTTCGTTCGTTTCGCCGAAATAACCGCGACGCTCGGAATGCCCGACGATGGAGCAAGTGCAGCCAAGCTCCTTGAGCATGGGAACGGAAATCTCGCCCGTGAAGGCACCCTTTTCCTCCCAATGCACGTTCTGTGCACCGACTTGCACCGGCATCTTATCGAACTCGAAAACGCTGTAAACAGGCTTCAGGTCGATAAACGGGGGGCAAATGAGCACGTCGACCGTATCGGACCAATCCTTAAAGTAGTTGTTGGAAATATTCTGAGCCAGCACCACCGCCTCGGCGTAGGTGTTGTTCATCTTCCAGTTGCCGGCCATCAGGGGCTTGCGAGCCATAACCGATCAACTCCTTTCGAAACCGCAGCATGCTTGAAATCGCGCCCGCCGACTATGCAGCCTTCGAGCACGCATGAAAAAGGGGACGTCGCCGTCCCCTTTCGTATGGTACTACCGCAGCGCTTCCACACCGGGCAGAGCCTCGCCCTGCACCAATTCCATACTCGCACCGCCGCCGGTGGAGATAAAGGTCATCTGATCAGCAAGGTTGAACTTGTTGACCGCGGCAACCGAATCGCCGCCGCCGATGATGGTGTCCGCCTGCTTGTTGGCGGCAACGGCATCGGCGACCGCCTTAGTGCCCGCCGCGAACGCATCCATCTCGAAGACGCCCATCGGGCCGTTCCAAAACACCGTGGAGCCCTCGGCGATGGCCTGCGCGTAAAGCTCGGAGGTTTTCGGACCGATGTCGAGGCCCATCATATCCTCGGGAATGCTGTCGACGTCGGTGATCTTGGTGTTTGCATCGGCAGCGAATGCGTCGGCGCACACGACGTCAACGGGAAGCAGGAGCTTCACGCCCGATTTCTCGGCCTTGGCGATCATGTCGCGCGCGCGATCGACCCAATCGTCTTCCTTGAGAGACGTGCCAACCTGCTTGCCCTGGGCCAGCAAGAACGTGAAGCACATGCCGCCGCCGATGATAAGGGTGTCGCACTTGTCCATCAGCGCGTCGATCACCTTGATCTTGTCGGAGACCTTCGAGCCGCCGAGGATGGCGACGAAGGGGCGCTTCGGTTCGTCGAGCATGCCGGAAAGCGTGTTCACCTCGTTGAGCATGAGATAGCCTGCATAAGCGGGAAGAAGCGCAGCGACACCTGCAGTGGAAGCGTGAGCGCGATGAGCCGTGCCGAACGCGTCGTTGACATACGCGTCGGCCAGCTTCGCAAGTTCCTCGCAGAAAGCCGGGTCGTTCTTCTTCTCACGCTTGTCGAAACGCAAGTTCTCGAGCACGAGAACATCGCCGTCGGAAAGAGCGGCGGCCTTCGCCTGCGCATCTTCGCCTATCGTATCGGTAGCAAACAGCACCGGGCGGCCGAGCAGCTCGGACAGGCGCGCCGCTGCCGGCTGAAGCGTGAACGCGTCTTCGAAGCCCTCGCCCGCCGGACGACCCAGGTGGCTCATGAGAATGACGCGGGCGCCGTCATTGATGAGCTTTTCGATGGTGGGCAGTGCGGCACGGATGCGCGTGTCGTCGGTGACTACGCCATCGGCGACGGGAACATTGAAGTCGACGCGGACGAGCACGCGCTTGCCGCGCGCATCGAGCTGATCGACGGAAGAGATTTCTGACATGAGCTTCCTTTCCAGTTGGTAGCTTAAAGCGAAGAGCGATGGGCTCCACAAAACGAGCGAACCCCGGTCGGGCTTTCTCGCGCACCATGCGAGCCGAACGGCAAGCACATGCACGAGTCCGAACCAGGGTTCAAAATTTTTAAACGATGCGATCCATGCGCCTGAGGGGCACTACAGCAGGATCTTTACCAGATCCTTGACGCGGTTGGAGTAACCCCACTCGTTGTCGTACCAGGAAACGACCTTCACGAGGTTCGAGGAGCCGCCCATGACCATGGTCAGCTGGCTGTCGAAGATAGAGGAATGATCGTTGCCGACGATGTCAATGGAAACGATCGGGTCAGCCGTGTATTCCAAGATGCCCGCAAGCTCGCCTTCGGCTGCTTCCTTCAGCGCCGCGTTGATCTCCTCGACCGTCACGTCGCGCTCGAGCTCGACCGTCAGATCGACCATGGATCCGTCAGGCGTGGGAACGCGCGTGGCGAAGCCGTCGAGCTTGCCGGCCAGTTCGGGCAGCACCAGGGCAACCGCACGGGCGGCACCGGTGGTGGTGGGGATCATGGACATGGCAGCGGAACGTGCACGGCGAAGATCCTTGTGCGGAAGATCGAGGATACGCTGGTCATTGGTGTAGGAATGAATGGTGTTCATAAAGCCGCGCTTGATGCCGAACTTCTCCAGGAGCACCTTGGCCACGGGAGCCAGGCAGTTCGTCGTGCAGGAAGCGTTGGAGATGATGTTGTGCTTGTCCTTATCGTACAGACCGTCGTTGACGCCCATCACGATGGTGATGTCCTCGCCCTTCGCGGGGCAGGTGATGACAACCTTCTTCGCGCCGGCCTTGATGTGCTTGGAAGCAAGCTCGCCGGTCTTAAAGATGCCGGTGGACTCGACGACCACGTCGACGCCAAGCTCGCCCCAAGGCAGGTTCTCAGGTTCGCGGTCGGAGAAGACCTTGACCGCGTGACCATCGGCGATGAAGCCGTCATCGGTCAGTTCGACGGAGTCGAAGAAACGGCCGTGCACGGAATCATATTTCAGCAGGTGAGCAAGGGCCTCCAGGTTACCGGGGTCGTTGACCGCCACAACGTCGATTGCCGGGTCCTTGACCATGGCGCGAAACGCCAGACGTCCGATACGACCGAATCCGTTGATGCCAACTTTGATTGCCATTGCGAAATTCCTTTCGAAAACTCATTTGAGCCAAACAGGGTAAGTGTAGCGTATGCAACCCGAGCGGAAGAAAATATCCGGCGGGCGGTCGATTATCCGGATGAACTGCCGTCACGACAGGCGAAAAGGATGCCTTGCATGCCGCAAATCAGTCGTGTTTTCGCTGCTCAACCTCACGCGCGAGCTGCTCAATGCGCCTGACGCGATGATAGACCGCCGATTTCGAAAGCGGCGGCGTGGCAAGCTCCCCCAGTTCTTTCAAGGTAGCGTCGGGATTTCGCACGCGCAGCTTGATGAAATCCTGAAGCGCGGGAGGAAGGTTTTCCATGCCGTTGGCCTCAAGCACCAGCCTGATTGCGTACAGCTGATCCATCGATGCTCGCGATGTTTTCGCCTGGTTCGCGATCTCGGCATTGGTCTGACGGTTCACGTCGTTGCGCACGCTTTTGATGACGCGGGCGTTTTCCATGGACAGGGCGCTTTGATGCGCACCGACAAGCGCGAGGAACTCCAGTATGGTGCTGCCGCTTTTCAGGTAGACCATATAGGAGTTGCGCCTCTGCATGACGCGCGCGTTGATGCCGCGCCTGGCCATCAACGCGACGATGCCGTCGGCAAGGTCTTGCGTCTCGACGATGATCTCGAAATGGAAGTCGCCGCGTGGGTCGGACACGAAGCCGCTTCCGAGGAATGCCCCGCGCAGATAGGCCGCAGCGCAGCAGTCTTTCGCAACCAGCTGCTCGGAAATGCCCAGCTGCAGCCCGCCCTCCTCGGAAAGCACGCCCATATCCTTAAGCGCCGCGGCCAGATGAGGCTGAGCAGGGCATTCGATAAGGTAGTTCGGCGTTTTATGCAGGACGCTTCGCCTGACGGTGAGGTTCGTCTTCAGCTTATACAGTTCGTGAAGCAGCTTGATAACCTGCCGCGCGACCGACGGTGCATCGGTTGCCACCTCCACGCGATAACGGTTCTTACCGCTCACAAACAGCGTGCCCTCTATGCGCACGAGCGCCGCCAAAACCGCCTTGTCGCAATGACTGCAAACGGCCTCAACGCGAGAAAGCTCGTCCTTTACCTGCGCGGTGAACGACATAAGCGCAACACCCCCGTAAATGCCTCGCGCAGCGCAAACGGATCATGCCACGTAGGACGTTCTGGGTCGACGAGATTGCGAACGATGACCGCAGGTCCGAGCGACTGGATGGCTCGCAGGTCGGCCCGGTCGATGCGTACCGGACGAATGCGGCGCCCCTCGCCTTCCGAATCAGCAACATCAACAGTGAAACGCGCATTGCCCATACGGGAAGCTTCCTCGCAAGAGCGGGCGGAACCTTCGCGCGAAGACTCGGGCAGCATGGCGGTTGCACTGTGCACCAGAACATAGTCGAGAAGACCGCGCATCCCGTGATCCAAAAGCGCCTCCACATGTTCACGAGCCGTCAAGCCCCAGGTTTCGCCCTGCATGTCGGCAAGCGAGCAGACGAACAGCGTGGTGCCCTTCGATTGGCGGATGGCATCGACAACACCCGGGACCAGCAGGTTCGGGATGATGGAGGTGAACAGGCTACCGGGGCCGAGCACGATAAGGTCCGCCTCGCGGATGGCCGCAAGGGCCGGTTCGTACGCGAGAATGCGACCCGCTCCACGCAGCTGCACATGCGCAAGAGCGCAGCGCGAATGGCACGCAACCGCCTGGCCTTCGATATAGCGCTCATCCCGCGTGCGCGCCACCAGGGAAACCCGATCAAGGGTTGAAGGGTACACGTGACCGCGCGCGTGCAGAAGGTTCTCGCAGATGGACACCGCTTCGGGAAACGCGCCGGTGGCCTCTTCAAGCGCGGAAAGCATCAGATTACCGAGCGTGTGGTTGTCAGCAAAGGGAAAACGATACTTGAACGCCCGCGTCAGCGGGTCGTCGGGATCTGCAGCCATGGCGCAAATGCATTTCCGGATATCACCGGGAGGGGTGACGCCGGCCTCTTGACGCAAGATGCCCGTCGAACCCCCATCGTCAGCCATCGCAACCACCGCCGAGGTGCGCACACCCATAGAAAGCAGCGTGCGAATGGACACCGGCGCACCGGTGCCGCCCCCGATAACGACGGCTTTTATCTGATCGCCGCCGGCAACAGGTTCAGCGGAGTAAAGCGGTGCGAATGCGGCGGTTTGTGAAGGATCATGAGGAAACGGAGTGGCCTCGTCGTAGCGAAGCACATTCGAGGAACCGGAACACGACCCGGTCGATTGCTGGTTCATGCGCTAGCCTTCCACACCCGTGTCGCCGGCGGATCCCTTGGGGTTCGCGCAGCGAGCAGGACCAGCAGCAGGCTTCCCGTCGACGCCTTCGGCCAGCTTCAGATCGCGATGCGCAACGCTCACGCGATACCCCTTGCGCTTGAGGTAATCGCCCGTAGCCTCGGCGATAGCGACGCTGCGATGCTGACCGCCCGTGCAACCGACGGCGATGGCGAGCTGCTGCTTGCCTTCGGCGACGTAACCGGGCATGACGCAATCAAGCAACCCATACCAGCTTTTGAGGAATTCCTCGGTTTCGGAACGGCAGAGCACGTAATCCCGCACGGGTTTATCAAGCCCGGTTTGCGGACGAAGCTCGATGTCGTAGTAGGGATTGGGCAGGAAACGCACGTCGATAACGAGGTCGGCGTCCACGGGCGCGCCGTGCTTGAAGCCAAAAGAGTACACCGTAACCTGCAGCCCAGCGCGCTCCTCCCCTGGCGCGAAAAGCGCACGGATGGTACCGCGAAGCTGCTGAGGCAGCATGTCGGTGGTATTGATGACGTGATCGGCACGTTCGCGCAGCTCGTAGAGCATGTCGCGCTCGCGCTGGATCCCCAACGCGATGGAGCTTCCGTCCTGACAAAGGGGATGACGACGACGCGAGGACTTATAGCGCGCGATCAATTTTTCGTCGTCGGCGTCAAGGAACATGATGCGGCAATCGATACCCGCCTCCTTGACCTTATTCAGTTCGTCCACCAAGCTGCCGAAAAACGATCCACTGCGCGCATCGCACACGACAGCAAGCTTGCGATACGCATCCGGCTGACCATCGATGCCGGTCAGGGAAATAAGATCGCCCATAAGCGCCGAAGGAAGGTTATCGACGCAGAAATAGCCAAGATCCTCGAACGCATGCATGGCCTCAGTGCGGCCGGCGCCGCTCATGCCCGTCACGACGACGAGTTCAGGCATGCCGCGCAGCGCATCAGCTTCGTTGCTCATCTGGTTCTCCTTCATCTTCGGCGGTACCGTCTTTAGCGTGGTGGCTATTATACTGCTCAAGCACATGGTGAAGCTCGTGGGCAACCTCAAGGGGAACGACTTTTGCCGCAACGATGTCGTCCAACGAGGCAGCCTTGAGGTTTTTGAAGCTCTTGAAGTGCTTGAGCAGGGCTTTTTTGCGAACCGGGCCCAGCCCGGCAACCTCGTCGAGGATGCTTGCGGTCATGCCTTTCGCGCGCAGTTCACGATGAAACGTGATAGCGAAGCGATGGGCTTCGTCGCGCACTTGCTTGACTAAATACAGGCTGGCGCTGCCGCTGGGCAGCACGACCGGACCGGTATCCTGCCAGGGAACGAACAGCTCCTCATCGCGCTTCGCAAGGCCGCACAAAGCGATACCCTCGACGCCCATTTCAGCGAACTGATCGAGCACGGCAGAAAGCTGCGGAGCGCCGCCGTCGAGAATGATAAGGTCGGGCTTGGAGCCGAAACGCTCGTCAGCCATGCGCTCGGCGCAATATCGTCTGCTCATCACCTCGCGCATGGAGAGAAAATCATTCGCCTCGTCGAGCTGCGCCTTGATCTTGAACCGGCGGTACTGCGACTTATCGGGCTTCCCGGCGGTGAACACGACCATGGAGGCGACGGTGTAGCTGCCGTGGTTTGTGGAGATGTCGAAGCATTCGATGCGCATGGGCGGACCGTCGAGGGCCAGTGCGCTCTCAAGCTGCAGCAGCGCCTCGTTCACGCGCTTATCCTCGTAGCTCGTTCGAACCTTGTAGCGCATAAGCGTATGCTTGGCGTTCTGTTCCGCCATTGCAACAAGATCGGCTTTCTCGCCGCGTTCGGGCGCGAAGAAGCGCACCTTCGCGCCATGGACGCTCCCAAGCTTCTCGGTCAGCCACGTCCCCATCGCTTGCTCGTCTTCAGGCATGCTGCGCATAATGACCTCATGAGGGATGGAGGTGGTCGAATCGTAATAACGCAGCAGGAACATATGTGCCAGATCCTCATCGGGCACATCAAGGCCGCGGTTCAAAACAAATTCGTTGCTGTTGACGATGCGACCTTCGCGCACCACCAGCACATGTGCGCCGGCGATGGTTTCCTCACGATAAAAGCCGACAACATCGGCATTCAAGTTGCGCGAGCTGACGGCCACCTGCTTGTCGGCAAGCCCGTTGATGGTGTCGATACGCTGCTTGATGCGCCCCGCCCGCTCGAAATCGAGCTCAGCAGCGGCCTCGTGCATCTCGTCGGTGAGCTCGGCGACGAATTCCCTATGGTTACCTGAAAGGAAACGTTCGATGCGCTTGACGGACTCCTCGTACTCTTCGGCAGTGACGCGCCCGCAGCACGCACCGGGTCCGATGCCAACGTGGCAATCGAAGCAAGGGCGGCTATCCCGGTCAAGCAACGTCAATGGATCCGCCTGCATGCGACGATTCAGCGCGCGCCAATCAGCACAGGTTGCGGCGCATATGGGCACGACGCGACGAGCGATATCGATCAGGCGCCTTGCCGCACGCGAGTCGGTATACGGGCCGAAATAACGCGTGTCGCTACGATGCTTCTCGCGCGTGAACTTGATCGCAGGAAAAGCATCACCCTTCGTCAAGGCTATGAACGGGTAGGACTTATCATCTTTGAAGTCGGCATTGAACCACGGGGAGTATTGATTGATGAGGTTCTTTTCGAGCACCAAGCTCTCGTGCTCGCTTGCCACGACGATGTATTCGAAGGTGGATATCTGCTCCACGAGCAACGGGATTTTCGCACGCTCATCCTGAAAATTCACGTACTGGCGCATACGCGCACGCAGCTGCTTTGCCTTACCAACGTAAATAACCTGACCAGACGAATCTTTCCACAGATAAACCCCCGGAAGCGCAGGTACCGCGTCGAGTTCGCGCTTGATGCGCGCAAGCTTCTCTTCAAACGATTCGTTTTCAGGAACGCTCTCATGCAACACGCCGGCGTCCGATTCGGCAAGAACGTACTTTGGGCCCACGCCTGCAGCTTCCACGACGCAATTGACCCCATTGCCGTCGTCACCAGACGGAAGGCCCGGCGTGACAAATCCCCGATCCGCATTGAATTGCTGAAATGATTCCGGTTTGCTCATAACTTCGAGTGTATCCTAACGAAACGGTTCAAGCGGGACTAACGCAGCTTGCAGACGAAAAGCACCTTACCGGGCCACCGGTTCCAACTTCGCCCGAAACGATATGCATCGTGGCGTGTCCAAGCTGTCGAACTCAACGATATAGGCTTTCTTCTGGTCGTCCATTCCGACCACGCTCCCCTCCCCAAATACCGCATGACGGACCCTTTGACCCACGGAAATAGCCGCAGCCTGAGCCCGCTCGGACAGCCACCGATCGACAACGGCATACGAAGCCCGCGCGTTTTCCAAGTCGGCATCGCTCGGACGATTCGAAAATTGAATCGCGGAAGGATCGATGTCGAGCAGAAAACGCGAAGGAAAGCGAGGCGATCCTTGATGGGAAAAGCCTTTCGCCTCCGAAAGGTACAGCCCATCCTGTGCTCGTGTCATGGCGACAAACGCAAGCCTGCGCTCCTCCTCCATAGCCTGCGGCGTCTGCGTTTTGCGCGAAGGCAGCACTCCCTCGGAAAGCGAGCAGACGAACACATGCTTGAACTCGAGTCCCTTTGCGGCATGGATGGTCATCAGCTTTACCTTGTCGCGCGCCCGGTCGAAGGCATCGGCGTTCGACAGCAATGCTACATGCTGTAGGTAGTCAGCAAGCCCCACCTCTTCACCGCAGGTGCTTTCGAACTCATAGAGCGACTGTTTAAGCTCGGCGATGTTGTCAAGGCGTTCCTGGCTTCCCTCCGTGCGCAGCATGTATTCATAGCCGCTCTCGTCGAGCAGAGCCGAAAGAACCTCCGATGCCGGACGATTCTCGAACGAAGAACGAAAGCGGTGAACCAAGGAAAGAAGTTGCTGAGCCTTCGTACGCTTGAAGATGTCATCGTCAACGGTTTGCTCAAGGGCTTGGAAGAGCGTGCAATCATGTTCGTCCGCCCATTGCCTCAAAAACGCCATGCGACGCTGCCCCAGGTTGCGCTTCGGAACATTGGCAACCCGCTGAAACGACAAGTCGTCCTGAATGGCGATCAGACGCAGATAAGAAAGGGCATCCTTGATTTCTCGACGAGAAAAGAAGGGCACGCCGCTCATAACCATATGGGGAATGTCCGCTGCACAAAGCGCTTCCTCAACAGGACGCGAAGCGTAATGGGCTCGATAGAGAATAGCGATATCGCGATAAGCAACCCCTTTTTCATGAAGAGCCTCGATGCCCTCGACAATCCAGGTACCCTCTTTTGCGGAATCGGCGGCATGATGCCATACCGTCGGGCCGTTCATGTTCCGGCATGCGACCAGGCGCTTATCGATTCGCTCGCGGTTTTTCGATATGAGCGAGTTCACCACCTCGATAACCTGGGGCGTGCTTCGGTAATTCTCCATCATCATGATAGTCTGGCATTCCTGATGGCTTTTATCGAAATCCAGGAGGTAGCGGATGTTGGCACCGCGCCAGGTATAAATGGTTTGATCGGGATCGCCCACCACGAACAGATTCCTATGAAAGGCGGCAAGCACCTCCATCAGCCGGTATTGCGGGTCGTCGATATCCTGGAATTCATCGACCATGATGTATTCCAGGCGCTGCTGCCACTTCAAGCAAATGTCGGGAAATGTTTCGAACAGATACAAAGTGAAAGTAATCAGATCGTTGTAATCGAGGCCGAAGCACTTCTTTTCCTGATACAGATACCCATAGAAGATGATGTCCTTGACCGTTTGCGCCCCGTCGTAGGCGCTGCGCAAATCAGCAATGGGCATGGCCAACATGTCTAGATAGTAGTCGGGGCGTTCTTTGAGCTTGATCATCTCGATCATGTCGCGCGCATTGGCGAAGGTCATGTCTCGAAGCGTCAAACCACGCTCGTCATAAATGACCTGCAACATGGCGTCGATATCGCCGTTGTCGAGCACCAGAAAGCTTTTCGGATACTGAAGCGCATGACAATCTTCCTGAAGCACGGAGACGCAAAACCCGTGAAAGGTGTTGATGTAGCCGGTGTCGTTATCGTGAGCCAGACGCCGGATTCTCTGGCGCATTTCATTGGCCGCTTTGTTCGTGAACGTTGCGCAAAGAATGTTCCCCGGCAAAATCCCCAGCTCGTTAACCAGATAAGCGAAGCGCTCGGTAAGCGCCCGCGTTTTTCCCGTACCAGCACCGGCAATAACGCGCACGAACCCCTCGGTCGCGGTAACCGCCCTGCGCTGCGCATCATTCAAACGATCAGCGCCATCCGCCGCCGCAAGCATCCGATATGTCTCAATCTCTTCCATACACCCAAGCATATCAGAAATCGTACGTATGTTCTAGTTCCAATACGGACTTGTGCGAGTAAAGTTTTTAGGGAAAAGCTCGCCGAGGATTCTGCCGGAGCGGCAAGGCCCAGCAATGCGACTTAATCACGGAATCTGTGTGTAGGGGCGAGGCATGCCTCGCCCAAAAACGAGCCGGGGCCAATTGCTGACGACCCCCCCAAACCGCCCCACAAACGCAAAACGGCCTGCATCCCAAAACCGGGATGCAGGCCGAAACACAACAATCCGAAACGAAGCCCTACTGCAAAACGCCAGCTTGGAAGGCGTTCATCAAAACCGTTGCCGTGCGCTCGCGGGCAGCATTCGCGCCCGGGAGAATCGAACGGCTTCCGTCAGCATTTTCGGAGCCGTTGACCAACCCCTTGTCCACTGCCCACGCCATCGCGGTTCGAGCCCAATCGCTAATCGCAGCGGAATCGGTGAAGCGATCGAGCGAACCGGTGCTGGTGCTTTCGAAATCTTCGCCTGAGGCGTTAGCGATGATAGCGATAAGCTGCTCGAACGTCACCTGATCGTTGGGCGCGAAATCCCTTTGCCCATCGTCGCCAAGTTTGCCGTTGATGACGCCCTTCTCAACGGCCCAGTTTGCGGCTCCCGTATAGAAGCGGTGGTCCTCAATGCCCGCAACCGTATCCGTTCCCACAGCCTCGTCCTCGCTATAAACTGCCGCATCTTCCGGATCAAAATGACGCCACAGCACCACGGCCAGCTGAGCGCGGGTCATGGAATCGCCAACGCCGAACAAGGTCGTACCGGCATAACCGGCAAAGAGGCCTTTGCCGGCGCAATATCCCACGCCCATGGCGTACCACGCGCCCGTATCCACATCGCTGAACTGGGACGACTCCTGAACGCATGCCGCCGCGAAGCTAGCATAGGCGTTGTTGTAGGCAGCTTCGGCCGAAGCGGCTTGCTCGGCAGCGCTATCGGCTTTCTTCTTCGCCTCGCCATAGGCAGCATCGGCTGAGTCGTAAGTCTCTTGAGCCGCAGCGAGATCCTTATCTGCCTGCTCCTTCGCTGCCTGCGCGCTTGAAACCGACGCCTGCGCCGCCTCGTACGCAGACTGGGCGCTCGTCGACGTCGCCTGTGCAGCCGTTAGCTGCTCTTCGGCCTTCTTTTGCGTAGCGAGGGATTCGTTATAGGATTCCTGAGCCTTCTGAGTGGCCGAAGCGGCGGAATCAGCTTGCGCCTGGGTTACGCTTGCTGCCTCCTGAGCAGCGGTTACGCCCGCATTCGCAAGTTCCAACGCCTTTTTCTCGGAGGCCGTTCGGCTTTCCCGCCATGCGTTGAACAACGCCTCGTATTCGGAAACGGTGTAGGACTTATAGCTGCCGGATGACCAGGAGAACGTCTGACCAAACGTAGTTGAATACGTTCCGCCGGCGCGGTACGAGAACCCGGTCACCGTGTAGCTGGTGTTGACGATGTTCTCGTAGTGCCCCGTTACTCCATCGGCACCAGTGTCGTAGATGTTTTTCTCAACGTCGTACCACCCATTGAAAGGATTCGAGTTACTGCTCAGATTGCTGGAGTCGTTAAGGCGATACGCGCTCGTTCCGTAGCCCCATGCAAGATTTTCGCCGACATTGAACTGCCTCGCATGGTCGATGTTGGTGCTCGACCAGTTGCAATCGGCAATAGCCATAGCCATCATGTCACTCGTAACTTTCAGCTCGCTAAGCCCATTTGCCTTGCGTATGGCGTTGCACTCTTTGATGAACTGGAATGACTGAGCGACGTTATCGAGACTGGTCGCGTCATTTGCCTGATCCAAATGAGTGGAACTGGCATACTTGCAGTTGTTGATGAGGTCGTTTGCCGACGAGTCCCCCAACGAGGTGAAGAAATCTTCGACGGTTCCCTCGTTCGCCTTGGCCGCATCGTAGGCTGCCTGCGCCTGGCTCGCCGCCTGCTGCGCCGTTGCAACCTTGCTTTGAGCCGTGGCGTTTACCGAATCGGCTTGAGCCTGCGCGCTCTTGGCCGTATCGAGGGCGCTCTGCTTAGCCTGCGTTGCTTGCTTCGCGGAATCGACGGCTGCGCTCGCAGACGAAACGCCTGCCGCCGCAGAAGCCCGATCCTTGTCAGCCTGCGTTTGCGCATCCTGCGCGGATTTCAGCGCAGCCTGGGCAGAGGTGTCCTTAGCTTGCGCATCGCTGAGCGAAGAAGCGGCATCGTCGCGCTTCTTCTGAGCGGCAGCAAGATCTGCCTGAACCTGCTGGTTGGCGGCATCGGCGGAATCGAATTCGGCTTTCGCCTGGTTGCAAGCCGATTCGAGTTCGTCGATCTGATTCTGCTGGTCACTGAAAGCCAACGATGCGGTCGAGAATGCATCAGCATTCGTCGACTGGCCATTGCTTGGCGTGCCACTGAACGCAAAAGCAGCCGCATTCGGCATCATCAACGTGACGGCAAGCGTCGCGGCAACAACGTTGCGACCAGAGGGAAGAATACGGGAAACAACAGGCTGATCCATAAGAAGCTC
>CAVHFC010000019.1:0-2916 GCA_963635025.1 Eubacterium sp. CAG:786
GTCACGTCGCGCAGCGAAAGCCCCGATCCGCCGCACGTCAGCACAATGTCGGCGTCAATCTCGTCGCAGGCGGCAACGATGGCGGCGCTGATCTGGTCGACCTCGTCCTTCACCACCACGTGGCTTTCGCATGTCCACCCGTTGTCGGCGATCAGCTGCTCAAGCGCGGCGCCCGCCGTGTCCTGCTTCATACCGCGCGTGTCAGAACACGTGATGATCGCAAATCTCAACGGCGCGGTTTCGTGATTATGCTCGCTCATGCTTCAACCCTTCCTCGTCTTTCCTTACAGGCACACG
This sequence comes from Eubacterium sp. CAG:786, assembly GCA_963635025.1. Classification (GTDB taxonomy): domain Bacteria; phylum Actinomycetota; class Coriobacteriia; order Coriobacteriales; family Eggerthellaceae; genus Senegalimassilia. Next base: position 298 of record CAVHFC010000019.1, read on the forward strand.
TCTTCGGAAACGTCCAGCAAGATGCAATCCACCATGCTGCCCTCGGTGCGACCTTCGCCGCCTTCCGGCAGAATGGCCAGGCAGTTGCTGCGCTGGATGACGCCGAACAGCCCCGAGCTTTGGTTTTTCGCCGGCTCGACGGCATACGAGCCATCGGCCGCGCGGGAAATGGTCGAGCGCAGGTAGATGCGGCGCGTGTCGTTTTTCTTCGCATCGCGCGAAAGGCGGGCACGCACGACGGGGCGCGTGAAGTTCGTGTAGCCCTGCATCTTGCGCAGCGCCGGGCGAATGAGCATTTCGAATCCGCAATACGCGGCGGCGGGATTTCCCGGAAGACCGAACACCGGCACGCCGCCGACCACGCCAAAGGTCTGCGCCTTGCCCGGGCGCATGTTCACGAGCGTCATCATGAGCTCGCCAAGGTCCTCCACGCAAGGCTTGATGAAGTCGAAATCGCCGTTGGACGCACCGCCCGAAGTGACCACGAAATCGTATTCGCGCGTGGCGGCGAGCACGGCGGCCTTGAGCGCGTCGAGCGAGTCCTCGACGATGGGCAGGACCGTGGGGATGGCGCCGGCAGCACGGGCGGAAGCCGCCAGCGCGTAGCTGTTGGAGTTGCGGATCTTGCCTGCACCGGGAAGCTCGGTGGGCGCAACCAGCTCGGAGCCGATGGAGATGATGGCAACCTTGGGACGACGCGGCGTGGGAACCTCAACGACGCCGCAGCCGGCCAAAAAGCCCACGCCAGCTGGGTTGATAACCTCGCCAGCATGCACGACGGCCTCACCCGCGCGCGCTTCCTCGCCTGCCTCGCGCACGTTGCCGCGCAGTTTGGCCGGTGCGGAAAACGCCACGCATCCACCCGGCTTTCCCTCGCCGGAAAGGTTCGTCACCACTTCGTACTTCACCACGCAATCGGCGTCGGCGGGAAGCGGGGCACCCGTCATGATGCGCACGCACTGCCCTTCGCCGATTTCCCCCTCGAACACATCGCCCGCAGCCACCTCGGCGATGACGTCGAGCTCAACCGGAGAGTCTTCGGCAGCGGAGGCGATCTGATCGGCGCGCAGGGCGAAACCGTCCATCGCGGCATGGGCAAACGGGGAAATGTCGATATCGCTCACCAGGTCGCTCGCCGCAACGCGGCCGGCTGCGTCAAGCACGTCGACCACTTCGGCAGGCAGCACCGAAACGCAAGAAAGCACCAGGTTACGCGCTTGTTCAACGGAGATCATCTCCGGCATGGGCACGTCCTTTCCTCAAAGCTGGCATGACAACTGCCCGCCATTATACCGCTTGAAGAAGAGATTGGACCGATGCCGCCAGATACGGAAAATTGTCCGAGATTTAAGAGTTGAGGAGCGGTGCTCGAAAGGCATTTGCCGCACGCATGAAATGGTGTGTCGCGCCTAAAGGCGCTCTCAAATACGGTGCGAAACATGTCTCGCACCCACGAATTTTTGTAGCAGGATCAAACGAACCGATGGGTCTCCCCCCCCATGCGTAAACGCACAGGTACCATGGCTCGGGCTCGTTTTTGATGCCAGGTTAACGCCTCTGCGAGCTTTTCTGTGGGTGCGAGGCATGACTCGCACCTTAATCGAAAGCACCGAAGGTGCGCCACACTTTTACCGGAAGAGCGGCAGGGCGTTCGTCGCTGACGATGCGCCCGTTAGGCGAGCATGCGGCAGGCCCATTGTGCGGCCACCATGCTTCCTTTCGCGAGTACGTCCTCGTCGACGGTGTAGTAGCAGCTGTGCTGCGGATGGGTCGCGCCGATTTCGGGATTCCGCGTGCCCACGAAGCAGAACACGCCCGGCACGAAACGCAGGTATTCGCTGAAATCCTCACCCGAAAGCGTGCCGCGATAATCCGCCACGCCCGCATCTCCGAGCACGTCGATCACCGCCTGGCGCGCCACCTCGGCGCACGCCGGATCGTTCGCCAAACCGGCATTGCCCTGTTCGAACGTGAACGTCGCCTTCGCGCCGAACGCACTCGCCACCTTCTTCACGATGCGCTCAAGCCGCCCCGGCACCTCGGCGCGCAGCTCTCGCGACCAGGTGCGCACCGTGCCCGTCAAATACGCGCGCCCCGCCATGATGTTGCGCGCCTCGCCGCCGTGGAACTCTCCCACGGTCACCACAACCGGCTCGAACGGCGAAACATCGCGGCTGACCAGCACCTGCAACGACATCACCAACTCGGAGGCGACGACGATCGCATCGACGCCCTTATGCGGCATCGACCCATGCGCGCTCACGCCCTCGATGTCCACGCGAAACCAGTCGGTGTTCGCCATGCGCTGCCCCGGCGCGCACGACACCGTGCCCGCATCGACCTCGCTCCAAATATGAGCGCCGTAGATGGCATCCACGCCCTCAAGCGCCCCGGCCTCGATCATGGAAAGCGCCCCAATCGAAATTTCCTCAGCAGGTTGAAAGATAATGCGCACCTCGCCTGCCAGCTGGTCGGTCATATCGCGCAGGATGCGCACCGCCCCGAGCATCATCGCCATGTGGGCGTCGTGGCCGCACGCATGCATGACGCCCTCGTTTTCCGACGCGAACGGCGCGCCGGTCTTCTCGGTGACGGGCAGCGCGTCGATATCGGCTCGCA
>CAVHFC010000019.1:3152-5364 GCA_963635025.1 Eubacterium sp. CAG:786
CGCGCGGCGATTTCCCTTCCCGTCTCAGGGGTCTGGGCTCGCAACAGCTCAACGGGATCGATCGCAGGCACGGCGGCGGACTCGCCAAGCTCGCCAAACGCGTCGGCGGGTGCAGCCGCAGCAGACCCAGCAACGGGTTTCCCAGCAGCAACGAATTCGGCGGAAGAAGCGCAAGAAGCGGACACGGGAGTTGGCATGGCGATCCCTTCGCGAAGGTTCCCTACAAAAGCCGCGCGCTCACGCGGCAGACGCCTTCAGCCTACCACATCGTCGTCGCCCTGCTCGCGCGCGACGCGCTGCACTTCGGCGAGCATCGCCTGCACGTAGCGATGCGCGCGGTCGAATTCCCCCCGCTCAGCCATCGCCGAGACCACCTGCACTTGATTTCGCAGGTCATGGCGCATGCGCGCGGCGGCGGTCACCTGCTCCATGGTTCGCTCATAGGAACGCAAATATTCATCAAGCTGTGCTTGCATCAACTCGGCGCGCGCGGCCTGGCGAAAGGCGCGATTCGCACGGGAAAACGACCGCAGCAGCAAAACGTCGACGATGGCGCACAGACCGGCAATCACCGAGAGCGTCAGGTTCATGACCGCGTTGATCCCGCATTGGTAGGTGATGACGAAGAACGCTATGGAAAGCAGGGTGAACTGCATGATGGGAAACCAGGCGAAATGACGCAGCACCGCCGGGATCTCGTCGTTGACCGCAGCAACCTTCGCCGGGAAGAACCGCTCGACAAACCAGATAAGCCCGCAGGAGACGATCAGCTGAATGGCAAAGCGGATGAGTTCCAACGAGGCGAACAGAGCCGGAGCCCTCAGCACGGTTTCGTACGTGGTTTCGGTGAACCCTGTAAGTGTCGACCAGGTTGCAGCGGTGGCAGCATCGCACAGCAGGCTCAGCGCCACCGCCAGCGCGGTCAGCAGAAGACGACGCCCCAGGGACCCCTCCGAAAAGACGATTGGCAGCGAAACCATACCCAAGCTAACCAGCAGGATGACGGGCATAGGGGCGTAGATGCGGATGAGGGGCGTCGCCACCATGAGCACCACGGTCGCCAGCCAATACGCCAACTTGCTGGGAACCTTGAACAGCCTGGTCATCAGCCAGGCGTAGATAAGCTCCGACCCGTAGAACATGGCGTTGATGACAACGCCCATCAACGCGAATTCAAATAGAGAATACTGCTCCGTCATCGCGCACCGTTCCCATCTATGGTCATGACGACGGTGGCGACGTAAAGGCCCTCGTCGTCGAGAGCCACATCGAAGGTGCCGCCGTGCCGCTCGGCGATGGAGCGCACGATACCCTGCCCCCATCCGTGGCGCACGCTTAAGGACGGCGCCTCCGATTTGCGAGGCGTCGCAGGCGTCGAGGGCGTCACGCCCTTCGCGCCCTTCGCTTCCTGCGCCGCACAGCTGTTGCGCACGCCGATGACCAGGAAGTTCGCCCGCACACGCGCGGAAACCTTCACCAATCGCTCGCCCTCTTCAAGTTCGCGCGTGGCGTTCATCGCGTTGTCTATCAGGTTCGCCAGCACGCCGCACACCTCGACCTCGGGTAGGTTCAGGTCAACTGGAACGTCGGCAGCAACGGTGAATTCAATGCCCGATTCGCTGGCTGCATGGGATTTCACCTGCAGCAACGCATCGATCGCATGATTTTGGCACAAGCGCAGCGCCCGCGTTCCCACAAGCGTCACCGCGCGTTCCAAATCGCGTGTCGCACCTGCGGCGCTGCGCTCATCAAGCTGGGCGTCCGCCGAACGGAGCTGCTCGGTCATCGCGCGGCGCACGCGCGCAGCCTCCGCCGCCTCGGCCTGCGCATGGCGCTGGCACGCTTGCTGCGCCGAAAGCTGCTCGGCAAGCATGCCCGCGCGCAATTCCTCGGTTTCCGCATCGAACGAACGGTCGAGCGCCCAAAACAGGCGCGCATCGATGGGCAGGCAGCAAACGCCCAAGCACGCGAACAACGCCGACTCGTAAATGGGCAGCTCGTAGACCATGCAGCAGACAACAAGCAACTCCACCACCAAGAATTGACTGATCGGGAACAGCAGCTGCGCCGCTCGCTGTGTGCGCCGCCGCCCGCCGAAACGATGCATGAGCACCGCCGTCGAAGCAACGAAGCACGCCGCGACGAGCACCAAAAGCGCCGTATTGCAGGTATATAGGCTCATCAACGAATGCTAGACGCTCAACCCGACGAA
>CAVHFC010000019.1:5916-22808 GCA_963635025.1 Eubacterium sp. CAG:786
GCCGGACGCAACGAGCGCTTCGAGCGTGGATATGCTTGAAATCACGTCAACGACAAGACCGGTGGAACCCGGATAGGTTGCCACCATGTCGCGCAGCACCTTTTGGTACTCCGGATCGTCTTCAAGTATGAGAAGATTTAAGCCGCCCATGACACTCCCTGCGCCTTCCTGCTGAATCGAGAATGTTCACTGGGCTGGAGTATACACGAACCATGAGCACCCCCCCCCCCGAACAATTCCCATGTATTTGCAATTTTGGTCAAATGGTCACGTTCGCGGGCTTGGATGTACCGTTCGCTTGACCTGAAGCGGCAAACGACGCTTGCGACATCTTGCGTATCGACGCTATCGGGCAGGCGTGAGTTATCCAAATGAGAGGATAAAGACTTCTCGCTGAGTCGCCTGTCGCACCCCCGTCGCGCTCCGCTTTCGCACCGCCGTGCCGGTGCTGTGGAAACGCCGCGGGCGAGCGGCGGCGCCGGTATAATGCCGCGCATGAGCATTTTCGAAAACAACGGCACGAAGCCGCACAAGAAGAATTTCATCACCCGGCGCATCGAAGCTTGGTGCAGCCGGCTCTTAGGCGCCGTGAACGAGGGCACCCTCGCCGAACAGGAGGCGGAATACGCCGCCGGGCGCACCACACGCGACTACATTTGGAACACGGTGGGCGTGGGGCTTTGGGGCTGCGTGTTCCCGCTGCTGACCATCGTGGTGACGCAGCTTTCCGGCGCCGAGCAGGCCGGCATGTTCTCGCTGGCGTTCGTTACGGCGCTGCTGCTCATGTTCGTGGGCAACTACGGCGTGCGCAACTTCCAAGCATCCGACCTCGACGAGGAATACTCGTTCAACGACTACCAGGCCAATCGCATTCTCACCTGCATCATCATGCTCGTCGCCGGCGTGGCGTACTGCTCGCTGCGCGGTTATTCCGACCAGATGTTCCTCATGAGCATGGGCGTGTACGTCTACAAGATGATCGACGCGCTCGCCGACGTGTACGAGGGGCGCCTGCAGCAGGTCGACAAGCTCTACCTGGCGGGCATGTCGCAGGCGTTCCGCTCGCTGGCGGCGCTCGTGGTGTTCAGCTTCGTGCTGCTCATCTCGCACAGCGTGGCCGCGGCCTCCATCGCCATGGCCGTGGCGGCGGCGGCAACGTTTGCGGTGTTCACCTTCCCGCTGACGCTTTTGGAGACGCCGAAGTCGCGCAAGCTGGAACCGACACGGGCGATCGGGCTGCTCAAGCAGTGCTTTCCCCTGTTCGTGGCGCTGTTCATGTACAACCTCATCGACAACATGCCGAAGTTCGTCATGGAAGGCGTGCTTGCCTACGACAACCAGCTGTACTACAACGCGCTGTACTTCCCCGCTCACGCCATCCTTCTGACCAGCGGTTTCATTTACAAGCCGCTGCTTTTGCGCATGGCCGCCGCGTGGGCCGACCCCGCCAAGCGCAAGCGCTTCGACCTGATCATCTTCATCATCTTGGGCGTCATCGTGGTCATCACGCTTTTGATGGCGGGCATCATGGGATGGATCGGCCTGAAGGTCATGTCGATCCTCTACGGCATCGACTTCGAGCCGTATCGCGGGCTGTGCTACGTCATGCTGGCCGCCGGCGGCGTGACCGCAGGCATCGAGTTCCTCTACCAGGTCATCACCGTGTTGCGCCGCCAGCGCGCCGTGACGAAGCTCTACCTCATCACGTTCGGGTTCAGCCTGTTCGTGCCGGTTTTGCTGGTGAACTTCACGGGGCTGCCCGGCGCGGTCATCGGCTACCTCATCGTGATGTGCATCCTATTGGTGCTGCTGGTCAGCGAATACATTTCAATCAGAACCGACCTGCGTCGCAAGCTGACCGGTAAGGAAACCGCCAACGCCGAGATGCCGCGTGCTTCCCGCGCGCTGCCCGCTGCCGGCAGAAGCACGGCAAGCATCGGCGATGAGGCGGTGTTCGAGGTCGACGAGAACGGTCGCGCACGCGGGGCAAGCGCGCGGAGCGGCGGTGCGACCGAGTGGGTGCGCCGGAAGATGGACGACGTGCGTTCGGCTGGTTCCGCGAACGCGGCCGGCGCGGGGCACGCAGCCTCGCCGACGAGACGCCCACAGCAGCGCGGGCAGCATTCTGCCGAAAGGCCGGCGCAACGAGCCGCCAGCGCGCGACCCACCCGCCGCAAGCGCCGATAGCGCCAAAGCCGCAGGGGCCGACAAGCCCCGAAAAACCGCGCATCGATAACTCGTTACGATATCCTCTCTACCAGCGATTTTCCCCTCTCAAGGTGGTACAATCGGCGAAAGCCGGCACATACCAGAGAGGGGCTTGCCATGGGGAACGAACGCAACGACTTCCGCCACGCTGGAACCGAACTCGACACCGCCCGTACCGCCCACGACCCTGAAGCGCTCACCGACCTTGAGGCCGCATCTTGCGCGCTCGCGGCCAATCCCGTGCTTTCCCGCCGCTCGTTCGTGAGCGCGGCCGCGGTCGTCGGCACGCTTACGTTTTTGGGCTCGACCACGTTCGCGTCGGGCACCCGGGTCAACGCGTACGCCGACGAAGGCGGCAACACCCACTTCAGCATCTACGTGCTCAGCCGCGAAGAGGTTCCCATCATGGCGATGCGCGAAACCGACTCCGGCAAGGTCGCCGTCGGCGGCGTGAACGTCACCGTCACCTCGCTGTTCAATCAGAAGCAGGTTTCCGTCACCACCGACGATGACGGGTTCGCCGTCATCAACGTCCGCGCGCTTTCCTTCCAATGCGACGACGACAGCGCGCCGCAGTATTCCTTCTACGGCGAAGTGCTCGCCACGGCCGACGGCTGCCGCGACGTGTTCTTCCCACAAACCATCATCACCTCCGGCGTGACGGCGAATGAAGACGGCGTGCGCATAAACACCATCGAGATCCCCGTCGAAGCCGACGACGGATCGGCCTACCTGCGCTGCGTGGCGCTCGACGGCATGGATGCCCTGCACAACGGGGAGCCCGCGGCGGTCGGCGACTACAACGACATCGACCACGAGTTCTTCGTGCAGGTGGCCACCGCGAACGAGCGCGCCTCGGTGCAGGTCGCCCTGTTCATCGACGACAAGGAAGTCGCCCGTCAAGCGGCCACGCGTGACGCCGACGCCCCGAAACTCGCGAAGACAACGTTCACCGACAAGTACCTGCGCATCATCGAGCCCGGTCAGAAAGTGAAAATCTGGTTCAGCGCCGAAGGGGAAGCTGCAAGAAGCGCCACGCTGGCCATCGAATTCGTCAAAGCCATCGTGGCGAAGGGCGGCCTTGACGACAGCATGGCGCTCACCGTTGCGTTCGACCCGGATGGCAAGAATGAAAAGCGCTGGGACTGCTTGATAAACTGGCTGTTCGACATGCAGGACACGTTCTATCTGGGCATCCCCGGGTTTCCCGTCGACATCTTCGATGACCCCTTCGGCAATTTCGGCATTTCGGTGACCATCGGAACCTTCACCGCGTACAAGTCCGTTAACGGCGAAAATAAAACCCCCGAGCAAGCGTTTAAGTGGGGCGGTGGCAGATGGATGTCGGAAGGTTTTTCCAACCTGCAAAAGACCTTCAAAGACAGCTGGGCCAACGACAAGCAAGCGTATGCCGGAGCGGGAAGCAACAACCTGTGGAGCGGCGCCTCGAGCATAACCAGAACCATCACCGCCCAAATGGATTTCACGCTCTTGGGATTCGGCACCTGCGAAGAGGTGTCGGACGGGCAGACCAAGGGCACGTTCGACTTCGGCGCCGCCTTCAAGATCGGCGTCGATGGGTCCATCGGCTCTCAAGTCGTCTTTCTCTATGTTCCCTTTTACTGGAATTTCGACTGGAAAGTGTTTGTGCAGGCAAGGCTTACCGCCGGGGCGGCCTTCGATAACTGGTTCAAGAACCTGCAGTGGAATCACCACTACGCCGGCGACTTCGCCATGCAGTTCCTGTTCGTCATCTGCGCCGAGGCGGGCATGACGGCCGCCGTTGGACTCAGAGGGATTTTCGGAATCGGCCTTCGAGGCTATTTCAAGGTCATGCTGACTCTCGCATTCGATGCCAGCTCGCCTAAGACGATACTCCATGCCAAATTATGGGTCGAAGCCAACCTGCAGGTCGTCCTCCAGTCGATCATCTGCTCCAAAGCAATCCCGATTTGGCCCGAACCGTGGTACTACCCCTTTGTCGACACCGATAAGGGAATACCGTCGGCTCTTGCGAGCGCCCAGCTCAACATGATGGAGGCCCTCAAGAACATCGACTTCTCGGACGCGAAGATGTTCACGCAGGAAGCGCTCGGCGCGGCGGCGGAATACAAGGCAACCATGAACGACTCGGCAAGGTTCACCGCCGGGAAAAAGACCCTTGCCACCGCGGATGGCGAAATCACCGTTGAAGCCACCTCCCCCGCCACCTACACGCGCACGCGCCTGCGCGCCCCCGAAGGGCCGGTTCTCGTTACGCCCGGCTCCGACGACGCGCCCGGGTTCGCGAACCCCTATGCGGCGCTTTCGGAAGGCGGCAAGCTCAGGGCCGGCTTCACCGGCACGAGCGATCTTGCCCAGACGGGCACGCAAGACGACTTCGCCGAGGTCAGCACCTACAACCCGCACCTCGGCCTGGTGCCTTGCGAGCAGAAGGTCATCTACAAGGACGTCTACAGCAACACGCGCCTGCGCACCGTGTCGGCCTACCCGCGCCCGAACGTGGAACCCGAGCGCCACACCGTCATGACGCGCCTGGTGACCGCCAAGATTCCCTCCGGCGATAACACCTACGCTCGCAGTCGCATATGCCTGCGCCCCTGGGACGCCAATGCTCACGAGTTCGCCGAAGAGCAGATCATCGACTTCGATATCAAGGGCGTGGCGCCGGAAAATCGCCACGACGTCGACTTCGACTACGAGGTGCATGTCGATCCCGGTTCGGCGGACTTCGACGAGATGACCTACGTGACGTTCGCCATCACGAGCATCCTCGCTGAAGGCGACGAGGAGTTTTCCTACGAAGAGGCCGTTTCCAGGCAGTTCATCACCTTCGTGGTGTGGAGCGTCGATGCAGGCATCCCCGTGTACGTGCAGTCGCTGAAATCGAAGCTCGACGAGGGCGTGGCCACCTACCATCCGCGCGCGATCATCCAGAAGAGCATCGGCTCGGGCGGATCAACGGGCTGGGTGCAGGGCCGTCGCTGCTGCTTCTACTACTTCCACGACAAGCCGGGAAGCGAGGAGGAAAGCGGCATCTACGTGACGGTTCTCAACATGCTCGGCCTGTACGTGAAGAACCTCGACCTGGCGCTTGCCGGGAACACCAACGTGGCGTTCCCGGTGTCGAACCGTGACCTGGTCAAGGGCACGTTCGAGGTTGCCAGCGAAGAAGAATCCGCCTATATCTCGGAGGGCGTCTACGACAGCCGCCTGCACACCATCCTGGCATGGAGCGGCACCATCGGCGAAAACGACAGCACGAGCTTCGTGCGCTCCTTTAGGTTCGACGGCCCTGAAATGGAATGCGACGACCAGGTTACGGTCGACGATGCCACTTCGTTCGCGCGCCGCCAGCACGAGGCATCCGACGTTGCCTTCACGTATTTCCAGCAGAGCTCTGTGGTACGCGAAAAGAAGAACAACGTCGTGCGCTTCGACCCGACCACGCACAAGATCATAGCCGGCGAGGTTGACGGCTACTCCACCGAGTCGGACTGCATCGCCACCGCGGACGGCAAGCGCCTGTACACCGTGCATATCAACGACGGCGCGCCGAGCGGGTCGGCGCTCGACGACGACGCGGCCGAGCGCTTGGCCGGCGGTGCGGAATTCTACAGCGCCACCCACTACAACGCCGGAACGGGCGCGAACTTCGGCGGATCGTCGCTGACGAGCACCGTCGCCGAACCCGTCTACCAGCTGTTCGAGTCGCGCTGGATCGAATCGCTTGGCGCTTACCATGAGTTCTACCCCGTCGCGCGCCTGGCGTTCCCGCCCGACAACGTCGACGTGCTCACCTGCTCGGGCGGCAAGCGCGACTTCGTGATGGCGTCCGTCACCGACGCCGAGGCAGCGAAGTGCGACGTGTACCAGGTTTCGGTACCCGACGTGCTGGCAATCCAGTGCGAGGACGTGAAGAGCGAATCGCCGTTCGCCGCACCGGGCAGCATCGTCGGCTTCTACGTCGACGTGTCCAATGTGGGCAACGCGCTGATCACCGGCTTCACCGTCACCGTGACCGACGAGTCGGGCGAGGTTGTTCACGAGCAGCCCTACTCCGACCTGCGCGAGTACTACCAGCCTTGCGCCGAGAACTACCACACCGTGCGCGACGAAAACGAGGTGCCCCTGAAAAACGCCGACGGCACGATCAAGGCCGAGCTGGTCGAGGACATCCGCGACACCTCGGGCATCCTGTGGCCCGGCTTCAGGAGGACCTATCGCTTCAGCTTCACGATGCCCGAAGGCCATGAGGGCTCGACGGAGTTCGAGGTGCACCTGAGCAACCCGCGCTCGAACCCCTACGCCAACGACGCGTCGGCGGAATCGGTTCTTGCGAGCGTCACGGCAGCGAAAGCGTCCTTAGCGGCGCTTGCCGGAACAGACGAGGAGCCGGCCGTGCTGTGCGCCGAGGCGGAGCATCTGTCGTGGCTTGAGGCCGACGAGTTCTCCGAATCTCTGTTCGGCGCATCGGCGCAGCAGGTGGTCGATCCACGAGGGCGCACGCTTGCGTTCGAAGCCCAGGAAGCCTCGGGCGCGGCCAGCGGCTTTACCGCCGTGCCCGCGAAGTACGAGGTGGAAGGCAAACAGACGCCCATCGACAACGGCAGCAAGGGCACGCCGGTTGACGACAAAGGCAACGGCACTGGCAGCAATGGCGCTGGCGGTAATGGCGCTGGCGGCAATGGCAACGGCTCCGGCGGAACCAACAGTGCCGGGAAGACCGCGGCAAAGACAGGCGACGGCCTGACCGCGGCGACCGTAGCAGCGGCGGCAGTAGCGGTCGGTGCCGCCGGAGTGGCAGCGAAGGCAGCCAAGGAATCCGCGGAGGAGTAAAGCAGACGGTTAGCAGGCTGTGACAAAAACCGATGGGCTACGACCGGAAAAGCTAAAAGGTCGCAATCGGAATCAGCGAGGGTCGAGTGAAAGCTCGGCCCTCCTTTTATGAGCCCCGAAAGCGTGAACCATGTTCCGTAGACGGGCACGTCGCATTGGCTGCGAAATTTTCCCGTAACGGGCAATCCATTTGAAAATTTCCGCAGGCGCGCGCCGATGCGGTACCATTCCGCTTGATCGATCATCAAGCCGGCGCGAAACGCTCCGGCATCCAAGCGTGCGAAAGGCGGTGTGAGCATGGGCGTATACCCTCCCGAAGACGTTGCCGTCGAAGCATCGAAGCGGGGGCGAGGACGCAAACGCTCCTGCGAGCCGCGCGCCGAAATAGAATCCGTCATCCCCGAAAGCCCCGCCGACGACGCCGGCTTCACGCACGGCTGCATCATCACCTCGGTGGACGGGCAGCCCGTGCGCGACATGATCGACTGGCGCTGGCTCACCGCCGACGACGTCATCACGATCGGCTACATCGACACCGACGGCGACGCCGGTGAGGTCGAGCTGGAGCGCTACGAGGGCGAGGAATGGGGCTTCGAGTTCAAGGGCGTCGTGTTCGACGGCGTCAAGCAATGCCGCAACGCCTGCATCTTCTGCTTCATGCGCCAGCTGCCCGACGACATGCGCCCCTCGCTCACCCTGCGCGACGACGACTTCCGCTTAAGCTTCCTTTCCGGCACCTTCGTCACCTTCACGAACCTCTCCGACGAGGACGAGGCGCGCATCATCGAGCAGCACATCAGCCCGCTTCGCCTGTCGCTGCACGCGTCGAACCCTGAAGTGCGCCGGCGCATCATCGGGCGCCATGCGTCCCGCGGCATCGAAGTGCTCGAACATCTGCTGGCGGCGGGCATCGAATTCCACGCGCAGATCGTGCTGATGCCCGACGAGAACGATGGCGACGTGTTACGCGAAACCTTGGAATGGGCCTACGTGCGCCCGGGCATCCTGGATATCTGCATCGTGCCGCTAGGGTTCACGAAGCACCAAACCTGCTTCACGAAAAGCTTCAACGACCCTGTATCGTCGAAGGCGGTCATGGACACCATCGTGCCCATCCAGCAGCGAGCCCTTGCCGAGCGCGGGCATCTGTGGGCGTTCGCCGCCGACGAGTTCTATCACAACGCATACGGTTCCACAATCTTGGATAACTTGCCTCCTACCAGCGCATACGGCGATTTCGGCATGTTCGAGGACGGCGTGGGCATCATCCGCAGCTTCGTCGACGACTGGGAGCGCGCCGAAGCGGCCGGGCAGCCGGGCGAGGCGGCGGCCGCGCTGCACGAAGCGGGCGTGCGCGTGCGCTACATCTCGGGCTATGCGACGCGATCGTTCTTCCCCCCGCTATTCGAGCGCACGGAGCTTGCCAACGTGGTCAAGCCGCTGTTCGTGAAGAACGAGTTCTTCGGCGGAAACGTCGACGTGACGGGGCTTTTGTGCTCGTGCGACATTTCCGCAGCCATCCGCGCCGACGCCAAAACCAACCCAGGATGGGTCTACGTGGTTCCCAAGGTCATCTTCAACGACAACGGCGTCACGCTCGATGATGCCTCCTTGGAAGATATGCGGAACGCGTCAGGCGCGCAGGTGAGCGTGGTATCCTGTAACGCGACCGAATTCCTGCGGGAATTGGTCGATATGGCGCGCGACGGGGATTTTTCCCGCTAGCTGCGCCTTTCGTTTCACTCAACAGTTAGGAACTGCTATGCCTTTGCCCCTCGTGGCGGTTGTTGGACGGCCCAACGTCGGCAAGTCCACCTTCGTGAACCGCATCGCCCAGGCCGACGAGGCCATCGTGCACGAGATGCGCGGCGTCACGCGCGACCGCTCTTACCATATCGCTGACTGGAACGGCGTGAACTTCAAGCTCGTCGACACCGGCGGCATCGAGATGAACGAGGACGACGCCTTCCAGAGCTCCATTCGCAACCAGGCTTTCGCGGGCGTCGAGGAAGCCGACGTCATCGTGTTCATCGTGGACGGCCGTACGGGCGTGATGTCCGACGACGAGGAAGTGGCGCGCGTGCTGCGCAAAACCTCAAAACCGGTGTTTTTGGCCGTCAACAAGATGGACAACCCCTCGCGCATGGACGAGGTGTGGGAATTCTACCAGCTGGGACTGGGCGACCCCTGGCCCGTGTCGGCGGTGCACGGCAACGGCACCGGAGACTTGCTCGACGCCGTGGTCGAGGAGCTGAAGAAGGCCGAGCTTCCGCCCGACGCGAACGAGGAAGAGGGAATCAACATCGCCATCATCGGCCGCCCGAACGCCGGCAAATCCTCGCTCACCAATCGTCTAACCTCCGATGAGCGCTCCATCGTCTCCGACGTGGCCGGCACGACGCGCGACGCCATCGACACCATCATCGAGCACGAAGGCCAGCGCTACACCATCGTGGACACGGCGGGTCTGCGCAACAAGAGCAAGATCGACGAGGATGTCGAGTACTACGGCTTCGTGCGCGCCATGCGCGCCATCGACCGCGCCGACGTGGCGCTTTTGGTCATCGACGGCTCCATCGGCCTGACCGACCAGGATCAGCGCGTCGCCGGATTCGCTGCCGACCGCCAGTGCGCCATGGTCATCGTGCTGAACAAGTGGGACTTGGTGGAAGGCCCCGACGCCAAGGCCGAGGTGCGCGAGAAGATCGCTGACCGCATGACGTTCGTCGGCTACGCCCCGGTGGTGGCCACCTGCGCGCTGACCGGAAAGAGCGTCGGACGCATCTGGGAAGCCGTGAACGTTGCCTACGACAACTTCTGCAAGACCATCCCCACCAACCAGCTCAACGTCTGGCTTGGGGAAATCCGCGAAGGCGGCCACACCGTTTCGAAGGGCAAGGCGGTCCTGCGCATGAAGTACGTCACGCAAACGGCCACCTGCCCGCCGCAATTCACGTTCTTCGTGAACCGCCCCGACCTTATCAACGACAACTACGAGCGCTTCCTGGAAAACCGCCTGCGCAAGTCGTTCGACTTGACGGGGACCCCCGTGAAGCTGAAGTTCAAGAAGAAGGATTAAGGTCGACGAGCCGAACGCGAACCGGCGAGGGAAGGAAAGGAAACCATGTCAACGTCGAAGCACTCCGGCGCGCAACCCGTCGCTTACATCCACGCCAACGTGCTCGACGGCACGCGCGACATGCACGTCCTTGAAGATCACGCCGTCGTTGTGCGCGACGGGCGCATCGCCGAGGTTTCCCCCACTTCCCAAGCCGACACCGCAGGCTGCGATGTCGTTGACCTGAAGGGCTCGTGGCTTGCCCCCGGGCTCATCAACATGCACGTGCATCTTGCGGGCAACGGCAAGCCTCAGAAGAAGCAGCGCGACAACGAGGCGCTCGTCAACGCGATCATGTCGACGAACCTCACGCGAAACGTCGCCTACAAGCTCGTCTGCGAATACGCGCGGCTCGAACTGCACAGCGGCGTGACCACCATCCGCACCGTCGGCGGCTTGGCCGACTTCGACACGCGCGCTCGGCGCGACGGCGCCGCCGGAACCATCGAAGCTCCCCGTATCCTGGCGGCCAACCAGGGCATATCCGTTCCCGGCGGGCACATGGCCGGGTCGGTGGCCATCGCGGCCTCAAGCACCGCTGAGGCGCTGCTGCAGGTTGACATCGCCCGCGCCCAGGGCGTCGATCTCATCAAGCTCATGATCACCGGCGGCGTGATGGACGCGAAGGAAAAGGGTGTCCCGGGCGAGATGAAGATGCCGCCCGAGATGATCCGCGCCGTCTGCGATAAGGCGCACGGGCTGGGCTTCATCGTGGCGGCCCACGTCGAATCGCCCGAAGGCGTGCGGACGGCGCTTGAATGCGGGGTCGATTCAATCGAGCACGGTGCCACCTGTGACGACGAGATCCTGCAACTGTACAAGGATCGCGGCGCCTTCGTTTGCACGACGATTTCGCCGGCACTTCCCTATGCGCTGTTCGATCGCAGCATAACGAATGCAACCGAAGTTGAGCAGTTCAACGGCAACGTGGTGTTCAAGGGCATCGTCAACAACGCAAAAGCGGCGCGTGAACAGGGAATTCCCGTAGCGCTTGGCAACGACGTGGGATGCCCGTGGATCACCCAGTACGACTTCTGGCGCGAGCTTGTCTACTTCGAGAAGTTCGTCGGCGCGACGCGTGCCGAGGCCCTGCACACGGCCACGCTCGGCAACGCAAAGCTTGCCGGCATCGCGGATGAGACGGGTTCGATCGAGGTCGGGAAAAGCGCCGATATGATCGTTCTTGCTGAGAACCCGCTTGACGACCTGCGCGCCCTGCGCACGCCCAAGCACGTCATCTGCCGCGGGCACGCCATCATGAAGCCGAAGATCAAGCGCAAGGCCAAGGTCGACCGAGAGCTGGACAAGTTTCTGTAAGCGCCGCGCGCACGGATCGTCGTCCGTCAATTTGCAACCAAAAACGGCCAAGCCAACTCCGCCGCAAATGAAGCGCCCGTCAACCCAGCGGGGCAAGCGAAACGCTGGCCGGCAAGTCGTCCCCGTTCGCTCTGCCAGCGTATATAATGACGTGAACGGATAATCGTTTGAGGAAGAGGAACATGGCTGAGCTGCAAATAAAGCCGGGGACGAAGCTGGAGGTTGCGTTCGACGCGCCTGTGGGCCAGCAAACCGACTTCAACATGATGGCCACGTTCAAAAAAGCCATCGACGACGCCTACTTCCTCATGACCATCCCCGCTCCCGACGGTAAGCCCCTTGAACTCGACATCAGCCAGAAGTTCCACCTGCGCTACACCGTCGGCGCCGATCCGTTCGTGATCGCCGCGTACCCCGAAACCATCGAAAAGGCCGGCATCCGTACGTTTTGGAAAATGCGCAAAGTGGCCGAAGAGCGCGTGTTCCTCAAGCGCCGCGATGAGCGCTTCAAGATCTCCATGCACCTCACCTACACGCGCGACCTCGCATCGGGCGCCACCGAAACCGAAGAAGCGATGACCGCCGACGTTTCCGCAGGCGGTATGGCACTTTACGTCAACGACTACCCCGAGGTCGGAGAAGCGCTGCAAGTGATGCTGCCGCCGGTTGCCCTTGAGGGGCAAACCTACGAAGCCGCGCCGCAGCTGGGAATCGCATGCTGGGTGCGGCGCGCGCCTAAGGGCAGCCTTTACCGCAACATCTGCGGCATCCAGCTGCGTTTCGCCGACGACCTGGAGCGCGAGGAGTTCAGCGAATACATCGACCACCTCCGCACGAAGTACAAGTTGTAGCCCATGGCGATTTTCAAGCGGAAAAAGAACGGGGACGCGAAGTCCCAGGCTGTCGGGAAGGCGCAAGCCGACGAAATGACCCCCGCCGGTGCGCTTGACGGCATCGAAGGGCTGGACGACCTCGACCCCGAGGACATCGCGGCCATCACGGCCGCGCTCAAGCCCAAGCGACGCATGCAGCGCATCGGGACCGCCCTTTTGCGCCTGGGCACCATGCAGAAAGCCCTCATCGCCCTCATTTTGCTGTTCTGCACGCTGTTCGCCTTCGCGTTCATGCAGGAAAACATGGGCAACTTCACCATCAACTTGAACCGCCTGGAGCTGTTCCGCTACGGTGTGGCCATTGCCGACGACCCGAATTTCAGCGATGCCACCGCGCGCCTGCAGGCAGAAGTGGTTTCCAACGGCACCAACATCGCCGCCGAGGACCTGCCCGACAACCTCAACGACATCGACGGCAGCCACAACGGCAAGAACTACGTCGCATACACGTTCTATATCCGCAACGCCGGCAAGGTGGATCTCAACTATGCCGCCACGGTGAAAATCGCGTCCGCGTCGAAGGGCGTGGAGAAGGCGGCGCGTGTGAAGGTATGGAAGAACGGCGAGGCCACGGTGTACGCCGCTGCCGCTGCCGACGGTAATCCCGAGCAGGGCTGCACGAGCTTCGCATCCGATTCTGCGGTGTGCACCTATGAAGAGGACAACTTCCAGGTGGGCAACGTCGATAAGTACACGGTGGTCATTTGGCTCGATGGCGACGATCCCGAATGCACCGACGACATCGTGGGCGGCGCGGTGGAGTTCGCCATGGACTTCGACACGCTCGACAAGGACGATTCCAACCTGCTGATGAAGTTCGTGCGCGACATCGCCGACACCATCACCGGCACCGACCCCATCAGTTCATCGGGCAACGACGCGCCCGACTACTACAAAGAACACGACGTGACCTGGGACAACCGCCGCAATCAGGAAAACTCGCCTGTACAGGGATAGCGACGA
The DNA here is from genome assembly GCA_963635025.1 of Eubacterium sp. CAG:786. Classification (GTDB taxonomy): domain Bacteria; phylum Actinomycetota; class Coriobacteriia; order Coriobacteriales; family Eggerthellaceae; genus Senegalimassilia. Next base: position 19,255 of record CAVHFC010000019.1, read on the forward strand.
CAAAAAAGGCGGACCCGCATTCGCGAGTCCGCCTTTCGTTTGCGAAGGTTTTGCTATCTCATTTGCGGCGACCGCTCCGAGCGACCGCCCGAGCGAACCTGCCTGCTAGTCGACGTCGATCTTGCAGACCCAGCCGTGCTTGTCCTCGACGGCGCCGTCCTGGATGCCGGTGAGGGTTTCGCGCAACTTCTTCATGACCGGGCCGATTTCCGTGCAGCCGGCCGGGAACGTGACCGTCTCGTCGGCGCCGTACACCTTGTTGTCGATCTGACCGACCGGGGAGATAACGGCCGCCGTGCCGCACAGACCGCATTCGACGAACGCGCCGCCGACAACCTCTTCCCAGGTCACCGGGCGCTGCTCGACGGTCATGCCCAAATCCTGCGCCACCTGCACCAGGCTGCGGCGCGTGATGGAAGGCAGGATGGAGTCGGTGTGCGACTGCGGCACCACCAGCGTGCCGTCTTCTTTCACTAGCAGGATGTTCGCACCGCCGGTTTCCTCGATGTAGGTGCGGCTCTGGCTATCCAGGTAAACGTTTTCGGCATAGCCTTCACGGTGCGCCTCCATGGTCGGGCGCAGCGACATGGCGTAGTTCAGGCCGGCCTTGATATTGCCGGTGCCGTGCGGGGCGGCGCGGTCGTACTCGGAAACGCGCAGCTTGATGGGCTTGAGGCCGCCCTTGAAGTAGGGGCCCACCGGCGTGACCAGGATGCGGAAGGTGTATTCCGGCGCAGGAGCAACGCCGATGACCTTGCCCGAGCCGATCATGAACGGACGAACGTACAGCGTCGCGCCCGAGCCGAACGGCGGCACCCAGGCGGCGTTGGCCTTCACGACCTGCTTGACGGCCTCGACGAACTTATCCTTCGGGAAGCCGGGCATTTCCAGACGCTCGGCGGAGTCGAACATGCGCTCGGCGTTCATGTCGGGGCGGAAGCACACGATGGAGCCGTCTTCGGTGGTGTAGGCCTTCAGGCCCTCGAAAACTTCCTGGCAATAGTGGAAGATGCCGGCGCACTCGGAAAGATGCAGGTCGTGGTCGGTGGTCAGGCCGCCCTCATCCCACTCGCCGTCTTTCCAATGGGCTTCGTAGCTGTAATCGGTCATGTGGTAGCCGAAATCCAAGCTGCCCCAATCCAGGTCCTTCTTCTCGACCGTCATTGTGATGCTCCTTCGTGAAAACGTGCAGATAATGCTCGCGGTTCACTTTACACCCAACGCCGGCGGAATTTCCGGACTATCCGGTATGCGGAGCCTGTTGCATCCAAAAGCCACGCGAATTAACACGTTGGAAACAAAGACCGCACGCCTCCCCTCCCGACACCGGTAGCGGCGAGCGCTTGCGATCGACCCTACAGAAGCACGCTGCTGCCATAACAGAGAATACGAGGCCGCAAAGGCGACGACGCGCCGGGCAAACCGACAATTAATCCCACATATCAAACTTTTTGCCCCAAAAATCGCGAAGGAAACCGCATAAAGCCGTGACGGCATGACAAAACCGTCACGAATGCGCGCTACAATCTCGTCTTGCTGTTACCGTTTCGTTACCTACGCAGGCAAGGGGCCTCGGACGCAAACGGTCAAGGGGCAAAACTTCGAAAGGGTTATTCCATGAGCATGTGGGTGAATAAGATGTTGGTGGCCTACGACGGATCGACGCCGTCGCACAAGGCGCTCGAGCTGGCGCGCGCGATTGCCGAGCAGAATCCGCAGGCCGAGATCCTGTTCGTGCATATCGTGCCGATCATCGGCATGGGCACGGGCGCGGAAGGCGCGCTGATGCAGGAAGCTACCGAGGTGCTGCACGAGATGGAGGACCTCGCCGCCGAGATGCCGAACGCCGCTCGTGCGCGCCTGCTGAAGGGCGCTTCCGCATCGGCCGCTTCCATGATCATCAAGTGCGCTAAAGACGAGGGCTGCGACCTCATCATCATGGGCAGCCGCGGCCAGGGCGGCGTGAAGGGCTACCTCGGCAGCGTCAGCTACGCTGTGGTGCAGGGATCGCCCGTCGCCGTGCTCATCGCGAAGGATACCCAGCCGTCGAAGAAGGCGAGCGCGTAAACTATGGCCCAAGACAAGCTCTGGACGAAGGACTTCGTCCTCGGGGCGGGCGTGAATTTCGCCATCATGACGAACTATTACTGCTTGATGGTCGTCGTGGCCGACTACGCCATGAAGCAGTACGGCTCCCCCGCCTCCATCGCAGGTTTAGCTGCGAGCATCTTCATCATCGGCGCGCTCGTGTCGCGCGTGGTCACCGGCGGCATCATGGACCGCGTCGGACGCAAGCGCTTGCTGCTCATCGTGTCGGCGCTCGAGGTAGCGTTTTCGGCGTTGTACCTGGTCGGGCTCGATTTGAGCGTGCTGTTCGTGCTGCGTTTCTGCCACGGATTCTGCTACGGCGCCGGCTCCACGACGGTGGGCACCATCGTCACATCCATCGTGCCGAATTCGCGCAAGGGCGAAGGCATCGGCTACTACATGCTCTCCGTTACCGTCGGCGCGGCGGTCGGTCCGTTTCTGGGAATGTTCCTCACCCAGGTGGCCGGCTACCAGCTGCTGTTCGCGGCGGCGACGTTCATCGCGGTGGGCAACTTGATATCGGTCATCCTACTGAAAGTGCCGGAAGGACGCCGCGCCTCCTCGCGTGCGACGGCCGTGGCGAAAGCCGCGCGCGTGCGCAAGCATAAGTTCAGCTGGAAGGACTTTTTGGAGTTCACCATCATGCCGCTTTCGGGCACCTGCGCGGTGCTGTACTTCTGCTATTCCAGCCTGCTGACGTTCTTGACGCCGTTTTCCGCCGAAGCGGGGCTGGAAACTGCCAGCAGCTTCTTCTTCGTCGTGTACGCCATCGCAACCTTTGTGACCAGGCCGTTTACTGGGAAGCTGTTCGACGTGAAGGGCGATAAGTATGTGATGATCCCCTCGTTTTTGTCGTTTATCGTCGGCATGGCGCTGCTTTCGACCGTGCACCATCCCGTTGCCATGTTGGTGGCCGCCGGTCTTTTAGGGTTCGGCGTGGGCACCATCCAGTCGAGCGCGCTGGCGCTGTGCGTGCGCATGGCGCCCGACAGCCGCATCGCCCTGGCGAACAGCACGTTCTACATGTTCCTGGACGTGGGTGTGGGCATCGGGCCTTTGGTGCTGGGCGCCGTCGAGCCGGTGTTGGGATACCGCGGCCTGTTCATCAGCATGGCGTTCGTGGCGGTGCTGGCAATGGTCGGTTACCTGGTGGTCGGCCGCCGCGGCGGAACCATGCGCAAGCTGCTCGCCGAGAATGAGGATTAGCGGGGCAGGTAGAGGTTTTCAAAATGAGGGATGCATCGCCCTTCCCAACCGTAGCCGTTACCGCCCCCGCGCAAAGAACAGTGACGCACTTCGTGCTTTCGATTAAGGTGCGAGCTGGTAGCTCGCGCCCACGAAACCTTGCTGCAAGAGGACCGCTCATTTGCAGCAAGGTTTTTCCAGGACCAAACACCGCGTACAGCAAGATTTCGTGGGGCTGAGCGAGAGCTCAGCCCTTTTTAGTGCGCCGAAGGCGCTCACTG